>JBIOWI010000031.1:0-17507 GCA_044868325.1 Hyphomicrobiaceae bacterium
GGGAACAGGTAGCGCACCAAGACATACGCCAGGGCCGACAGCAGGCCCCCGCCGAACCCCTGTACGAAGCGGCCTGCGATCACAAGGGGCATGGAGTGCGCCAGAGCGCACATGAGCGAGCCGGCGCAATAGATCGCCGCGCCGGCGCAGAATGCAGGCCTTGAGCCGACGGCAACCGTAAGGGCGCCGGTGCCGGTCGCCGCGACGATCGAGGATGCGAGGAAGGCCGTGGTCGGCCAGCTCATGAGGTCGGCGCCGCCGACGCCGATGACGATGCTGGGCAAGACCGTGGCCGTGAGCAGCACATTCATCGAGTGCAGGAGCACACCGCCCAGCAGCACAGCGAGCTGCAGGGCCCACTTCGATGCGAGCAGTGCCTGCCAGCCAGGCTCGATCGTTCGGCCCTGCATCGGGAGACCCTCTGCGAAGGGGTCGGACCCTGCGGGTCTGACCCCTTACTCCAACGCTGGTCGCGCCATGAGATCTCTTGCTCACGACGGACTGTCCTGTCGGGCTGCTGAAGGATGTGCCATGGGGTCAGACCCGCAGGGTCTGACCCCAGCTCAGGCCCGCTCGGCCGCCCGGGCGCCGCCGGCTCCCTGCTCGCGGCCGAGGGTGGCCAGCACCGTGGCCACGATCTGCGGGGCGTTGAGGCCCGCCTGGTCGTACATCCTCTCGGGCTTGTCCTGGTCGATGAACCGGTCGGGCAGCACCATGGGCCGCACCTTGAGGCCGCCGTCGAGTATCCCCTCGGTAGCCAGGAGCTGCAGAACCTGACTGGCGAAGCCGCCGATGGAGCCTTCCTCGATGGTGATCAGGACCTCGTGGTTGCGGGCGAGCCGGGCGACCAGATCGGCATCGAGCGGCTTGGCGAACCTGGCATCCGCCACGGTGGTCGACAGGCCGTAGCCCGCGAGCAGGTCGGCCGCCTTGAGGCTCTCGGCCAGGCGGGTGCCGTAGGACAGCAGTGCCACCGTCGTGCCCTCGCGCACCACCCGGCCCCTGCCGATCTCAAGCGGCACACCCTCGGCCGGCAGCTCCACGCCCACCCCGTCGCCGCGCGGGTAGCGCAGCGCCGAGGGCCTGTCGTCGATGGCGGCGGCGGTGGCGACCATGTGCTTCAGCTCGGCCTCGTCGGCCGCCGCCATCAGCACGAACCCCGGCAGGCACCCGAGGTAGGCCACGTCGAAGGCCCCGGCGTGGGTCGGCCCGTCAGCGCCAACGAGCCCGGCGCGGTCGATGGCGAAGCGGACCGGCAGGCGCTGGACCGCCACGTCGTGCACCACCTGGTCGTAGGCCCGCTGCAGGAAAGTCGAATAGATCGCCGCGAACGGCTTGTAGCCCTCGGCCGCCAGCCCCGCGGCGAACGTCACCCCATGCTGCTCGGCAATCCCCACGTCGAAGGTGCGGGACGGGAACTCCTTCTCGAACAAATCGAGCCCGGTGCCGGACGGCATGGCCGCGGTGACGGCGACGATCTTGTCGTCCTTGCGCGCCGCCTCGATCAGGCTCTGGGCGAACACCTTGGTGTAGCTCGGCGCGTTGGACTTCGCCTTCACCTGGGCGCCGGTGACGACGTTGAACCGGTTGACGCCGTGATACTTATCGTCGGACGCCTCGGCCGGTGGGTAGCCCTTGCCCTTGCGGGTGACCGCGTGCACCAGGATCGGCCCGTTGTTGGCGTCGCGCACATTGCGCAGCACCGACAGCAGCACGTTGAGGTTATGCCCGTCGATGGGCCCCACGTAGTAGAAGCCCAGCTCCTCGAACAGCGTGCCCCCGGTCCAATACGTGCGCGTGTACTCTTCGGCCAGCGCCGCGCGCCGCTCCCAGTACTTCGGCAGCCGCTTGGCCAGCTGCTTGACCACGTCGCGCAGGTGCAGATAGGTGCCGCTCGACGTGATGCGCGCCAGGTAGTTGGACAGCGCGCCCACCGGCGGTGCTATCGACATGTCGTTGTCGTTGAGGATGACGATCAGCCGCTCGCTGCGTGCACCTGCATTGTTCATGGCCTCGTAGGCCATGCCGGCGGACATGGCGCCGTCGCCGATCACGCACACCACGTTGTTGGGCTTGCCGGCGAGGTCGCGCGCCACGGCCATGCCGAGGCCGGCCGAGATGGAGGTGGAGGAGTGCGCCGCACCGAACGGGTCGTACTCGCTCTCGGCCCGCTTGGTGAAGCCTGACAGCCCGCCGCCCTGGCGCAGCGTGCGGATGCGGTCGCGCCGGCCGGTGAGGATCTTGTGGGGATAGGCTTGATGCCCCACGTCCCAGACGAGCCGGTCGTGCGGCGTGGCGAACACGTGATGCAGCGCCACGGTCAGCTCGACCACACCGAGGCCGGCGCCCAGGTGCCCGCCGGTCACGGAGACGGCGTCGATGGTCTCCTGGCGCAGCTCGTCGGCGAGCTGCCGCAGGTCCTGATCGGGGAGTCGCCTCAGATCCGCGGGGGTCTCGATGGTGTCCAGCAGCGGAGTCTTGGAGGTTTGGCTCATGGGCTTCCCACCCGACCGGTTCCACCGGCGCAACGGACTGCTCTGGCCAGCCTGCGCCCTGCAGCCCGTTAGTATAGTGCATTGACCTGGATCAAGCGGAGACTAAGCGTCGCGGCGCGTTCCCTCTCCCCATAGGCCCTCGGCCATCCAAGGCCGACACCTGTCCATGGGTGCCGAGAGCCCATCGCCGAGAAGCTGGAGCCTCTTGCTGCCCCTCACCCCGGCGCTCTCCCCGCAAAAAGCGGGGAGAGGCAGCCCGCCGCCTCATTCCTGCGGCCGGAACGGCTCCGAGCCCGTGGGAACGCCGTTAGGGCCCAGCGTCAGCTTCTCGACTTTGGCCTCGGCCTGCTTCAGGAGCCGGTCGCAATGCTCTCTGAGCGCCTCGCCGCGCTCGTAGATGGCGATGCTCTCCTCCAGCTCGACGGCGCCTTTCTCCAGGCGCTCGACGATGCTCTCGAGCTCCTTGAGCGCGCGCTCGAAGCTCATGTCCTTGATCTCGGCGAGGGGTCTGGCCATGGCCATGGATGGGGCCTCGTTTCAATCGAAAGGGCGGCGAAGAGGGGAGTAGGGAATAGGGAGTGGGGAGTAGGGGCGATTCAGTCCGGTACGCATTCCTACTCCCTATTCCCTATTCCCTACTCCCTACTTCCCCGCCTGCATCAGCGCCCCGACGTGGACAGCCACCGACCGCGCCAGCGCGGCGAGGTTGTAGCCCCCCTCCAGCATCGACACCAGCCGCCCCTCCGCGTGCCTGGCCGCAACCTCCGCGATCTTGTCGGTCGCCCAGGCGAAATCGGGCTCGGTGAGCTGCAGGTTTGCCAGCGGGTCGTCCTTGTGGGCGTCGAACCCGGCCGAGATCAGCACCACGTCCGGGGCGAAGTTGTGCAAGGCCGGCAGGATGCGCGATTCGAAGGCTTCCTTGAAGGGCTCCCCTCCGTCGCCCGGCCGCAGCGGCGCGTTCCAGATATTGCCGACGCCGGTCTCGTTCACCGCTCCCGTGCCCGGATAGAGCGGCATCTGGTGCGTGGAGCCGAAAAACAGGCCCTTGTCACTCCAGAAGATGTCCTGGGTGCCGTTGCCGTGGTGGACGTCGAAATCCACAACGGCGATGCGCTCGGCGCCGTATTTCTTGCGGGCGTAGAGGCCGGCGATGGCGACGTTGCTGAAGATGCAGAAGCCCATGGCGCGCTCGGTCTCGGCGTGGTGGCCGCACGGGCGCACCTGGGCGAACGCGTTCCTGATGCCCGAGGTTCGATCGAACACGCGGTCCACGGCCATCAGCCCGGCGCCCACGGCCCTCAGCGCCGGCTCCCACGACGTGGCGGACAGCACCGTATCGGGGTCGAGCCGCACGGGCTCCTCGCCTGGCCTCGGCCGCGCGCTCTTCACCCAGTCGATGTAGCGCTGCGGATGGGCGAGCGCGATCTGCTCCTCCACGTCGTCCCGCAGCGGCGCCTCCTCCCGCTTCAGATCGTTGAACATCTCGTGGCAGAGCACCTTGTCGATGGCGCGCATGCGGTCAGGCCGCTCCGGGTGCCCGGGGCCGGTGTCGTGCTCGACGAACGAGGGGTGGGTGATGAGGAGGGTGGACATCGGGCGATTCGCGCGTTGGGGGCCGCAACTCGATAGGCTCAACGCGGTTCTAGGCCCATCCGCTCGGGCCTGTCATCCGCAATATGGGGCCGGAATATGAGCTGACCCCGGTCCTCCACCGGCCGCGTCCGTGCGCACAGCTCAGACCTTGCGGTCGTGCGCGTTCCAATGGCGCTCCAGGTTGGCGATCAGGGCCGGGCTGAAGTGACAATACGCCTGCTCGCGGGCGTAGACGGCGGCGTAGGCCAGGAAGGTCGCGATCGGCTCCTGCGGCACGCGGAAGGTGCGCCGGTTGGCGACCGCGCTCACGACGCCCGCCCCCGTCAGGCCGTCGACAACCCGCGCGATGGCCGCATCCATCTCCTCGGGCGGCACGATCTCGTCGCAGATCAGGCGGCCCTCCGGGCTGTCGCAGTCGAGCCGCCGCCCGTACATGATGGCCTGCCGCGCGATGCGGTCGCCGGTGAAGCGGGGCAGCCGCATGTTGGCGGCGCCGGGGATGATGCCCTCCTTGCGTGCGGGCAGAGTCATGTAGGCGTCGGCTGCGGCGAGGGTGTAGTCCATCACCAGCAGGTGCTGGCACCCGCCGCCGATGGCGAAGCCGTCCACGGCCGCGACCCAGGGCTTCTCCCGTGTCGCCCCCACGGTCTCGTCGGTCGGCAGCTCCGGGCACGCCAGGCCGCGCAGCCACTTGTTCTCCCAGCCCAGCAGGTGCCGGAGGTAGAACAGGAAGGAGACCTTGCCCTGGTAGAGCAGCGTCAGGTTGATGCCGGCGGAGAACAGGCGCCGCCCGGCATACTTGGGGTTCTCCACCACGCCGCCGCGCACCACCGCAATCTGCGTCTCGGGATCGAGAATGGCGAGGTCGGTGGCGACCTCCGTCGGGCCTGTGGTCGTGTCGTCCATGGCGTTGAGGAAGCGCGGGTTGCGCATCTCCAGGACGGACGCCTTTCCCATTCGCGTCAGCGTCGTCCGGCCGAGATCGATCGATCCGGCCTTGAGGTAGTGCGGCAGCCGTTCGGCCGACTCGGGCAACGGCAGCAGCATGGCGTGCAGGAGATGCCGGCCGGTGTTGGGATGGGCCAGGACATGCGAGAGCAGGATGCCCTGATCGATCTCGAAGCCCTCCTTCTCCTTCAGCGGCCTCTCGTTGTCGCCCGCGACGATCCCCCGGCTCGGCGCCAGGCCGGGAAACGCCGCACCCGCGGCATACACCAGCTCGTCGGCGCGGATGAACCTCCGGCAGTCGTCCGTCAGCCGGCGATAGACGCTCTCCACGTGGCGGGAGAGGAACCGCTCGCGCAGCGTGCGCTCGGCCTCGAAGATCGACCTCGTCGCCGCCTCCTCGTCGGCGCTGCGCCGCGCCTTGGGGGGCAGCTTGGCCCGCAGCTCGGCGCCCTGCCGCCAGAACGCGGAGCTTGCGTCGAGGTCGCGCTCGAATTCGCCGGTGAGGGCCGGGCACGACCGGCTCCAGGCTCCCAAGGCATCGCCGATGCCGGCGCCCGATGCCTCGCCGATATCCTTGCGCATCCTTCAGTCCTTCGGTCTGAGATCGACGACGCGGCGCGCCTTGCCGGCGGAGCGCTCGATCTGCCCCGGGTCGTTGACGACCACCTCGGCGCTGATCCCGATGTTGTTCTTGACAAGCGCGCTCAAGAACGCCGCCTGGGCCGCCCGCGCCGGCGCATCGGCCAAGTCGGGGCGAGCTTCCACCAGAAGCCGCAGGACGTCGAGCCGCTGGTCGCGCCGGAGCTCGATCTGATAATGCGGGCTCAGGCCCTGGCAGCGCAAGAGCAGCTCCTCGATCTGGGTTGGGAACACGTTGACGCCGCGCACGATCATCATGTCGTCGGAGCGGCCGGTCACCTTCTCCATGCGGCGCATGCTGCGCGCGGTGCCCGGCAGCAGCCGCGTGAGGTCGCGGGTGCGGTAGCGGATCACCGGCATGCCCTGCTTGGTCAGCGAGGTGAAGACGAGTTCGCCCAGCTCGCCGTCGGGCAGCACCTTGCCGGTCGCCGGATCGACGATCTCCGGATAGAAATGGTCCTCCCAGATGTGCAGTCCGTCCTTCGTTTCGATGCACTCGGCGGCCACCCCGGGGCCGATCACCTCCGACAGACCGTAGTGGTCGACCGCGTCCATGTCGAAGGCGGCCTCGATCTCCGCGCGCATGGCGTTGGTCCAGGGCTCGGCCCCGAAGATGCCGATCTTGAGCGAGGACTTCTGCGGATCGAGGCCCTTGGCCCGGTACTCGTCCAGGATCGCCAGCATGTAAGACGGCGTCACCATGATGATGTCGGGCTCGAAGTCGGCGATGAGCTGGACCTGCCGCTCGGTCATGCCGCCGGAGACGGGGATGACGGTGCAGCCGAGCCGCTCCGCCCCGTAGTGGACGCCGAGGCCGCCGGTGAAGAGGCCGTAGCCGTAGGCGATGTGCGCCTTCATGCCGGGCCGGCCGCCGGCGGCGCGGATCGAGCGCGCCATCAGGTCGGCCCAGGCATCGATATCCGCCTGCGTGTAGCCGACCACCGTCGGCTTGCCGGTCGTCCCCGAGGAGGCGTGGATGCGCACGATTCTCGCGCGCGGCACGGCGAACATGCCGAACGGGTAGTTCTCCCGCAGGTCCTGCTTGGTCGTGAAGGGAAACCGCGCAAGGTCCTCCAGGCGCTTCAGATCGGCCGGCTTGACTCCCGCCTCGTCGAGCTTCCGCCGATAGGTGGGCACATTGTCGTAGGCGTGCTGCAAGGTCCACTGCAGGCGCTCGAGCTGCAGGGCGGCGATCTCGTCGCGCGAGGCCGCCTCGATCGGCTCCAGGCCTTCGGGAGGAGAGGATGGGCGGGCCGGCATCGTCGCTCCTGCGTCGCGCACGGAAAGGAATCCGGTCATGATACCCACGGTCGCCCTGCTTGTCGCGTGGCGGCGCCGGGGCTGGGTCTGCTGCATTGCTGCCTGGATCGGAGTGTAGATTTAACGTCGTTGCGAGGCCCAGGGAGCTTTGAAGTCTTCATGTCCCGATGTGCGCGTCTCTCGGCCTTGTCGCTCTTTTCGCTGCTCGCATTCTCCGCGCCATCAATCGCCCAGCGGGACGACTGGCCAACGGATTTGATCCCATTGCGTGCCGAGGAGATCGTGATCAATGCAGAGCGCGATTACGTCCTGCTACGAGGAAGCATAGACTGGCCCAATGGGCGGACGTCGACCTCTATCGTCATGATATGCGAAGGGAAAAACCGATTGCTCATTTGCACGATCACAAGGAAAAGACCGACGACCGCTGGCGCATCAACCCTGACCTCTGCAGCTTGCTCGCCCGTCGTGTCCAGCCACGCAGCTAGACGTCCAAACGCTCCCCTCTACGACCGGCCAAACGGTGAGGCCGACACGGTGGGCGGAGGCGAGGCCAGCTCCAGCCCATACTCCGCCCCCGAGGCTGCGAGCCAGTCCCAGAAACTGCCGGCGAGGCTGCGGGCGATGCTGAACGCGTAGGTGGGCGCGTCGTCGATCTGCCAGAGCTGGACGGCGACGTGGGCGACCCCGGTCATGGCGGTATCGCCCGGGCGAAACGCGCGCGGATCGAGGTCGATGGCGACGCCTTTGGCCAGGGCGTCGCGCACGCGGGGGCCCGAGATGCGGAGCAGTGCGCGTGCATGGCTCTGATCGACGACGGCGGCGTGAGCAGCAAGCGGCGCCAGCAGCCGCTCCATGCAGGCGGGTGGCGCGTCGGCGCAATGCGCCAGCCATCGGTCCGGACCCGACCAGATGAACGCGAGATCGCCGTTCCCCACACGGCGCGGTGTTGCGGGAAGGGCGACGCCGAAGGCCGCCTCCGCGGCGGCGATCAGATCGGCGCTGCGGCCCCTGCGGGCGGTCACCAGGGCGAGGCCGGCGGTGGGCAGCTCGGCAACGACCACCCCGGCGGCCGCGTCTGTGCGGCCGTAGCGGCCCGGTACGGCAACTCCCTCCAGGGCGGACACGAAGCGGGGGACTGACTCAGCCACGCAGCCGCTCTCCTTGCGGATCGAGGAACACCGGGTCGCACACCTCGACAGGCGTGTCGCCGCCGCGCACCGGGTCGCAGGCGCGCACGCGCTCGCCGTGCCGCTGCGGCCCGCGCGCCAGGAGCCCGAGGCCGATCCAGTGGCCCAGCGCCGGTGAGAACGCGACCGAGGTGACATAGCCCCCGTCGTTGTGGGCCACGGCGTCCGCGCCCCCGGGGATGAAGTGCGCACCGGCACGCAGCCGCGCCCCGCGATCCACCGGCTTGATGCCGACGAGCGTGGGGCGGCTCGGGTCCACGAGCCCGGGACGCTGGGCCAGGATGCGGCCGATGTAGTCCTTCCTTGCCGACATCATGCGGCCGAGGCCGAGGTCGCGCGCCGTGGTCTGGCCGTTCAGCTCGCCGCCGCCGATGTGGCCCTTCTCGATGCGCATGACTCCGAGGGCCTCGGTGCCGTAGGGCACGATGCCGTAGGGCTGCCCGGCCGCCACGATGCGGCGGATCAGGGCATCGCCGTAGCCCGCCGGCACGGCGATCTCGTAGGCCAGCTCGCCGGAGAAGGAGATGCGGAAGACGCGCGCCGGGATGCCGCCGAGCGCCGACATCTCCGCGGCCGCCATGTAGGGAAAGGCCGCGTTGGAGATGTCGTGCCCGGCATCGATCACCGCCCGCAGCACGTCGCGGGCACGCGGGCCGGCGACGGAGCACTGCGCCCATTGCTCGCTGATCGAGCAGAGCTGCACGTCGAGCTCCGGCCAGAGCCACTGCTGCGCCAGCTCCATGTGCTGGAGCACCTTGGCGGCGTTGGCCGTAGTGGTGGTGACGACGAAGCGGTGCTCGCCGAGGCGCGCCACCGTGCCGTCGTCCAGCACGAGGCCGTCCTCGCGCAGCATCGCGCCGTAGCGGGCGCGGCCGACGGCCAGATTGGCGAAGCCGTTGATGTAGAGCCGGTCGAGGAAGGCCGCGGCATCGGCACCCTGCAGGTCGATCTTGCCGAGAGTGGAGACGTCGCACACACCGACGCGGCTGCGGACGGAGGTCACCTCGCGGTTCACGCTCTCCAGCCAGTCGGTCTCGCCGGGCTGCGGATACCACTGCACCCGCAGCCACTCGCCGGCCGTGACGAAGCGGGCGCCCTGCTCCTCGGCCCAGCGGTGCGACGGCGTGAGCCGGGTCGGCTTGAAGCTCCTGCCGCGGTGATGCCCGGCGAAGGCGCCGATGGCCACCGGCGTGAACGGTGGACGGAATGTTGTGGTGCCGGTCTCGGGGATGCTCCTGGCCGTCAGCTCGGCCATCAGTGCGAGGGCGTTGACGTTGGACGTCTTGCCCTGGTCGGTGGCCATGCCGAGCGTGGTGTATCGCTTGAGGTGCTCCACCGCGCGGAAGCCCTCGCGCTCGGCCAGCTCGACGTCCGCAATCGTCACGTCGTTCTGGAAATCGACGAACGCCTTGCCGCGCGTGCCCCGCACGCGCCAGAGCGGCGCGCCGGCCGTGCTCTCGTCATCTACGAGCGGCACATCCACCGGCTTGCCGCCGAAGCCGCAATCGGCCGCGGCAGCCAGACCGGCGTGCGCCCCTTCCGCCAGGGCATCCGCGAGGGCGAAGCTGCCGCCGCAGGCGCCCGCCGTGCTCATTCCGGGCGGCAGCCGGCTCGGCACGAAGGCGGCCAGGCGCTCGTCCCAGACCGGCCGCGCGCCGAGATGCGAGGCAAGGTGGATCGTCGGGCTCCATCCGCCCGAGACGCAGACGAGGTCGCAGTCGAAGCGCCGCGTCCCGCCCGATGCGGAGCGCACCTCGACCGCCCGCACGCGCCGGCTGCCCAGCGCGCGCGTGACGGCCCCGCCGGCCACCAGAGCCGCTCCCGTGGCCTCGGCGGCCGCCACCACCGCCGCGCCTGGCGTGGGGCGCGGATCGACAATGGCCTCGACGGCCGCGCCGGCCTTCGCCAGGTCGAGCGCGGTGCGGGCGCTCTCGTCGTTGGCGGCGAACACCACGGCGCGGCGGCCCGGCGCCACGGCATAGCGGTTGACGTAGGCGCGCACCGCTCCGGCCAGCATGATGCCGGGGCAGTCGTTGTCGCCGAACGCCAGCGGCCGTTCCAGCGCGCCGGCCGCCAGGACCGCGCGCCTCGCCACGATGCGCCACAGGCGCTGGCGCGGCTGATGGGGCGGCGGCTCGGCCAGGTGGTCGTTGACGCGCTCCAGCGCGGAATACGTGCCGCCGTCGTAGACGCCGACGACCGTCGTGCGCGGCATCAGCCGGACGTTGGCGAGGGCGGCGAGCTCGCCCACGACGGCGGCCGACCATTCGGCAGACGGACGGTCGGCGACGATGCGGCTGTCGGCAATGAGGCGCCCGCCGGGGCGGAAATCCTCCTCGCACAGCACGACACGCGCGCCGGTGCTGCCAGCGGCGAGGGCGGCCATCAGCCCGGCGGGGCCGCCGCCGACGACCAGCACATCGCAGTGCAGGAACGCCTTCTCGTAGCGGTCCGGGTCCGCCTGTGCGGCGGCACGCCCGAGGCCGGCGGCGCGGCGGACGATGGGCTCGTACAGCTTCTCCCAGAAGGAGGCCGGCCACATGAAGGTCTTGTAGTAGAACCCCGCCGCCAGCAATGGCGCGATGACGGAATTGACGGCCAGGACATCGAACGTGAGCGACGGCCAGCGGTTCTGGCTGGCGGCGATGAGCCCGTCGTAGAGCTCGACGGTCGTGGCTCGCGTGTTCGGCTCGCGGCGGGCGCCCGTGCGCAGCTCGACGAGCGCATTGGGCTCTTCGGACCCGGCGGAGAGAATGCCGCGTGGCCGGTGGTACTTGAAGGAGCGCCCGACCAGATGCACGCCGTTCGCGAGCAGCGCCGACGCCAGCGTATCGCCGGGATGGCCCCGATACCGGCGGCCGTCGAACGTGAACATCAGCGTCCGGCTACGGTCAATCAATCCACCTTGAGGCAAACGATGCGGAGATTCCCCTCCCCCTTGTGGGGAGGGGTTAGGGGTGGGGGGAGCCCCGACATTCGAGATGTGTGAGTCCCCCCCACCCTGTCCCTCCCCCACAAGGGGGGAGGGGAAGCTGCGGCGCCGGCGGAGAGTAATATCGTCGCTCACGTTTGGGCGGCCTGTTCGCGGGCTAGCGCCACCTCGCGCGCCGGCTTGACCTTGAGGATCTCGTGGGTCCGGACGTTGCGCGTCACCACTAGCCAAGCGCGACAGCCGGCAGCATGGTGCCACAGCTCACGGTGCACGCCGGCCGGGTTGTCGCGCAGATAGACATAATCGGCCCACTGCTTGCGGCCCGCATCGTCCAGAGGCACGGCGGAATTCGCATTGGGACGCACCACGGTGGCGTCGCCAAGATACGCGAACTCCTCGTTGCCGCGCTCGCCGCAGTAGCAGCAGGGGATGCGCATGGGGCCCGTCTTCAGTGCAGGTTCGGCTGGGCGCCCACGCCCTTCTCGTCGATCGGGTGCCCGGTGGCGAAGCGGTCCAGCCGGAAGGCTGCGTTGAGCGGGTGGGGCTCGTCGCGGGCGATGGTGTGGGCGAAGCACCAGCCCGAGGCCGGCGTCGCCTTGAAACCGCCGTAGCACCAGCCGGCGTTGAGATAGAGCCCCTCGATAGGCGTCCGGTCGATGATCGGCGAGCCGTCCATGCTCATGTCCATCAGGCCGCCCCAGCTGCGCAGCACCCGCAGGCGCCCCAGCATCGGCATCAGCGCCATGCCGCCCTCGCACACGTCCTCTACCACGGGCAGGTTGCCGCGCTGGGCGTAGGAGTTGTAGCCGTCGATATCGCCGCCGAACACCAGCCCGCCCTTATCGGACTGGCTGATGTAGAAGTGCCCGGCGCCGAAGGTGATCACCGTATCGATCAGCGGCTTGATGCCCTCCGAGACGAACGCCTGCAGCACATGGCTCTCGATGGGGAGCCGGAGCCCCGCCATGGCCGCCACGGTGCAGGAGTTGCCGGCGCAGGCGAGGCCCACCTTGCCCGTGCGCACAAACCCGCGCGTCGTCTCCACGCCCACCACCCGGCTGCGCTCGATGCGGAGGCCCGTCACCTCGCAGTTCTGTACGATGTCGACGCCGCGCTCGCTCGCGGCGCGGGCGTAGCCCCAGGCCACGGCGTCGTGGCGCACGGTGCCGCCGCGGCGCTGGATCAGGCCTCCCTGGATCGGGAAGCGGGCGTTGTCGAAATCGAGATAGGGGACCAGCGCGCGGACCTCGTCGCGGCCGAGCAGCTCCGCATCGACGCCGTGGAGCCGCATGGCGTTGCCGCGCCGGGCATAGGCATCGCGCTGGGCGTCGGAATGGTAGAGGTTGAGCACGCCGCGCTGGCTGACCATGGCGTTGTAGTTGAGGTCCTGCTCCAGGCCTTCCCACAGCTTCATGGACCACTCGTAGAAGGCGATGTTGCCGGGTAGCAGGTAGTTGGAGCGGACGATGGTGGTGTTGCGCCCGACGTTGCCGCCGCCGAGCCACCCCTTCTCCAGCACCGCGACGTTGGCGATCCCGTGCTCCTTGGTGAGATAGTACGCCGTGGCCAGCCCGTGCCCCCCACCGCCGACGATCGCCACGTCGTAGGCGGGCTTCGGCTCGGCGTCACGCCATTGCGGCGTCCAGTCGGTCTGCCCGCGCAGCGCCTGGCCGACGAGGGAGAAGATCGAGAAGCGCACGGGAGTGCCTCAGGTAGATTCTATGAAAGCAGAGGGTCGCTTGAGTAACCTCCGGGTCCCCTTTGGAGAAGTGGAGCGGAGGTATTGCGATGACGACCCAAGCGACCCTTGCTGGCGAGACTAACGCGTGTGGCCAGGTGCTGTACACGGCGCTGGAGCTTTCGGACCTGAGCTGGAAGGTGCTGTTCGCGGCGCCGAGCGGCCGGCGGCGCGAGCGGATCGTTGCAGCGCGCGACGTTGGCGCGTTGCTGGCGGAGGTGGCCGAGGCCAAGCGCAAGCTCGGCCTGGCGCCTGGCGCGCGCATGGTGAGGTTGGGTTAGGCCCCGAAGGGCCGAAGCCCAACATGGCAGCCTCGACCGCTGCACTTTGCCATGCTGGGTTACGGGCCTTTGGCGCTAACCTACAGGACCGGACGGAATGCTCCTCCAGGCTTGGCGACGGCGATGGTGGCGGCCGGACCCGGCGGCGCTGGCGGCCTATGCCGGTCTGCGGCCGATGGTGGTGGTGACGGGCGGGTCGGAGGGCATCGGCTTCGAGCTGGCGCGCCGATTCGCCGCCGCCGGCAGCGACGTGATGCTGGTGGCGCGTCGGCCCGGGCCGCTGGAGCGGGCGGCAGCAGCCATCCGGGCGGAGCTCAAGGCGGACGCCGTCGCGGTGCCGGCCGACGTGACCGCACCGGATGCCGTTGCGACCATCGACCGCGCCTTGGCGCAACACCGCGCCTATGCCGACGTTCTCGTCAACAGCGCCGGGATCGGGCTGGCCGGGCCGTTCCACGCCCAGGCTCCGGAGGACATTGTGCGGCTCATCGACCTCAATGTGCGGGCGCTCACGGCACTCACGCGCCACTACCTGGACGGCATGCGCAAGCGCGGGCGCGGCGGCATCCTCAATCTCGCCTCGCTTGGCGGCTACACGCCCGGCCCCAACCAGGCTGCCTACTATGCGAGCAAGGCCTACGTGATCTCCCTCACAGAAGCGATTGCTGCGGAGACCGCCGGCGAGGGCGTGCGCGTGTGCGTGCTGGCGCCAGGTCCGGTGACGACTGCGTGGCACGAGCGCGCCGGCGCCGGGGCTGCCTTCTACCGCTACCTGCTGCCGTCGTCGCCCATGTCCGCGGCCCGCGCCGGCTCTCTCGGCTATGCGCTCGGTCTGCGCGTGGTGGTGCCGGGGCTGCTGAGCCCGTTTCTTGCATTGGCCCTCCGCATCATGCCACACACGATCACCGTCCCCATCGTCCGATGGTTGCTCAAGCCACGCTGAGCGAGGCCCGCGAATGCTCGATGCGCAGTCGATCGAATTGGACAGCGGCGAGCGCGCCGCCGGTCAGGTGCCGGTGGCGCGCTTCCGGTCGAAGAAGCCTGTGCTGATCGTCCTGCACCAGGAGAACTCCAACCCCGGCCACGTGGGCCAGTGGCTCGTCCGCAACGGCTTTCCCCTGGATATCCGCAAGCCCCGCTTCGGCGAGCCGCTGCCGCAGACGCTCGCCAGCCACTGCGGGGCGGCGATCTTCGGCGGCCCTATGAGCGCCAACGACAAGGACGAGTTCATCCGCCGCGAGATCGAGTGGATCGGCGTGGCATTGAAGGAGAAGGCGCCGCTCCTCGGCATCTGCCTGGGCGCCCAGATGCTGGCCCTGCACCTGGGCGCCAAGGTCGGTTTCGACCCGGAGGAGCGGGGCGAGATGGGGTACTATCCGCTCCTGACTACGCCCAACGGGCAGCGGCTCGGCGGCTTCCCTGACCACGTCTACCAGTGGCACCGCGAGGGCTGCGACCTGCCGTGCGGCGCCCTGCATCTGGCTACGTCGGACGGTGCCTTCCCCAACCAGGCCTTCGCCTACGGCCCGGCGGCCGTAGGCCTGCAGTTCCACCCGGAGATCACCTTCGCCCAGGTGCACCGCTGGACCGGCGGGCACAACACCCGGCTCGAGATCAAGGGCGCCCGCCGGCGCGAGGAGCACATCGCCGGCCACATCGCCCACGCTGCCAAGGTGCAGGCCTGGCTCGGGGCGTTCCTGGAGCGCTGGACCAGGGCGGAGCTGGCGTTGGGGTGACCCCACTCTACGCCGGACCCGGCACCCGCTCCGCCGCGGGGAACAGGCGCAGGATCTCGTGGCACTGCTCGATGGGGCCGGCGAGGTAGGCGAGGTCCGCATCGAAGAAGAAGCGGTGCTCCTGGGTCATGCTGTCGGGCGTGATGCGCACGTCGATGCGCAGGCGGCCGCGCGAGCTGCCCGTGAGGCCGACGACTAGGTTGGGCTCCAGCGGGCTCATCTCGGCGGCGCTGGCCCTGCGGCGGTGCATGGCCTCCATGCCGGCAAGCAGGCGGCCGATGTCCTCGGCAGTGAGCAGCGGCCCGTTGGCGGTGACGGTGGCGCCCGGCGCGTGGCACTCGGCCCGCACCTGCAGCCAGCTGCCGTCGAACCACTCCACGCTCTCGGGAAAAGCCTTGCCGAGCACCCAGAGACGGAGGCCTCCGAGAACAAGGGAAGGAGCCGCGTCGTAGGGTGCGTCGCCGCTATCGATTGGCCCCATGATCCTTCAATGCGTCCCGCTGCAAGACCGTTTCCGAACACCGTGCTCCCGGGCCGCCGCCGCTCGACAGCCTTGCCAGAAGCCTCTACGCTGTCCAAGCGCATCCTGACGAATTCGCTAATTTCGCCAGCAAACAGGGGCCAGATTATGGACAAGCCGGCGCTTGCGACGATTCTGCCGCGAGAAATGACGGAGGTGCGTGTCCGCCCCCTGTTCACCTTCGTCATCGACGTGGCGAAGCCGTTCGTCATCGGCAAGACGCCGGCCGTGGACCGGCGGGTGGGCGAGGTGCTGGGCGGCCGGTTCGAGGGCGAGCGGCTCAGCGGCAAGATCCTGACCAGCGGCAGCGACTGGCAGCAGGTGCGCGCCGACGGCGCCTGGGCGCTCGACGTGCGCCTGGTCCTGGAGACCGGCGACGGACATCTGATAGGGATGACCTACCGCGGCCTGCGCCACGGCCCCAAGGAGGTGATCGACGCCATCGTCCGCGGCGAGGAGATCAGCCCCGCCGCCTACTACTTCCGCATCGTCCCCTGGTTCGAGACCTCCTCCGACAAGTACGGCTGGCTCAACAACATCGTGTCCGTGGGGTTGGGGCACCGGCTGCCGAGCGGGCCGATCTATCAGGTGTTCGAGGTGCTGTAGGTCTGTCGGGCCTTGGCAGACGCCGGAGCAGATTCCATCCGGTTGATTCAGAGTGGGCGCACGATTGCTCGGCATTTACCTTGTGAAGGTTCACTTACACGGTTCGGGATAAGGTCACAGAAGTCCAGCTCCCCTGGCTTTAGGCGTCCCAAGCACTTCTGATCAACGTGGCGCAGGAATGCCTCCAGGGTCAGAGTGAGCCGATGGAACACAAATTCGATCTGGTTGTGAGGAGGAAACCTGTCGCCATCCAGATGCCATCCGGTATATGCATAGATGTGCTGCTCCGTGAGCCGCCTGATTTCTAGTTCAATTCCCTGCCATTCTGCTTTCTTGGCACTCAAGTCCAAGGAGAAAGTCGCTCGGACCCCGTTAAAAGTTCCGCCAGCAAGTGTGCAATCTAAGTGCTTGGGGCTAGCGGTGGTATCCGGACTGCCGATAACTGCCGGCGTCTGCTGCGATGGTAGCAAGTAGAATAGGACGACTCCGCCGATCACCGTTGCAATAGCGCCACCTACAATTGCAACGAGCCAATTCGACATTGTTGTCCCCATTCGATAAACTATATTGTGCCTACTCTGTCTCGCGTCCCCACCCTACCTCTTTCTCGCACGAGGAGGACGCCATGTATATCCCTTACCCAGCTTGTCCTGGCGACCGTGTGCGTTTCAGGACAATCGCGGGCAGGTTTGAAGCGACTGTTGGCTCGACCGGACGGACGCTCCGTGAAATAGAGCTTATCAAGCCGTCAAGACAGCCGTCGTCGGCGCTCACAGCCTATCTCAACGAAGGCAGACTAGTTCCTCAGTTGATCGCCGGCTTTGAGATAGTCGCACGCCCAAAGAACTAAGTGCCGGTGCGTCGAGACGGCTGCTCGCGGGAAGTACCGCAAGGCAGATAGCCGACGGACGGATGGCGACGTCCCTTCAATTGACACAACAACCGACGCGCGTCAGGGTCCGGCCAGGAAGTCAATGCCCGGCACGCGTTGTGCGATGCAATATGGGCTGCGCCGCCATCACCAGGGAGAGACGTACCATGCAGGAGAAAGTCAGCGACACGAAAACGTCGCCGGCGGGCGACCTCGATCCGCACTGGAACTGGGGCCGACAGCTGCCGGTCTCGGGCATCATGGGCGTGGACTTCGAGAGCCGCGTCGAGTTCGACCGCTTGCGGCGCTACCGGCTGGCGCGGGCGCGGCAGGCGCTGGAGCGGTCGGAGCTGGGCGCGCTGCTGCTGTTCGACGTGAACAACATCCGCTACGTCTCGGCTACCAAGATCGGCGAGTGGGAGCGCGACAAGCTCGCCCGCTTCGCCCTGCTGTCGCGTGGGCAGGAGCCCATCGTGTGGGACTTCGGCTCGGCCGCCGTGCACCACAAGCTCTATGCGCCGTGGCTGCTCAAGGAGCACTGCAAGGCGGGCCTCGTCGGCCTGCGCGGCACCGTGCCGCCGAGCTTCGGCCTCATGAAGCACCACGCCGAGGAGATCGCCGCGCTCCTGCGCGACGCCGGCGTCGCCAACATGCCGCTCGGTGTCGACATCGTCGAGCCGCCCATGATGTTCGAGCTG
>JBIOWI010000032.1:0-11847 GCA_044868325.1 Hyphomicrobiaceae bacterium
GCGGACGCCCGCGCATGACTCGGGGCCGATGCGGATCGCTACTCCTTCATCGCAGTGGACTTGCACCACCTACTCCTCGCCGGTATCACCGGCGCACTTGGGTTACGCCGCTTCGCGGCTAACCCAAATCTACGGCAGCGCATCTACCACCGGATGTCGAGATTGACATAGGGCGCCCGCACCGTGACGTGCCCCTTGTCCGGATCGACGTCTACGTCGGTATGGGGCGCCTTGACGGTGACCTTGCCGCGCTCCTTGTCGATGTTGACCGCCGCAGCCGGCGCGTCGACGCGCAGCCCGCCGCCGTCCCGATCCGCCGGCGGCGACGCCTCAGGGGCAGCCGGCTCGGCAGCCTCGAGGCTCGGAGTTCCATGCAGGTTGTGCGCGACGCCCGTCAGCAGTCCGACCGCCAACACGCCCGCTGCCGCCAGGGCGAACGCGACATGACGCATCTTGGGCATCGACATGGCGCTGGCTCCTTCTGTTCTTTGCAGCCGGCGCCCCGGCAACAGCCGGCGCGCCTCCCGGCATATGGGGCCGCAGAACGCCACTGTCTCGGCCGTGCGCGCGGCCGCCTGTCGCGGCACCAGCGTAAGGCTTTGAAACTGTAAGGTCTAAGAACGATGAACTCCATCTCACGAGTTCGCGATCTTCGGTTCTCGCGCCCGTTTCGTTCGCCCAGCAACCTACGATTTGCTGCCCGTGCTAATCTCTTCATCGGGGCCGCCTCCGACACTGCAAGTCGGGACCCGATGTGAGTAGGCTTGGTAGAGAGTCGCGTACCCATGGTTCTGCGTCGCATCGCGTCGACGGCGGCAGCCGTCAACCGTGTCATCGTGGGCGATTGCCTCACGGAGCTGGCGAGGCTCCCCGCCGAAAGCGTGGACCTCGTATTCGCCGACCCGCCCTACAACCTCCAGCTCGAGCGCGATCTGCTGCGGCCCAACAACACCGTGGTGGACGGCGTCGACGACGCCTGGGACAAGTTCGACACCTTCGCCGACTACGACCGCTTCTGCCGCGCCTGGCTTGCCGAGTGCCGGCGCGTGCTCAAGCCGGACGGGGCCATCTGGGTGATCGGCTCCTATCACAACATCTTCCGGCTGGGGGTGGCGCTGCAGGATCTCGGCTTCTGGATCCAGAACGACATCGTCTGGCGCAAGACCAACCCCATGCCGAACTTCCGCGGCAAGCGCTTCACCAATGCGCACGAGACGCTGATCTGGGCCGGCCGCGACCGCAAATCGCGCGTCACCTTCAACTACGAGGCCATGAAGGCGCTGAACGACGACTTGCAGATGCGCTCCGACTGGCTCTTGCCGATCTGCTCGGGGCCGGAGCGCCTGAAGGACGGCGCCGGCCGCAAGGCGCATCCCACGCAGAAGCCCGAGGCGCTGCTCTATCGTGTGCTGCTCGCCTCCACCAATCCGGGCGACCTGGTGCTCGACCCGTTCTTCGGCACGGGCACCACCGGCGCCGCGGCCAAGCGGCTGGGGCGGCGCTGGCTCGGCTTCGAGCGCGAGGCGGACTACGCCGCCGCCGCCCGGGCGCGCATCGACAAGGTGCGCCCGCTGCCCCCATCGGCCCTGGAGACGGCCAGGGGCAAGCGTGGCGAGCCGCGGGTGCCGTTCGGCACCATCATCGAGCTGGGCTTCATCGAGCCGGGCCGCGAGCTCACCGACGAGCGCGGGCGCATCCGCGCCGAGGTGCGGGCCGACGGCACGCTGGCCGTGGCCGGCCGCCAGGGCTCCATCCACCGCCTGGGCGCCGAGGTACAGGGCAAGACCGCCTGCAACGGCTGGACCTTCTGGCACTACGAGGCGGAAGGCCAGCGAAAGCCCATCGACGCGCTCCGCGAGCTGGCCAAGCGCCACCTCGGCCTGGCGCGGCCCTACGGCGCCCTGGTTGCGGCCGAGTAGCGGCTATGCAGGGCGGATTGGCGCGAAGCGCGTAATCCGCCGTTACGCCGTCATTTTACGCTACGCCGTCCGAAAACCGGCAGGCTACGCCGTTCGGCGTAACCCGCCCTCCGGGCGCCGGCTTCAGGCCTTCGTGCGCCAGCTCGACGGCTGATACGTCTCGCGGGCCTGCTGGGCGTAGGGCGTCGGGCCGACAACCACGCGGATCTCGGTCTGCTTGTGGCGCTCGACCGTGGTCTTCTTGGTGCCGCCGTTCTCCTCGCCCCACACCAGGGTCAGCTCGGTGCCCACCTTGGCGTACTGCTCCTCGACGAAGCCCAGCGACAGCATGCTGCGCTCATTCCAGCTGTAGCCCGAGAACATCGAGGCGCCCGCCACCTTGCCGCCGCTCACGACCTTGTCGAACGAGCTCGACGCATAGTTGGACAGCGGCAGGTCGATGACCTTGTAGTTCTCGCCGGGCTTCGTGCCGAACATCGACATGAGCACGCGGCCCACGTCGTCGCTGTTCCAGGCGAAGGTCACCTTCTTGCGGTGGACCTTGCCCTCCATGGCCTGCAGCGCCTCCTTGCCGATGAAGTCGTGGTCGTACTTGGTGAAGGTGTTGTAGCCGAGCTCCCACGGCGTGGTGTAGTAGTCCTCGATCTTGTCGGAGACGAAGCTGCCGCCCAAGCCCGCGTTGGCCTCGTAGCCGGTCACCGGCAGCCACTCGCGGTAGGCCTTGAGCTTGTCGCCGGTGTAGATCGCGGGCACAGGCGAGGGGATCCATCCCGACTCCAGTGTGTTGGTGGCATAAGCGCGCGCGCCGACCTGGACAATGCCGTGGTCCTTGCCCGCCTCCAGGATGGCGGCCTTGATCTCATCACCCTCGGCGTAGGGACCCCACACCTCAAGACCCGGCGCGCCGGCCATGCCGTGGCGCAGGGCGCGCACCTTGCGGCCGGCGATGGTGATGTGGCCCATGCGGAAGAACTTGATGTCCGGCGAGGCGCCGCCGTTGAGCTTGCGGATTACCGCTTCCGCGTTCGGCCCCTGGATCTGGTAGCGGTAGTCCTGGCGGACCACCGGCTTGCCCATCGGGCGCGAGGGCGAGCGGTCGTCGTAGAGCGTCTCGACTTTCCAGCCCCCGGTCTTGGCGTGGAACTCGATCCAGTTGGCGGCCGGGTTGCGGCCCACGTACACAAGCTCGTTCTCGGCCAGGTAGAACAGGATGCCGTCGCCGATCACATGGCCGTAGGGCGTGACGGGGGCGAACTGCTTGGCCTGGTCGACGGCGAAAGTCTTGAACGAGTTGGTCGCCAGGTTGGAGAGCATTTTCAGGGCCTCGGGGCCGCGCACGAACAGGTTCACCATGTGGTGCGACTGGTCGAACAGCACGCAGGTGTTGGCCCAGGCGGCCTGCTCGTCGCGCCAGTTCGTGAACTCGGGCGCCACCACCGGGTAGACATACGCCCCGATCTGCGAGTTGCGCATCATGCCGACCGCGTTGCCGGCCGCCTGCAGCTTTTCCTCCAGGTTCTTGAAAGACATCTAGCTTCTCCTCCTAGTTGCGGGTCGTTGTCGGGGGCGGGGTTTCAGTCTCTTGTAATTCAGCCGGTTGAAACGGGTGGGCCGCAGGGCTCATGTGGCAGATCAGCTTGCCATGACGGGGGACCGCTCGTCTCGAATTTGGGGCGTTGGGCTGCCGGCACGCCCGTCCGGGCTCTCGCATGCAATTCGGCGCGCTAGCGTTGTGGATATGCCACTATTATCAATCCGGCTCAAGATGGCGCGACCGTCCAGAGGTGCGATCTGCTGTCCCCAGCCGGCTGAAGCGGCTGGATCTTGTTGGATCTTCAAGAGATGGAAAGCCGGGCGCCGATCGCGCGACTGCCTCATTTCGCGGTTCTGGCATGCGCGCCGCCGGCCAATGCCGCGTGGCGGATCTCCATGAGCCCGCGGTTCAGCTCCGCGCCCAGAATGATGATGATGGCGGAGAGCTGGAAGAACACGAGGGTGCTCATGATGGAGGTGAGGCCCGCGTAGAACCGCGAATAGTTGCTGATCGTGAGCCACGAGGAGAACAGGCGGGCGGCGAGCAGCCACAGCACGATGCTGAGGAGGATGCCCGGCAGCACCTCCACGAGGCGCCGGCGTCCCGCCGCCAGCCACAGGTGGTAGCCGACGAGCTGCACGCCGAGAACGCCGACGACGATGACGAAGCGCACGACCAGCGAGACCCAGCCCGAGTCTGCCAGCCAGAGCAGCCAGGCCGGCTTGAAGCGGGCGATCATCTCCGGCCCCACCACCACGCCCCAGGTCAGCACCAGCACGCCCATCGCGCTCAGGACCACGAACGCCGTGCTCTGCAGGAGGCAGACGGGGTAGGGACGCGTCTCCCTCTGGCGATAGGCGACGTTGAGGGCGGCCCTCAGGCTCTCGATGGCGCTGGTGGCGAAGAAGAGCGAGATGAGCGCACCGTAGGTCAGGAGGTCGAAGCGGGTGCGGCCCATCACGGCCATGACCTCCGGCGCCAGGGCCTCCGCCACCGGCTTCGGCACGATCTCGAACAGCCGCTTGATGCCCTCCTGGGCGCGCTCCTCGCCGCCGAACACGCCGGCCAGCGCGCCGAGGAAGATGCAGAAGGGGAAGAGCGACAGCACGAACGAGAACGCCACGGCGCCCGCCATGGCGAAGCCGCTGTCGGCATAGACCGCACGCACGGCTGCGACGACGGTCTTGATTTGTCGGAAGATCATGGCGGCGCGGACATCCGGCAGCCCTGCACGGCTGCACGATTCTCAAAGGTTGTAGGAGCAGACTAGTGATGGCGTCGAGCACCGTCGAGGCGGCCTGTCCAGGGGCCTGGACGCCCCGGGGCCGCTGGGCCGTCGGCCGCCGCGCGGGCGCCGACGAATGCTGCTATGGTGTCCTGCGTCGCGTTCTTGAGCCTCCGCACTCCCGGCATCGAGGCGCTGACACAGGACTGTGACGGACCCAAGACGCCAATCCCGTGAGCGACACCAAGACAGCGAGCTGGATTGCCGCACTGGAGCGGGCGAGGGCGGAGCTCGAGGGCGCTCTCTCTGTGGATGCGCTCTGGCGCTCCCCGCGCGGAGCCGCTGGCGATACGGACTGGGCCGGCTACGACAAGGCGCTCAGGACCAACCCCGTCTACCGCTGCTGGGCGCAGCTGAACGAGGCGATCGACGAGCTGCGGAAGCCCCAGGCCGAGCCGGCCGCCGTACGCCGCCGCATCTCGTTGCGCGACGTCCTGGAGCAAATTCGCAGCAATAGCCCCCTCGTCCCAGGCAGCGAGCCGGAGGCAGCGGCGTCGCCGGCCGAAGGGGCGGTCCTGGCCCAGACAGCGGCGCCGCCCGGTCCCGAGCCGTCTGCCGCGTCGAGCCCGGCAACGCCGCCCGCGGGATCCGGTCCCGTGCCACCGGAAGCCGAGGAGGCGACGGTCTCGTTTGTGATTCGCGAGCCCGTGCGGCGGGCTCCGGCCGCCGGCCAGCGCGGCGAACGCACCCCTCCGAAGCAACCCGCGCCGCCCACAATCTCCGGGCCGGAGCCCGACTCCGGCGCCGAAGCCGAGGTTGTCATCGTTCGTCGAGGGCGGTGATATCGCATTGCCAGCGCACCGGCAGGCGCTATTGTTGCATTGCAATAAAGTTGCAAGGCGGGCAGCCCTAGTGGGACGCCTGTCGTGCTGCCGGGAGCGCAGATTCTCCATGTCCCAACTGTCCCAGGCCAATCCGGAAGCCACGATCAGCCCGGGCGAGGCGGGCTTGCCAGCACGCTGCGCAGACGCCGTAGCGGCTGCCGAGCGCCTCCTGCACCACGCCCGCGCCGCGGTGCGAACCCGCATCGAGGCCGCCGGCAGCCTCGATGCCGAGCAGGCGGCAGGCCACGGCCTCGCCTGGCTCGCCACCTACGTCGAGGCGCTCAGGCAGACGCTGGGGTGGGCGACGCGCCTCCAAGGGGCCGGCCGCTCCGGCCGCGCCGAGGAGTTGCTGCTCGCCGCCGCCTTCGGCGAGTACCTGGCCCAGATCGCCGGCGGCATCCCCATGAGCCAAGGCGAGACGGTACGGCTGCCGGCCCTCGGCGTGCCCCGCGCCGAGATACGCCGCTTCGAGGACGCCGTGGCCGACCTGATCGCCGAGGGCTGCGCCGAGGCCGCCAAGGCCGAGCTGGCGCGCCTGATCGCGGCACAGCCCGAGGCCACCACCTTCGGCGACACCGGCCTGGACGAGACCCTCGATGCCATGCGCCACGAGATGCGCCGCTTCGCCAAGGGAGAGGTGGAGCCGCACGCGCACGAATGGCACCTCTCCAACAGCTACATTCCGCCCGAGATCCTGGCGAAGCTGGGTGAGCTCGGCGTGTTCGCGCTCACCCTGCCCGAGGCCTACGGCGGGCTCGGTCTCGGCAAGGAGGCCATGTGCGTGGTGTCGGAGGAGCTGTCGCGCGGCTATATCGGCGTCGGCTCCCTCGGCACCCGTTCGGAGATCGCCGCCGAGCTCATCCTCGGCGCCGGCACCGAGGCGCAGAAGCAGAGATACCTGCCCAGGATCGCCTCCGGCGAGCTGCTGCCCACGGCCGTCTTCACCGAGCCCAACACCGGCTCCGACCTCGCCTCGCTCAAGACGCGCGCCGTGCGCGAGGGCGACGTCTACAAGGTGACGGGCCAGAAGACCTGGATCACGCATCCCGTGCGCGCCGACCTGATGACGCTGCTAGTGCGCACCGACCCGGGCGAGCCCGGCTACAAGGGCCTCTCCATGCTGCTGGCCGAGAAGCCTCGCGGCACCGACCAGGAGCCGTTCCCGGCGCCAGGCATGTCGGGCAGCGAGATCGAGGTGCTCGGCTATCGCGGCATGAAGGAGTACGATATCTCCTTCGACGGCTTTAAGGTGCCGGCCTCGCAGCTTCTGGGCGGCGAGGAAGGCCAGGGCTTCAAGCAGCTGATGACCACCTTCGAGGCGGCCCGCATCCAGACCGCGGCGCGCGCCATCGGCGTGGCCCAGTCGGCCATGGACCTCGCGCTCAAATACGCGCTGGAGCGCACCCAGTTCGGCAAGGCGATCTACGCCTTCCCGCGCGTCGCCAACAAGATCGTGATGATGGCGGTGGAGACCATGATCGCGCGCCAGCTCACCTATTTCGCCGCGCGCGAGAAGGACCAGGGCCGGCGCTGCGACCTCGAAGCCGGCATGGCCAAGCTGCTCGCCGCCCGCATCGCCTGGGCCAACGCCGACAACGCCGTGCAGATCCACGGCGGCAACGGCTTCGCCCTGGAGTATCCCGTCAGCCGCGTCCTGTGCGACGCCCGCATCCTCAACATCTTCGAAGGGGCCGCGGAGATCCAGGCGCAGGTGATCGCGCGGCGGCTGCTGGAGGGGGCGAACTGAGATTGGTGAGATGGTGATTGGTGAAGTGGTGAGTAGCCGGCGGAACGAAGCGGCGCGGCTTCGGGGTTCGAGGCGATGATCCAGCTCGACGCTACTTCTTTGTCTTGCCTCGGTAGCACCGAGGCTGCCACTCCTCGCACCAGCGTCGAATCCCAGGCTCTTGAAAGCCCTTCTGCTTTGCGTATTCCGAGTTGAGCGAGCACCTGACGCAGGCTGCCAAGGAGGTCTGGAGCGCGCAACGGGTACAAGACGTAAGATCTTGTCCCTGACTAGACGAGGGCAAGGAAAGCAGCAGGAACGACGCTCCGGCGAGAGCGATCAGCAATTTCATGATTTCCCTCCCATCAAAGAGCATACAACCTACCGCACAGCAACGGACATGAGCAACGGTCCCACGCGGTGTCGTGCCGTGCCGGTGCGGGAGCGTACCATCCGCGACCCGGGCGGACTGCGTGCGGCGCTTATCCCCGGTCGGGTGCTGCTGCCTGGTATAATGCGCGCGTCGTTTGCAGCGACGGGACGTGGATGGCGCCATCCGACATGCGCCTCACCCAAATCCCGCCACCTCACCATCTCACGATCTCGCCAGAGCGATGCGCCGCTGCCGCTTGCCGCTGTCACGCATGGGCGATAGCCTCGGATCGGATTGCCCTCAGGTCACGGAGGCCGTCATGCCGTCCCGCTGTCTGCGCTTGGTTCTGGCGGCAGCCTCGATCTCTCTCGCCTGCATTGGGATGTCGGCCGCGCAATTGCCGGGGGCGGAGCCGGCCGCGGTGGACTACGCCAAGCCGGCATCGTGGCTGTGTCTGCCCGGTCAGAAGGATGCCTGCAGCGCGGCTCTCGATGCCACCGTCATCGGCGCCGACGGCAGCCTGGCGGTCGAGAAGTGGCAGGCCGATCCCGACGCGCCCATCGACTGCTTCTACGTGTACCCCACTGTCTCCTGGGACAAGCTGTCGAATTCCGACCTCATGACGCACCCTTATGAGGAGGAGCTGGCGGTTCGGGAGCAGTTTGCCCGCTTCGGCGCGCAGTGCCGCCTGTTCGCGTCCGTCTACCGGCAGGGCACGATCACGGCCATCATCGGGCGCGTTCCGCCGGCGGACTTCAAGCTGGCCTATGGCGACGTGCGGAGCGCCTGGCAGCATTACCTTGCCAACTGGAACAACGGCCGCGGCTTCGTGCTGATCGGCCACTCGCAAGGCGCGCGCATGCTGCGCCAGCTCATCGAGGAGGAGATCGACGGCAAGTCGCCGCAAGACCGTCTGGTCTCTGCCATCCTGCTTGGGTCGAACATCGCCGTTCCCGACGGCAAGGACGTCGGCGGCCATTTCAAGTCGATCCCGCTTTGCCGAGCTCCCGGCCAGGTTGGATGCCTGATCGCCTATGTCTCGTTCCGCAAGGGGTCGCCGCCGCCCGCCAACAGCCTGTTCGGCCGCAATCCCGGACCCGGCCAGAAGACGGCCTGCACGAACCCTGCCGAACTGGCGGGTGGCGGCACCCTCAAGCCTTACTTCGCCTCGAACCATCGCTACATCTTCTACTCGTCGACGGCGCCGTTGCCGAAGCCCTGGCTGCGCCCGTCCGAGGAGGGGATACGGACGCCCTATGTGACGCTGCCGGGAATGGTGACGGGCGCATGCCGGCAGGACGAGAACGGCTCCTACCTCGAGATCGCCGTGCAGCGTGCCCCTTCCGACCCCCGCATCGAGGATGTCGAGGGCGACATCTATGCGGGCTGGGAGGTCCAGCGCAACTGGGGTCTCCACCTCATCGATTTCAATGTCGCCCTCGGAAACCTGATCGAGATCGTGGCCCAGCAGAGCCGCGCCTACCTGAAGCGTTGAGCCGATGGGCCGATGGGGTCAGACCCGGCGGGTCTGACCCCATGACGCCGCCTAACAATCCGTGTGCCGAGACTCCGCTAGTGGGACGGGACGCCGCCCCGCGCGGTCCAGCCCGACACCACCCACCACAGCCCGTGCAGGAGAAGGTCGATGCCGACCACCAGCCCGAACACCCATAGGCCGCTGAGCGGCCACTTGAGCAGGACAACGAGACCCGCCAGCACGCCGACGATCCCCGAGGCGAGCAACAGCCAGCCGTAGCGGTCCCAGTGCGCGAGCGCCAGATAGGCCCTCATGACGCCCGATGCGATCAGGGCGGCGGCGAACGCGAGGGTCAGCAGGACGGAGGCTGCCAGAGGATCGGCAACGAGGATCGCGCCACCGATCGCATAGAGGGCTCCGACGAGCAGCCTCCAGAACACCCCGCTCCAATGCTCGGCCCAGAACGCCTGCACGATCTCGAACAGCCCGGCAATCAACAGGGCAATGCCGAAGACGATTGCGCTCACCACCGTGGCGAGGACGGCGTTCCGCAAGACGAACAATCCTGCGATCATGAACACGATCCCAAGCAGGACGCTCTGCCACCAGCTGGTGCCCCAGGTTCCCGTTGGGTGCGGCGCCGATCCCGTATGCGTCATGGCGTCCCCAATCCCTATTGCGGCGCACGGCGCGCCTTCGCAGCCTGCAGTGTCACGCGTGGCAGTACACGCCGATATCGGTAGGAGACCCGATGGCGTGGCGGGAGAATGCTGGTGCGGTGGGGTTTGGAAGACCCGTTCTCAAGCCGCAGTGGCCGCGGCGGCGCGGGCGTCGGTGCGGATGCGCTCGACCATGGAGAAGAAGCCGTTAGAGCGCTGGGGGGTGAGGTGCTCTACGAGCCCCAGCTCCGCAAACAGGCCCTTGGCGTCGGCGCGCAGCACCTCCTCGGGCGTCTTGCCCTGCACCAGCGCGAACAGCACCGCCACCAGGCCGCGCACGATGTGAGCGTCGCTGTCGCCCTGGAACTCCAGCACCGCGGCCGAGCCGGCGCCGTTGCGCTTCACCGCGCTTGCCAACCACACCTGGCTCACGCAGCCGCGCACCTTGTTGGTGTCGGTGCGCAGCGCCTCCGGGAGCGGCGGCAGGCCACGCCCCAGCTCGATCAGGTAGCGGTAGCGGTCCTCCCACTCGTCGAGCAGCGCGAAGTCGGCGCGGATGGTCTCGATGGTCATGCGTTTGCGGCCAAGCTCGGGACATCAGGGGTCAGGGAGGGCGTTAACTCTAAACTCTAGAGGTGCCCTGAAACCTAGCCCCCGGACCCCGATCCCCTCACCTATCCATATGGCCACGCTGGGTGGCCACGCAAGACACGCCGACGACCGCCAGTAACCTTTTGTCAGCTGCCGCCGTGGCGTGCAGGGCCGCGCCAGGGCGGGTGGTACAGGTCCGACGGCGTCAGGGTGCTGCGCGGGTCCGGCCGTCCCGTGCGCTTGTCCGGCGGCAGAGGCGCCATGTCGGGTGCGGGGGCCTGCCGGCCACCGGCGCCGAGCAGGTCGCCGACCAGCCGCACGCCGAACTCGGCCTTCCTGAGGAAGGTGGCCCACAGCTCGCCGCCCGCGGTGCAGGTCCTGCCGTTGCGGTCGCAGAAGGTCGAAACCCGCCCCATCGCGGCGTTGGCGAAGGCCAACAGCCGCGCCTGCTGCTGCGCATCCGTTGGCAGCAGCAGGACCAGGAGGCCGATCCAGAACGCCAGCTTGAGAAACGACATCGACAGCTACCCTGTTGGTATCGCTTCTTGCTTTCTTCCGTGTTGCCTGTGCGAGCAGCTCAGACGTAGCATGAGCCGGTCCGGCCCGCGCAAACGCTGCGTCCGCAGTTGGCTAACGGCGGCAGCCGGGGTTCCGGTTCCAGCGGCCAGGATTTAAGGTTTATTCACGGTGTCGATCCCCTGAAGGGAGGCCCCCGATCCCTGAAACCGCGCCTTAATCGGCCGCCGCCAGCATCGCGGCGCCATGGTCCGCCTCCGCGCCGCTGCTGCGTCCTTCCTGCTGCTGCTGCCGCTGCTCGTCCTCCCGGCGTGCAGCATGGCGCCCAGCTTCGTCGTGCGATACGAGCCCTGGCGCGCCGAGGAGGAGCGGGCGTGCCTCGCCTCCGGGCTGGTGCGCGAGACGCCGCCCTTCGTGACGGTGCGGGCTTCGCTGGGCGGCCCCAGCGCGTGCGGGGCGCTCAGGCCCTTCACGGTGGCGGCCACGGCCCACGGGAGCATGGCACTCGAGCCGCCGGCCCTCGTGCGCTGCCCCATGGTGCATGCCATCGACCACTGGGCGGAGCGCGTGGTCGCGCCGGCGGCGCGCCACTACCTGCGCGGCGAGGTCGCCGCCATCAGGATCGCCGGGTCCTACTCCTGCCGACCAATGAACAGCGTTAACGGCGCGCTGCTCTCGGAGCACGGCCACGCCAATGCGCTCGACGTGTCCGGCTTCGTCCTGGCGGACGGCCGCGTCGTGACGGTAAGGACCGGCTGGCACGGCTTCTGGCCCGAGCGCAGCTTCCTGCGCGCCGTTCACAGGGGCTCCTGCCGCGTGTTCACCACGGTGCTGAGCCCCGCCTACGACCGCCTGCACCACGACCATTTCCATCTCGATCTCGCCCGCCACCGGGACGAGGGGCGGATCTGCAAGTAGGCGGCAGTCGGGCGTGGGGGGGGGG
>JBIOWI010000033.1:0-3406 GCA_044868325.1 Hyphomicrobiaceae bacterium
GCGGTTGCGCCGAGCCGCGCCAGCAAACGGGGTCAGACCCCTCGCGCTCATCATCGAGGTTCATTGCGAGGTCGTTGCGAGGGGTCTGACCCCATTCGTCGACCGGGGCTAGGCCGCAACGGCGCAATCGCGCATTCGCGCGAATGGCACCCTACGCGCGGGCCAGTCTCTCCAGCTCGATGAGCAACCCCGCAACGACGGCAGCGGCGCCGGCCAGCGCCGGCAGAGGGTGCCAGATGGAGACGAGGGCCAGTGCGACGAGGGCGGCGTTGGCGATGGCGGTGCGCAATACGACCGCCGAGGGCGGCGTGCCGGCGAGCACGGCGCGCTGGTAGGCGTGCTGGCGATGCGGCTGCCAGGGCTTCTCGCCGCGCGCCAGGCGCTTCAGCAGCGTCAGGGTGGCGTCGGCGACGAAGTAGAGCGGCAGAATGACGGCCGCCGCCCAGAAGCCGCGGCAGGCCAGATCGATCATCAGCCAGCCCAGCAGGAAGCCGAGGGCGATGGAGCCGGTGTCGCCCATGAACACCTTGGCGGGGTGCCAGTTCCAGAACAGGTAGCCGGCCGTGGCGGCGGCGACGATCAGGGCCAGCTGGTCGAGCGGATTGCCGGCCCCAGCGACGGTCGCGACCAGCGCATAGCCGGCGGCTACGGCCACGGCCTCGGCGCCGGCGATGCCGTCGATGCCGTCCATGAAGTTGAACAGGTTGATGAACCAGAGCCAGGCGAGCCCCAGGGCCATGCGCTCCACCCCCACGGAAAGCGCCGGCAGGATGCGCTGCTCGGGGCCGAGGGAGGCCAGCAGAAGCGCCACGGCGGTGGCGTGCGCCGCCAGCCGCAGCGCGGGGGACAGGCCGTGCCGGTCGTCGAGCCAGGAGACGAGCGCCAAGGCGGCCACCGTTGCCAGCAGCAGCACGCCGTCGGCCGCCGCCGGCCCCTGCCACAGCGGCCACAGCACCAGGGCGGCGGCGACGATGGCGGCGCCGGCTCCCGACGGCACGGGCACCTTGTGCATGCCGCGGTCGCTCGGCGGCTCCAGCCGCCCGTAGGCGAGCATCACCCGCAGGTAGAGCCCGGTGAGCCACCAGGCGAGCGCCAGGGCAAGGGCGGTCAGGATCGTCGCGTTCACGGCTCGGCGCTCCATGCTCGGATCGCCCGCACAATGGCCGTGAGCGGTTTGTCTTCCTAGACCGCTTGCAGCCCCAGGTTGTGGATTGGAAGAGAGTGAGGTGGTGAGTAGTGAGATGGTGAGTTTCGGACACAGTCATATCTCTGACGTCGCACCGATCGTCCGCCGAAAGAGCGGCAGTCGGCAGTCGGGTGTCGGCAGTCGCAACAGGAAGACAAGGCTTCGCCGGGCCCAATCGCGCAATGTCCGACTGCCGACTGCCGACTGCCGACGCCCGACTGCCGAGTTGCAGGCATCGGCCGCGCGTGTAAAAATCTGTATCAATCAAAGGCTAAACCGGCTCGGGTCGCGGGCCGCAGCCGTACGGGAGGAGCTGCCTGATGTCCGACGCTGAACGGGTCGCCTACGCCACGAGGCCCGAGGCCACCGGCAAAGTCCGGTCTTCCAAGCCCATGACCGGGGACGAGTACCTGGAATCGCTGCGCGACGGGCGCGAGGTCTACATCTACGGCGAGCGGGTCAAGGACGTGACCACGCACCCGGCCTTCCGCAACACGGCGCGGATGGTGGCCCGCCTCTACGACGCGCTGCACGACCCCAAGCACAAGGACAAGCTGCTGGTGCCGACCGACACCGGCAACGGCGGCATGACCCAGGCCTACTTCAAGGCGCCCCGCACGCCGGAGGAGTTGATCCAGGGCCGGGACGCCATCGCCGAGTGGGCCAAGATCACCTACGGCTGGCTCGGCCGCGCGCCGGACTACAAGGCGGCGTTCCTGGGCACGCTGGGGGTCACGGTCGACTTCTACAAGCCCTACCACGAGAACGCGCAGCGCTGGTACCGGTTCAGCCAGGAGCGGGTGCCGTTCGTCAACCACGCCATCATCCATCCGCCGGTCGACCGCAACAAGCCGCCGCACGAGGTGGGCGACGTGTACGTTCACGTCGACAAGGAGACGGACGCCGGCCTCGTCGTCTCCGGCGCCAAGGTGGTGGCCACCGGCTCGGCGCTGACCAACTACACCTTCATCGCCCACCACGGCCTGATCCCAGTCGGCGACAAGAGGTTCGCGGCCATCTTCATGATCCCGACCGACGCCCCCGGCGTGAAGTTCCTCTGCCGTCCGTCCTACGAGATGGCGGCCACCGCCATGGGCAGCCCGTTCGACTACCCGCTCTCCTCGCGCATCGACGAGAACGACGCGGTGATGATCCTCGACAAGGCGTTCGTGCCCTGGGAGAACGTGTTCCTCTACGGCGACGTGGAGAAGGCCAACAACTTCTTCCCCCAGACGGGCTTCCTGCCGCGGCTCTACGTGCACGCCTGCACGCGCCTTGCGACCAAGCTCGACTTCATCGCCGGGCTGCTTCTGAAGGCGGTCACGGCGGCCGGCACCAAGGACTACCGCGGCGTGCAGGCCAACGTCGGCGAGGTGCTGGTGTGGCGCAACACCTTCTGGGGCCTCAGCGACGCCATGGTGAAGAACCCGCAGCCGTGGGTCGGGGGCCATCTCCTGCCGGACATCGAGCCGGGCTGGGCCTACCACGTGCTGTCGAGCTTCGCCTTCAGCAAGGTGAAATACATCATCGAGACCACGGTGGCCTCGGGCCTGATCTTCCTCACGTCGTCGGCGCGCGACTTCAAGAACCCCGAGATCCGCCCCTACATCGACAAGTACATGCGCGGCTCGCACGGCTACACCGCGGTGGACCGGGCGCAGCTCCTCAAGCTCTTGTGGGATGCGGTGGGCACGGAGTTCGGCGGCCGGCACGAGCTCTACGAGATCAACTACGGCGGCTCGGTGGAGGAGATCCGGCGCTTCCCGTGGCTCGGCATGCACGCCAACGGCAGCGTCGCCAAGCTGACGGGCTATGCGGAGCAGTGCATGGCCGAGTACGATCTCGACGGCTGGAAGGTGCCCGACCTGACCGACCCCGGCGAGATGAGCTACCACGTGCTGCGCAACGCCGAGGCCGCCGGCGTGCGCCCGGTCGCGAACGGCAGCGGTGGAAAAGGCGGCGACGGGAATGGTGGCGACAGACATGGCGGGGGCGGGAGCAGCGGAGGCGTCAAGAGCGGACCGGGCAGCAAGGGCGGCCTCGGCGGCGGCTCCCCCGGCGGGTTCCGCAACCCGTATGCCGTTCCGTAGAGCGGGTTTCAGGTATTGGGAGAAAGGCCGACCTCAGCTATCCTGGCGGCTTCCGTAATCCGTACGCGAGCTGAGGGGTCCGACCGTCCGCTATCTCATTGTCCGCAATGCGTGCCTGCGGCTCAGCCCG
>JBIOWI010000034.1:0-5125 GCA_044868325.1 Hyphomicrobiaceae bacterium
GCCACGATGCCGCCGAGCACGCTCTCGGCCAGCCGTACGGCGCGGCCTTCGGCGAGCGCACGTGCGGGGCGGGTGTGCATGCTGTGCTCCGGCCGGTCGGCTATTTGCCGGCCTCGACGGCCTCAATCTCGTCCTTCAGGGCCTCGTAGGCGGCCTGAGCGTCGATGCCCTTAGCGGCGATCTGCTTCAGCGCCGTCTCGGTGTAGGGCGCGAGCGCGGCCCTGATGGCGTCGAGCTGCGCCACCTCGGGATGCACCAGGGCCATCTTGCCCTTCTCGGCCATGATGCGGTAGCCGCCGGCGTCGGCCTTGTCCCAGATCTGGCCGGCGAGCTTGGCGAGCTTCTCGCCCGAGACGCTCAGGATCGCGGCCTGGTCCTCGGGCGGCAGCGCCTTCCACTTGGCCTCGTTCATGACCACGAAGAACGACACGTTGTAGAGCCCGCCGGGGACGATCAGGCCCTGGTCGAGGACGGGGTCGATCTTGAAGGCGGTGACGGACTCGGCGGGGAACTGGATGCCGTCGGCGACACCGCCCGACAGGATCTCGTAGGCCTGGGTGACGGGCGCCTGGATGGGCACCAGTTGCAGCGCCTTGGCCACCTCCTGGGCGAAGCCGCCGCCGATGCGGATCTTGGAGCCTTTGATGGAGGCCATGTCCTTGAGGTTGCGGCCCCTGGTCCACAGCTGGCCGGGGCCGTGAGTGAACACGGACAGCAGCTTGGTTCCGCGGTGCTCGTCGGCCTTGTCGAGGAGCTTCTGGTGGGTGCGCCAGTAGGCGACGGACAGGACCTCCGACTTGTCGGCCAGGAACGGCAGCTCGGCCAGGGTGGTCGCCACGAAGCGGCCCGGCGTGTAGTTGTGCACGCCATAGGTCACATCCGCCACGCCATTGACGGCGAAGTCGAAGTGCGCCGGCGGCGGCCCGAGCGGGGAGGGCAGCACCTGCATGACCACGCGGCCCTTGGTGGCCTCCTTCACCTGCTCGGTCCAGGGTGTGATGATCTCGGCGATCAGCGGGTGCTTGGGCGGCAGCCAGTTGGCGACGCGCAAGACCGTCTGGGCGGAGGCGCTTGCCGCGAACCCAAACGCGCCGGTGACGATGGCCAGTATGCCCAGTGCGATTCTCATAGCCCCCATCCTTTCCTGTAGGTTGGGTTAGCGCGAAGCGCGTAACCCAACATTGGCAGTCGGAGAAGGGGCCAGACCCCTCGCCTCTATCCTCAGGGTCCCAACTCCAGCCTCTGCGCGAGGGGGCTGACCCCTTCAGGTCCCGTCATGGTGGGTTACGGGCCTTCGGCCCTAACCACCCTACGGCTCACGGTCCGATGTTGCACGTTCCACCATCTGCGCAAGCTCGTCGAGCTTTACCTTGCCCATGGCGTTCCTGGGCAGCTCGGCCAGGAACACCACGTCGCGCGGATGCTTGAAGCGTGCCAGCCTCCCCTCGAAATGCGACAGGACAGCCTCGCGCGTCAGGCCCGCATCGGCCACCACGGCCGCGACCGGCACCATGCCCCAGCGGGCGTCGGGGCGCCCGATCGCGTGGCACTCGCGGATGCCGGGCACCTCGCGCAGCACCCGCTCGACCTCGGCGGGATAGATGTTCTCGCCGCCGGAGACGATGACGTTCTTGATGCGGTCCTTGAACCACAAGCGGCCCTGCGCGTCGTGCTCGGCGATGTCGCCGGAGCGGAACCAGCCGCCGGCGAACGCCTTGGCCGTGGCGTCGGGGTCGCTCCAGTAGCCGCCGGCCACGTGCCCGCCGCGCACCAGCACCTCGCCGGGCACGCCAGGGCCGACCTCCGCTCCGCCGGCGTCGACGATGCGCACTTGCGTGTGAAGGCCCGCTCGGCCCATTGAGCCGACGCTGTCGAAGGCGTCCGGGATGCGCTGGTAGACGGCGACCGGGGCCGTCTCGGTGGAGCCGTAGATCTGGATCACCGGCACGCCGCGGGCGTGGAACGCCTCGATGAGGGCGGTCGGCACCGCCATCGAGCCGGTCGCCACGGCGCGCAGGGAGGACAGGTCGGTTTCGGCCCAGGCCGGATGGGCGAGGACGGCCGAGATGGTGGCCGGCACCAGCACGGTGAGGGTGGGCCGGTCGGCGGCGACGGCCGCCAGGAAGATGCCGGGATCGAAGCGGTCGTGCAGGGTGACGGTGGCGCCGACCTTGAGGGCCGGCGTGGTCTGGATGTTGAGGCCGCCGACGTGGAACATCGGCAGCACGGTGAGGACGTGGTCGCGCGCCGTCATGTCGTGCATGTGGACGGCGTTGGCGGCGTTGATCTCCAGCGCCCCCTGGGTGAGGACGGCGCCCTTGGGGCGGCCGGTGGTGCCCGAGGTGTAGACGATGAGCAGCGGATCGTCGGGGCGGCCTGCGTGGCCGGGTGCGGCTCCGGCAGCGGCGATCAGATCGAGGAGACCCGACGCCTGGTCGTCGCCGCTTCTGCCGTCCGTCAGAACCAGCCGGCAGCCTTCCGGCAGCGTATCGCCGGTGAGCGCTGCGGCAAGGCTGCTCTGGGCAAACAGCGCCTTGGCACCGGCATTGCGCAGGATGAAGCCGATCTCGGGGGGTGCCAGGCGCCAGTTGAGCGGCACCAGGATGCAGCCGCAACGGGCGGCGGCGAACATGAGGCCCAGCATGTCGGGGTGGTTGAGCCCGAGCCAGGCGAGGCGGTCGCCGCGGCGCAAGCCAAGCTCGCCGGACAGCATGGCCGCAGCGCGCTCGATGCCGTGGGCGAGATCGGCATAGCAGAGCGTCTGGCCCTGGAAGCGCACAGCGGTCCTGGCAGGGAAGGGGCCCGCATGCCGCTCGATCCAAAGGGAGATGTCGCCGGATGCGTCGCTCATGGGCATCACACAACAGGTTTCAGGTCCTAGGTGTCAGGTTTCAGGGTTCCCCGATGACAGGAGTTCGCCCTGAACCTAATCCCTGAAACCCGACACCTCATTGGTCCGTCTCGCCCGGCTCGTAGAGAGCCTCGCGGCCGATGCGGTCGAGGCAGATCTCGGCGGTCCAGGGCAACATCAGCGAGCCGCAGCGGCTGTCGCGGTAGAGGCGCTCCAGCGGCAGCGTCTTGAGCATGGACTGGCCGCCGCAGGTGCGGATGGCGAGCTGGGCGAGCGCGTTGGCGTTCTCCATCACCGTGTGCTGGGCGGCGTAGGCGCGCAGGACCTGCTCCTTCGTCGGGTCGGCGCGGGCTTCGCCGATGGCCTGGAACCAGAGAGCCTTGGTCTGCTGCAGCATGACGAACATCTGGGCGATGGCCACCTGCTTGGTGGCGAACTTGCGCCGCTTCTCAGGTCCAGTGCCCGGGATCTCGCCGCGCAGGTATCGCACCGTGAAGTCGAAGGCCGCCTGGGCGATCCCCATGTAGGTCGGCGTCAGGGTCATGAACATGTGGGGCCAGCGCCCGGCCGCCTGATAGTAGACGCCGCGCGGCATCAGCGCCTCGTCGTCGGCGACGAGGACGTCCTTGAGGAGCAGCGTGCGCGAGACGGTGGCGCGCATGCCGAGCGGGTCCCAGTCGCCGACCACCTGGACGCCTGGCGCATTGGCCGGGACGGCGATGTACATGGTGTCGCGCCGCGATGGCGGCTGGCCGGGCTTCGTCTCGCCGCACAGGATGCCGTAGTAGTCGGCCGCGCCGGAGAGCGAGGCGAAGATCTTCTTGCCGTCGATGCGCCAGCCGCCGTCGACCCGCCTGGCCGAGGTGGAGAAGGGGGCCACGCCGGCCGCGGCCGCGCCGCCCTCCGAGAACGGCTGAGCGTAGATCGCGCCGTCCTCGACGATGCGGGCGTAGTGGATGGCGCGGCGGCGCCGGTGCTCGGCGCGGTCGGCCTCGCTCATGTCGAGATCGTCGGAGAGCGGCCCGGTCCACAGGCACGAGCAGACGTGCATGTTGTAGGTGAGCGCCGTAGCGCCGCAGTAGCGGCCGATCTCGGCGGCCGTCGTCATGTAGGCGCGGTAGCCGGCGCCGAGGCCGCCGTGCTCCCTGGGCACGCACAGGCGCAGCAGGCCGGCCTCGCGCATGTCGTCGTAGTTCTCGGTGGGGAAGCGGGCGTCGCGGTCATACTCGGCCGCGCGTGGGCCGAAGCGGGCCTTGCCGAGGCGGCGCGCCAGGGCGTTGAGAGCGGCCTCCTCCTCGCCGATGCCGAACGCGGCCGGATCGAACATCGGCGCGTCGAGGTCGACCTTGTCGAGGTTCGCGATGGTCATGCAGGGCTCTCTCGCGGCAGGTCGGCCAGGAATTGCCGCACGATCTCGGCATAGCGCCCGGGGCACTCGAGCGGGGCGAGATGGCCGATGCCCCCCAGCGCCTCCAGGCGGGCACCGGGGATCGCCTCGGCCATGCGCTTCATGGTCTTGAGCGGCGCGTTGGCGTCCTCCTCGCCGGCGACCAGCAGGGTCGGCACGGCGATGCGGGCGAGATCGCCGCGGCGGTCGAAGGTGACGAGGCATTGAATGGCGGCGCGGAAGGCCGGCTCGGGTATCTCCGACATGAGTCTCGCCAGCGCCGGCACCGCCTCCGGGGCTGCTGCCGAGCCGACGAGGCGTGGTGCGGCCTCCGCCGCCATCCGCGCCATGGTCTGGCCGGCATCGAGAGGGCCGAGCCGCGCCGCAACGAACTCCCGCTGGAACGAGCCGTCGCGACTGCCGAACACCTCCGTGGTCGCCGACAGGATCAGGGCGCGCACGCGATGAGGGAACGTGGCAGCCAGCTCCTGCGCCACCATGCCGCCGATGGAATGGCCGAGCAGGACCGCGCGCCCGATGCCGAGGGCATCGAGATCGGCGGCGAGTGCGGCGGCGAGACCGGGGAACGTCAGCGAGCCGCCGAGCGGCTTGCCGCCATAGCCGGGCAGGTTCCAGACGACGATGCGGGCGCAATCCTGCAGCCGCTCGATAGCGGGGTCGAACATGCGCCCGTCCGCGCCGATGCCGTGGATGAGGACGAGCGGCGTCATTCAGTTGCTGCCTCACCCGGGAGCGATCCACGACCCGCAGCCGTCGAAGACTCATACCTCGCCACAGCACGGGCGGGATTCCCCTCCCCCTTGTGGGGAGGGGTTAGGGGTGGGGGGAGCCACTCCCTTTGAGGTTGGGGATTCCCCCCCACCCTA
>JBIOWI010000035.1:0-9732 GCA_044868325.1 Hyphomicrobiaceae bacterium
GCTGAAGCCGCGGCCGCGTTCGCTTTCGCAGACCGGCCCCGTTATGATCGGGGCATGACCAACCTGTTCCAGGCCGCCGGAATGGAGGAGGAGGCGCCACGCCCCCTCGCCGACCGGCTGCGGCCGAAGACGCTCGCCGAGGTGGTGGGCCAGGATCATCTGGTCGGCCCCGAAGGCACGCTGACGCGCATGCTCAGGAGCGGGCGGCTGCAGAGCATGGTCCTGTGGGGGCCGCCGGGCTCGGGCAAGACCACGGCGGCGCGGCTGCTGGCGGATGCGACGCACCTGGCCTTCGAGCAGCTCTCCGCCATCTTCTCGGGCGTGCAGGACCTGCGCAAGGCGTTCGACCGCGCCAAGGGGCGGCGGCAGACCGGCAAGGGCACTCTGCTTTTCATCGACGAGATCCACCGCTTCAACCGGGCACAGCAGGACGGCTTCCTGCCCTACATGGAGGACGGCACCATCACGCTGGTGGGCGCCACCACGGAGAACCCGTCATTCGAGCTGAACGGCGCCTTGCTCTCGCGCGCGGTGGTGCTGGTGTTCCATCGCCTCGACGAGGCCGCTCTGGAGCGGCTGCTGGCCCGCGCCGAGGCCGAGGCGGGCCGGGCGCTGCCGCTGGACGCGGAGGCACGTACCGCGCTCGTCGCCATGGCCGACGGCGACGGGCGCACGGCGCTCAACATGGCCGAGGAGATCCACGCCGCCGTTCCTGCCGGTCCAGGCCAAGACGTTGGGCCACTCGACCGGGACGCGCTTACCAGGCTGGTGCAGCGGCGCGCCCCGCTCTACGACAAGTCGCGCGACGGCCACTACAATCTGATCAGCGCGCTGCACAAGTCGGTGCGCGGCTCCGACCCGGATGCAGCGCTCTACTGGCTGGCGCGCATGCTGGACGGCGGCGAGGACCGGCTCTACATCGCCCGCCGGCTGGTCCGCATGGCCATCGAGGACATCGGGCTGGCCGACCCGCAGGCGGTGGTGCAGGCGCTGGCCGCCAAGGACGTGTTCGACTTCCTGGGCAGCCCCGAGGGCGAGCTGGCGCTGGCGCAGGCGGTGGTCTATCTCGCAACCGCGCCCAAGTCGAATGCGGCCTACACGGCCTTCGGCGCCGCCATGCGCGCGGCCAGGGAGGGCGGCAGCCTCGCGCCGCCTAAGCACATCCTCAACGCGCCGACGAAGCTCATGCGCGAGGAGGGCTACGGCGCGGGCTACGCCTACGACCACGACACGCCGGAGGCGTTCTCGGGCCAGAGCTATTTCCCCGACGGCATGCCGCCCCGGCAGCTCTACGACCCGCCCGGACGCGGCTTCGAGGCAGAGATCAAGAAGCGGCTTGAGTACTGGGCAAGGCTGCGAAAGCCGTAGGGTGCGATAAGCGAAGCGCATCGCACCGATGGCAGGCGCGGCCTTACGAGGTGGCGATCGGTGCACTACGGGCAACGCCCCTCTTGCACCCTACGATTCCGTCGCATTGTATGTGCGGAACCCGTCGCTCACCACGGCGCCACTCATCATCTCACCTGCACGGAGGTTTGCCGGGCGCAGCCTGCCGCGTAGCGAGCGAGGCATGCGCCGGCGGAGCGATGCGGCCGCAGCCACAGGTCGGGCTCGTGCCCGTCAGACCGCCTCCTTCAGCTCCTTGGCCGGACGGAAGGCGACCTTCTTGCTGGCCTTGATCTTGATGGCCTCGCCGGTGGCAGGGTTGCGGCCCATGCGCGCCGGGCGCTTGCGCACCTGCAGGATGCCCAGGCCGCCGATGCGGATGCGCACACCCTTCTTCAAGTGCTTGGTGATGGTGCCGACCATGTCCTCGAGCATGCCCATCACCTGCTTCTTGGGCAGGTCGTGGTTGTTCGACAGGGTCTCGGCAAGCTGGCGCAAGGTGACGGTCTCCACCTTCGCGGCTTTTGTCGTCGAGTTAGCGGCCATTGGCAGTCTCCCTCTGGAAACGATGAGTCAGCGCCTAGCATAGGTGGAACGCGCAAAACCAGCCTGTTTTTGCGGAAATATGCATGAAATCGGGCCGATTCAACCCTCGATCCGGCCTTGCGCAGCCTTCGCGCGGCAGGAGAGGCCCCTGCGCAACCGCGGTGAGGAGCGCGCACGTCGAATCGCGCGGGCGCCATAGCAGCGAGGGAAACCGGCGTGTGGCCGGGCTTTCCTTGGAGCAGCCGCAGTTGGGCTTCACTATTAGTCTGCATCGGGCATCGGGAGGAAGCGCCATCGGCAGCACTCGGCAGCTGGCTGGTGTCGGTGCGGATCCGCGCGACCGGCAGGCGGCCAGGCGAGGCTACCCAACCAGGGAGGACAGACATGTTGTGGTCATCGGTGCCGCAGTTGCGGTGGCACGTCGCGCGGCAGGCGCTCGTCACCTGGCTGGCGCTCGCCGCCATGGTGGCGATCTTCCTCTTGCAGCCGACACTCGTGCGCTACACGCACGATTTCCTGTTCGGCCAGGGCTTCGTGCAGAGCGACTACGATCAGCGCGTGTTCGCGCAGTATTTCTCCTTCGGCTGGTGGTCGCTCCTCGTCGCCTGGCTCACGCTGGAGGTGGGCGGCTTCATGCTGATCTGGCGCTACAAGGCCAAGCCTGACGAGTACCCGGAGTTCCAGGCGCGCCTGAAGCGCCTTGCCGAGCAGGCGGGCGTGCGTCCCCCTACGCTGATCGTGCTGCGCGGCATGGGGCGCGTTCTCAATGCCGCGGCGACGCAGAGCATCCTCTCCGGCCCCAAGGTGATCGTGGTCGGCGACATCGTCGAGACGCTGACCGATGCGGAGGAGACCTACGTCACCGCGCACGAGCTGAGCCACATCAAGCACCTCGACGTGGTAGCCGGCGTGGCTATCGGCGCCGGCAACAGCGCCATCGCCATCCAGAAGTGGGTAATCGTCACAACGATGGCCTACGATCTTTTCACGTACGGCTGGCGTGTGCTGGTCTACCTGGCGGCGACTTGGGGCGTGCTGTGGCTGACGCACGGGCTCTACAAGCTGCTGGCCGCGGCGCATTCCAGGTCGCGCGAGTACCTGGCCGACGTGGGCGCTGTGCAGATTGCCGGCTGGGATGGGCGGGTGGCGCTGATCACGGGGCTCGCGCGCATCCACCACGCGCTGAGCCGCTGGCGGCCGTTCCTGATCTTCCGCCGCACGGGCACGGTGTTCAGCTCACATCCGGATATCGAGGACCGGGCGCAGGCGCTCGGCCTGAAGCCGCGGGTGCTGGCCGACGGCAACGTGCAGGTGGGCGAGGTGGTGATCGCTGCGTGAAGCGGCGCGGCGCGCGCAGCGCTGAAGCGAACGGAGCCGCCGTCGGCCAAGCCTGACCTGCCCGGTGAATGCGGGTCCGACGTTGGCTCAACGGCGGCTCCGTCTCCCGGCTCACTCGAGCTGGGTGACTTGCGCGGCCATATCCGGCACCAGCCGGACGCGGTAGCGCGCGTTCTGGCAGCGCAGGACCCACACGGCGACGTTCGGCCTGGAGGCCTGCCGGTCGCGCGTCGCGGAGACAGGCGCACTGCAGGCGTAGCCCTGGGAGCGGATCTGCGCTGCGACGATTGCGGCGGGCGCCTCCTGTTGCTGGGCCAGTTGCTGGGCAAGACCGGCAGGCACGAGACAGGCCGCAGCGACCGCCGCCGTCGCCATTGTCCTCAGCCGGCGACCGACCGTGCGGAAGCACCGGCCCGTGGAGCGGGCCATTGGCCAGACTCCTATAATGCGACTTATGGAACGCCTCTCGGGCAAGACTCTTGGCCGCAACCGCGTCCCGCGGCCATCCGGGGTTTTCCTGGTTTCCGCCGGCGCTGACTGGGGAGCCCGCAAAGGCTTTGACACGCATTCGCTCGGTCGCCAGTTTGGCCCGCACCGAACGAGACAAAAACGAGACATAGGAGAGCCGCGTGGTGCGCTTCGACAGCATCCTGGGCACGGTCGGCAACACGCCGGTGGTGAAGATCAACCGGCTGGCCCCGCCGGGTGTGAACCTGCTCGTCAAGGTCGAGGCGTTCAACCCGCTGGGCTCGGTGAAGGACCGCCTGGCACTGGGCATCATCGAGGCAGCGGAGAAGGCGGGCGAGCTCAAACCCGGCCAGACGGTGGTGGAGGCCACCAGCGGCAACACCGGCATCGGGCTCGCCATGGTGTGCGCGCAGAGGGGCTATCCGCTGGTCGTGACCATGGCCGAGCAGTTCAGCGTGGAGCGCCGCAGGCTCATGCGCTTCCTGGGCGCCAAGGTGGTGCTGACCCCGCAGGCGCAGCGCGGCTTCGGCATGGTGGTGAAGGCAATCGAGCTGGCCAAGGCCCATGGCTGGTTCCTGACGCGGCAGTTCGAGAACGAGGCCAACCCGGATTTCCACTCGCGCACCACGGCACGCGAGATCGTGGAGGACTTCAAGGGCGAGCGGCTCGACTATTGGGTGACGGGCTACGGCACCGGCGGCACGCTCAAGGGCGTGGCGCGGGTGCTTGCCAGGGAGCGGCCTGACACGAAGATCGTCGTGTGCGAGCCGGAGGATGCGCAGCTCCTGGCGAGCGGAATCGAGCAGGCGCGCCATCCGGACGGCTCGCCGGCGGCGGCGCACCCGGCCTTCAAGCCGCATCCCATGCAGGGCTGGACGCCGGATTTCATCCCGAAGATCGCCGGCGACGCGGTAGCCATGAAGCTCATCCACCGCATCGTGCCGGTGCCGGGAGCGGAGGCGCTGCGGATGAGCCAGGAGCTGGCGGCCAAGGAAGGGATCTTCGTCGGCATCTCCTCGGGCGCCACCTTCGCCGGGGCGCTGCACATTGCGGCGGAGGCGCCGCAGGGCTCCACCATCCTCGCCATGCTCCCCGATACGGGCGAGCGCTATCTCTCCACGCCGTTGTTCGCCAACGTGCCGACCGACATGAGCGAGGAGGAGCTGGCGATCTCGCGCTCCACGCCGTCGGCGCAGTTGCCGGCGTGAGCCGGCACGCGGCGGAGAGGGCGAGTCCTACGCCATGGTGCCAGTGCGCCAGCAGTTGGCGCCCTGTGCCGTGATGTGTTGTCGGCCTTCGATCGCCCTCGCGCGCTCCTGGAGTCGGATTGCGGACAGGAGGGCGTTTCACGCGGTCGGTGCGTGGATCAGCCGCTCGATGTCGCGTTCCTTCAGGTGCTGGTCGAGCCCCCAGCGCTTGACCTGAGCCATGATCTCCGCGAACTCGGCCTGCGGGATGGGACGATGCACGAAACGCTCGCCGCGGCCGAACCTCGTATAGTCCCAAGCGCGATCCCGAAACTCGGGTGGGACGGCAAGCTCCCAGAGATTGAGATACCTCGGCAGATCGGCCGTAAGCGCGGCCTCGGCGCCGGCCAGCGCCTTCATGTAGCCGCTGACCACCGCTGGCTCGGCGTTCGCTGGCACCCACCAGATGGTGTGGAACTCATCTTCCATGATCTTGCGAAGCCCCAACTGCTCAGCCATCGCGATCTGAGGCGGGAGCAGGCTGGCGGCCTCCACCTCCTTGTCGAGCAGCGCCTGAAGCCGTGCACCGAAGCCACCCGTGTTCACGATCTTGATCTGGTCGAGCGGCAGATACCGCTCGAGGCGATAGGGCACGTTGAAATGACTGCCGGCGCGCAGGCCGACGGCGACCGGCACACCGGCGAGATCCTCCGGTCGCGTGATGGATGAATCGGGTCGAACGAAGATTGCCCAGGGCGAAACGCCGTATCCCTCGCGGACGATGCGCCCCATGCCGGCGCTCGCATTGCAGACCGTGCCCCATGCGCAGGCACCCTGGATCACATCCTCCTTGGATTGGGTGTAAGGCCGGTCCTGCGGGCGTTGGAAGTATTCGAGGCCCTTCCAGCTCGACTGGGTGCCGCGGAACGTCTTCCAGTCGAACTCGACATCGAGTCCTTCTGCGGCGAAATAGCCCTCCCGATGGGCGACGAAATCGTTGAGACCCATTCCCTTGGGGGCGACTTTCACGGCTTTCAGCGTTGTCATAGGTTCCTCCCGCGCTTGCTCGGCGTAAAGCAGGCAGCCCAGCCCCTCCAAAGCCTATCCCGAGTTCACAGATGTCGCACTTCACGAGCGGGATAGCTGGAGCCCGGAGTCGCGTGACCTTTCCCACTCCTTCTTCGGTGCCGGCAACCCGCTGGTTCCACTGTTCCCGACAGCGAGCCATGCCAGGGCGGCAACAGGCTGAAACCGCAACGGATCTTTTGTCGGCAGGTAGGGGAGAGAATGCGGGGCGCTCTATGCTCTCGGCGCAGTGCCGGCGCGAGCGCAGGGCACAATCGTGCGGAGCCCGATTGCTCCGGTGCGCCATCACCCCAGCTGGCGCGCCAATGCGAGGTTGGCTCGGCGCAATGCCGCTGCCCTACGGACCGCATTGGTGGACATGCGCCGCCGTCATAGCTAGAAGGAGCGCCAGCAAAAATCCCACTGAGCACGCCCATGACGACCGTCAACCAGGTCAGGTCGACCTTTCTGGAATTCTTCGCCAAGAACGGCCACGAGGTGGTGGCCTCGTCGCCGCTGGTGCCGCGCAACGACCCGACCTTGATGTTCACCTCGGCCGGAATGGTGCAGTTCAAGAACGTCTTCACCGGCCAGGAGAAGCGGGCCTACTCGCGCGCCACAACCGCCCAGAAGTGCGTGCGCGCGGGTGGTAAGCACAACGACCTCGACAACGTGGGGTATACCGCCCGGCACGGCACGTTCTTCGAGATGCTCGGCAACTTCTCGTTCGGCGACTACTTCAAGGAGGCGGCGATCCCGTTCGCCTGGGAGCTCGTCACCAAGGTCTTCGCCCTCGACAAGAAGCGCCTGCTCGTCACCATCTACCACGACGACGAGGAGGCCTACCGCATCTGGAAGAAGGTGGCGGGCTTCCCGGACGACAAGATCATCCGTATCTCCACCTCCGACAACTTCTGGGCGATGGGCGATACCGGCCCGTGTGGCCCCTGCTCGGAGATCTTCTTCGATCAGGGCGACAAGGTTGCCGGGGGGCCGCCGGGCAGCCCCGACGAGGACGGCGACCGGTTCGTGGAGTTCTGGAACCTCGTCTTCATGCAGTACGAGCACCGCGGCCCCGGCGATCGGGTGGACCTGCCCAGGCCGTCGATCGACACCGGCTTGGGACTGGAGCGCACGACGACCATCCTGCAGGGGGTGCACTCGATCTTCGAGATCGACCTGTTCAAGGCGCTGATCGAGGCCTCCGAGGCGGCTACCGGCGTTCCGGCGAGAGGTGAGCACTTGGCGTCGCACCGCGTGATCGCCGATCACCTCCGTTCGACGAGCTTCTTGATCGCCGAGGGCGTGCTGCCCTCCAACGTCGGCCGTGGCTACGTGCTGCGCCGCATCATGCGGCGCGCGATGCGGCACGCCCATATCCTGGGCGCGAAGGAGCCGCTGATGCACCGGCTGGTGCCGGCACTGGTGCACGAGATGGGCGAGGCCTACCCGGAGCTGGGCCGCGCGCAGGCGCTGATCGGCGAGACCTTGAAGCTGGAGGAGACGCGCTTCCGCTCGCTCCTGGAGCGCGGCCTCGGCCTGCTCGACGAGGCGAGCCGCGGCCTCAAGAAGGGCGAGGCGCTCTCCGGCGACACCGCCTTCAAACTCTACTCCACCTACGGCTTCCCGCTGGACCTGACGCAGGACGCGCTCAAGCTGCGCGGCATCAAGGTCGATACGGAGGCCTTCGAGGCCGCCATGGAGGCCGAGAAGGACAAGGCACGCAAGGCGTGGAAGGGCTCAGGCGAGGCCGCCACCGAGACCGTCTGGTTCGAGGTGAAGGAGAGGGTGGGCGCCACCGACTTCCTGGGCTACGAGACCGAGACCGCCGAGGGCGAGGTGAAGGCCATCGTCAAGGACGGCAAGGAGGTGAAGAGCCTCAAGGCCGGCGACGAGGCGGCGCTGGTGCTGAACCAGACGCCGTTCTACGGCGAGTCCGGCGGCCAGGTGGGCGACCGGGGCGTCATCGAGGGGCCGAAGGGGGCGCTGTTCCGCGTCACCGACACGCAGAAGCGGCTGGGCGACCTCATCGTGCACTTCGGTAAGGTGGAGAAGGGCTCGCTCAAGCCGGGCATGGCGGCGGCGTTGACCGTGGACCGTGCCCGGCGCACGGCCACGCGCGCGAACCACTCGGCCACCCACCTGCTGCACGAGGCCCTGCGGCAGGTGCTTGGCACCCACGTTGCCCAGAAGGGCTCGCTGGTGGCGCCGGACCGGCTGCGGTTCGACTTCTCGCACACCAAGCCCATGAGCGCCGAGGAGCTGGCCGCGGTCGAGGACATGGCCAACGCCTACGTGGTGCAGAACTCGTCCGTCACCACCCGGCTGATGGCACTGGAGGACGCGCTGGAGACCGGGGCCATGGCGCTGTTCGGCGAGAAATACGGCGAGGAGGTGCGCGTCGTCTCCATGGGGGTCGGCCAGGCTGACCCCAAGACTGCCCCCAAGACCGGCCCCAAGGCGAACAAGCCCTGGTCGGTGGAGCTGTGCGGCGGCACGCACGTGGCCCGCACCGGCGACATCGGGCTGGTGAAGGTCGTTGCAGAGAGCGCCAGCTCCGCCGGTGTGCGGCGGATCGAGGCGCTGACCGCCGAGGGCGCCCGCGCATATCTGGCGCAGCAGGACGCTCGTGTGCGCGAGCTGTCCGGGGTGCTGCGCACCAGGCCCGAGGATGTCGTCGAGCGCGTCAAGGCCCTGCAGGAGGAGAGAAAGCAGCTCGAGCGCCAGCTCGTCGACGCCAAGCGTCAGCTCGCCCTCGGCGGCAGCGCACCGCAGCGCAACGGGCAGGCTGTCGGCGGCCCAGATACGCCCCCAGGAGCGTCCCATGGCGCGCCGATCCGCGCGGTCGGCGGCATCAAGCTGCTGGCGCGCTCCGTCCAGGGGCTGAACCCCAAGGACCTGCGCGGGCTGGTCGACGACGGCAAGAAGCAGGTGGGCTCGGGTGTCGTCGCCATCGTCGGCATCACCGACGACGGCAAGGCGGGCCTTGCCGTGGGCGTCACCGACGACCTCACAAGGCGCATCAGCGCGGTGGACCTGGTGCGCGCCGGCGCCGAGGCGCTGGGCGGCAAGGGCGGCGGCGGCCGGCCGGACATGGCCCAGGCCGGCGGCCCCGACGGCTCCAAGGCCGCCGCGGCGCTGGCCGCCATCGAGGCGCGGCTCGCGGGCTGACGGCGCGTGTCTCGTCAGGACAATCGATTGGATCGGCGGATGCAGCGTTGGCTCCTGGTCTCGTGTCTGCTCCTCCTGGCCATCGTTGCGCCGGGCGCTCTGCCGCGGGCCGAGGCGCAGCCGGCCGCCTCCGGCGACAGCCTGTGCGGCGAGCCGAAGGCCGAGCCGCAGGCGCTCTATGAGCGCCTGGCGAAGGACAGCCGGCTGCGCGAGATGCGCCGCAGCGAGCACTACATAGCACTGGAGAACGGTGCGGACGGTACGCTCTGGAGCTTCACGCTGCCTGCGCACCCGGCCCATCCGGCCGCAGTGTGTCGTCGGGTCGTAGAGCGGCGCGGCGTCATCGACATCCCCACCGGGATCGTGTGCCGCGGCCCGGAGGCGGAGTGCACGAAGCTCAAGAGCGACTTCGACGCGCTCAACGACCGCATGATCCAGGAGTTGGGAAGGCAGCAGCGCTGATCCCGGGGCGTGTTCCGCGAAGGAGCGGACCCGGATAGCGCCGCATTCGACAGGAGGTCAGCATGAGGCGAGATCGGGGCGAATGGCGAGTGGCGAGTGGCGAATGGTT
>JBIOWI010000036.1:0-2149 GCA_044868325.1 Hyphomicrobiaceae bacterium
CCTCGAAGGTGACGAGGGTGGAGGAATAGAGCGACTTGGTGCTCTCCCGGCCGGTGACGATCACGTTGCCCTTGTAGAGTTTGAGGCGCACCTCGCCTTCCACGTGCTCCTGGCTCTTGTCGATGGCCGCCTGCAGCATCTCGCGCTCGGGCGAGAACCAGAAGCCGTTGTAGATCAGCTCCGCATAGCGCGGCATCAGCTCGTCCTTGAGGTGGGAGGCCCCACGGTCGAGCGTGATCGACTCGATCGCCCGGTGCGCCGCCAGCAGGATGGTGCCGCCCGGCGTCTCGTAGACCCCGCGCGACTTCATGCCGACGAAGCGGTTCTCCACCAGGTCCAGACGGCCGACGCCGTTGTCGCGGCCGAGGTCGTTGAGGCGGGCGAGCAGGGTCGCCGGAGACAGCGGCTTGCCGTCGAGGCTCACGGCGTCACCCTTCCGGAAGCCGATGGTGACCTCGGTCGCCTTGTCGGGCGCCTCCATCGGCGAGACGGTGCGCTGGTAGACGTAGGGCGGCGGCTCGACGGCCGGGTCCTCCAGCACCTTCCCCTCGGAGGACGAGTGCAGCAGGTTGGCATCGACCGAGAACGGGGCCTCGCCGCGCTTGTCCTTGGCGATGGGAATCTGATGCTTCTCGGCGAAGTCGATGAGCTGCTCGCGGCTCTTGAAGCTCCATTCCCGCCAGGGCGCGATGATCTTGATGGAGGGCTCCAGGGCGTAGTAGCTGAGCTCATAGCGCACCTGGTCGTTGCCCTTGCCCGTGGAGCCGTGGGAGACGGCGTCGGCGCCGACGTTGCGGGCGATCTCGATCTGCGTCTTGGCGATCAGCGGGCGGGCGATGGAGGTGCCCAGCAGGTACACGCCCTCGTACACCGTGTTCGCGCGGAACATCGGGAACACGTAGTCCCGCACGAACTCCTCGCGCAGGTCCTCGATGAAGATGTTCTCCGGCTTGATGCCCAGCAGCTCGGCCTTGCGCCGGGCCGGCTCCAGCTCCTCGCCCTGGCCGAGGTCGGCCGTGAAGGTGACCACCTCGCAGCCGTAGGTCTCCTGCAGCCACTTCAGGATGATCGAGGTGTCGAGGCCGCCCGAATAGGCGAGCACCACCTTCTTGACCGTGCCTTTGGCGCCCAAGGCGGGCTTGTGGGCGGGCATGGAGCGTAACCTTCTTGCCGGGATGGAAAATCGCGGCGCACTATAGGCAAGAACGCTGTCTGGGCAAGGCGTTGTGGCGTAGCCCGTGACGGGAGGCGACGGATGACGCGCATATCGAGTCCACGGCTGGAGTTCTGGTACGAGTTCGCCTCCACCTATTCCTACCTCTCCGCCATGCGCATCGAGGCGCTGGCCAAATCGGCCGGGGTGCAGGTTATCTGGAAGCCGTTGCTGCTTGGCCCGATCTTCCGCGCCCAGGGTTGGGACACGTCGCCGTTCAACATCTACCCGGCCAAGGGCAAGTATATGGTCCGCGACATGGAGCGGCTGGCGGCGGAGCGCGGCCTGCCCTTCAGGCTCCCGTCCCCTTTTCCGCAGAACAGCCTGCATGCAGCGCGCCTGGCCATCATCGGCCACGCCGAGGGCTGGGGCGTCGCCTTCACCCGCGCCGTCTACGAGGCGCAGTTCGCGCAAGGCGCCGACATTGGGGACAAGCGGGCGCTTCTGGCCATCCTGACCCGCTTGGGCCTCGATGCCGACGCGCTGCTCGCGCGCTCCGCCACGGACGACAACAAGCAGCGCCTGCGCCAGCTGACGGAGGAGGCCCAGGAGCTCGGTGTCTTCGGCGCTCCCTCTTTTCTAACCAGGGGCGAGCTGTTCTGGGGCGACGACCGGCTTGAGCAGGCGCTGGCAACGGCTTCGAGACATTGACAGTATGTACGGATGATCTGACCGCTTGACATCAGTCTACACCATGCTACTGTGCGCTCCTGTGAGATGGGAGTGCATCGCATGAAGATCAACGGGGGCAGTTGGGTGGGCGTGAGCGCGGCGGCGGTCTTCGCGGCGCTCCTGGTGCCGGGCTTCGAAGCCACGGCGCAGGATGCCAAGAAGACGCCGCCGAAGGCCTCCTCACTCTGCAAGGGCCTCGACGAGAAGACCTGCAAGGGAAAGGCAGCAGAGTGTAGGTGGGTCGCTCCAAAGAAGGGCAAGCAG
>JBIOWI010000037.1:0-12693 GCA_044868325.1 Hyphomicrobiaceae bacterium
GTCTGACACCGTTTACGCGACCGGCATTGGAGCTATGGTGTCAGCCCCAGTGGGTCTGACACCTACGCCGCCTCTTTCACCGCCTCGCCGTTCACCACCAGGGCGCCGCCGCGCACGGTGATGCGCACCGTGTCGCCGTCCCGGATGCGGCCAGCCAGGATCTGCTCGGCCAGCGGGTCCTGCACCGACTTCTGGATCACGCGCTTCAGGGGGCGGGCGCCGTAGGTCGGGTCGTAGCCGCGGTTGGCGAGCCAGGTGCGGGCGTCGTCGTCCAGCTCCAGCTTGAGCTTGCGGTCGGCCAAGAGCCTCCGCAGCCGGCCGATCTGGATGTCGACGATAGCGACCATCTGATCGCGCCGGAGGCGGTGGAACAGGATGATGTCGTCGATGCGGTTCAGGAACTCGGGCCGGAACTTGGTGCGCAGCTCGGCCATGACGTAGGGCCGCGCCACGTCGGTATCTTCGTCCTCCTTCTGGCTGGCGAGATACTCCGAGCCGATGTTGGAGGTCATGACGATCAGGGTGTTCTTGAAGTCCACCGTGTGGCCCTGGCCGTCGGTGAGGCGGCCGTCGTCCAGCACCTGCAGGAGCACGTTGAACACGTCCGGGTGCGCCTTCTCGATCTCGTCGAACAGCACGACCTGATAAGGCCGGCGGCGCACCGCCTCGGTGAGGGCGCCGCCCTCCTCGTAGCCGACGTAGCCCGGCGGCGCACCGATCAGGCGGGCCACCGCATGCTTCTCCATGTACTCGCTCATGTCGATGCGGACCATGGCCTGCTCGTCGTCGAACAGGAACGCGGCCAGCGCTTTGGTGAGCTCGGTCTTGCCGACGCCGGTGGGCCCCAGGAAGATGAACGAGCCGATCGGCCGGTTCGGGTCCTGCAGGCCAGCGCGGGCACGCCTGACGGCTGTGGAGACGGCCTCCACCGCCTCGCGCTGGCCGATGACGCGCTTGGAGAGCTCCTGCTCCATGCGCAGGAGCTTGTCGCGCTCGCCTTCGAGCATGCGCTCCACCGGGATGCCGGTCCAGCGCGAGACGATGGCCGCCACATGGTCGGGCGTGACGGCTTCCTCCACCATGGCGCTCTTGCCTTCGCCGGCCTCCAGCTCCTTGAGCTTCTTCTCCAGCCCCGGGATGATGCCGTAGGCCAGCTCGCCGGCGCGCGTGAAGTCGCCCCGGCGCTGCGCTTGGTTCAGCTCGGTGCGGCGCTGGTCCAGCTCCACCTTGAGCTTCTGCGCCGAGCCCAGCTTCCGCTTCTCGCTCTCCCAGCGCGCCGTGAGCGTCTTGGATTTCTCCTCCAGGTCGGCGATGGACTTGTCGAGGCGCGCCAGGCGGTCCTTCGAGGCCGCATCGCTCTCCTTGCGCAGGGCCTCGCGCTCGATCTTCATCTGCATCAGGTCGCGGTCGATGGCGTCCAGCTCCTCGGGCTTGGAGTCGATCTCCATCTTGAGCCGCGAGGCCGCCTCGTCGACTAGGTCGATGGCCTTGTCGGGCAGGAAGCGGTCGGTGATGTAGCGGTTGGAGAGGGTGGCCGCCGCCACCAGGGCCGAATCCGTGATGCGCACGCCGTGATGCTGCTCGTACTTCTCCTTGAGGCCGCGCAGAATCGAGATGGTGTCCTCCACCGTGGGCTCGGACACGAACACGGGCTGGAAGCGCCGGGCCAGGGCGGCATCCTTCTCGATCTGCTTGCGGTACTCGTCGAGGGTGGTGGCGCCGACGCAGTGCAGCTCGCCGCGGGCCAGGGCGGGCTTCAGCAGGTTGCCGGCGTCCATGGCGCCCTCCGCCTTGCCGGCGCCGACGATGGTGTGCAGCTCGTCGATAAACAGGATGATGCGCCCGCCCTCGGCCTGAACCTCGCTGAGCACGGCCTTGAGCCGCTCCTCGAACTCGCCGCGGTACTTGGCGCCGGCGATGAGTGCGCCCATGTCGAGCGCCAGCAGCCGCTTGTCCTTCAGGCTCTCCGGCACGTCGCCCTTGACGATACGCTGGGCTAGCCCCTCGGCGATGGCGGTCTTGCCGACACCGGGCTCGCCGATCAGCACGGGGTTGTTCTTGGTGCGGCGGGACAGCACCTGGATGGTGCGGCGGATCTCCTCGTCGCGGCCGATCACCGGGTCCACCTTGCCCTCGGCCGCCGCGGCGGTGAGGTCGCGGGCGTAGCGCTTGAGGGCGTCGTAGCCCTGCTCGGCCGAGGCGCTGTCGGCGGTGCGGCCCTTGCGCAGGTCCTCGACGGCGCGGTTGAGCGAGGTCGGGTTCACGCCGGCCTCGTTGAGGGCGCGGCCGGCCTCGGTGGAGGGCTCCATGGCCAGCGCCAGCAGCAGGCGCTCCACGGACACGAACTTGTCGCCCGACTTGGCGGCGAGCTTCTCGGCCTGGTCGAAGGCACGCGCCAGCTCGGGGGCCAGGTACACCTGGCCGGCGCCGCCGCCCGAGACCTTGGGGCGCTTCGCCAGCGCCCGCTCCACGGCGGCCAGCGCGTCGCCGGGCCGGCCCCCGGCGCTCTGGATGATGCGGGCGGCTAGGCCCTCGGGGTCGTCGATCAGGACCTTCAGCAGGTGGTCGGTGCCGAACTGCTGGTGGCCCTCGCGCAGGGCCAGGCTCTGGGCCGACTGCACGAAGCCCCGCGCGCGGTCCGTATAGATGTCGAAATTCATGGCATCCCTCCTCGGCACGGCCGTCTCGCCCCGACTGGGCACGATGACGCCGTCGTATGACAGGATCGTCGTCTCGACTCGGGTGCCGGACCCGGAAACCGGCGTCTGCGGCCGAATCTCCCGCTCATATAGTGAGGCGCTATTGCGCCAAAAAGGTTCGATAGGCTATCCGCTCGTAAGGAAAAACCACGAGATCTCCCATGCAAACGCCCGAGGGCGAGCCTCCGCGCGTCAGCGCAATCTACCGCTACCCCATCAAGGGGCTGACGCCGGAGCGGCTCCAGGCCGTGGAGCTGAGGCCGGGCGAGACCCTTCCCTTCGATCGCGCCTATGCCATCGAGAACGGCCCCGGCCGGTTCGACCCGCAAGCGCCGCGCCACCTGCCCAAGATCACGTTCCTGATGCTCATGCGCGACGAGCGGCTGGCCAGCCTCAGGAGCAGCTTCGACGAGGAGACCCGCACGCTCACCATCTCGCGCGGCGGCAAGCCTGTTGTGCGGGGCGGGCTCGACACGGCACTGGGTCGCCAGCTGATCGAGCAGTTCATGGCGGCCTACATGAGGGTGGAGCTGCGCGGGGCCCCCAAGATCGTGCAGGCGCCCGGGCACAGCTTCTCCGACGTGGCGGCCAAGTGCATCCACATCGTCAACCTGGCGAGCGTGCGCGAGCTGGAGCGCACCCTGGGCCGCAGGGTGGACCCGCTGCGCTTCCGCGCCAACGTCCACGTGGAGGGGCTGGCGCCGTGGGCGGAGCTCGGCTGGGTGGACAGGGAGATCGGCCTCGGCCCGGCGCGGCTCAAGGTGTTCGCCCGCACGACACGCTGCGCGGCCACCAATGTCGATCCGGAAACCGGCGCACGTGACACGGCAATCCCCGCCGCGCTGCTGCGCACCTGGGGCCACCAGGATTTCGGCATCTATGCAACGGTGACGACCGGCGGGGCGATTAGCGTCGGGACTCCGGTTTCGACTCCGGAGGGCCGGTGAGGGTGACAGGGCTACTGATGGCTCAAGCCATCGAGCTCCGAACGAACCGGCTGGTGCTCCGGCGATTTCGCTCAAGCGACATCGACGACGTGCTCCTGTACAGGGACGATGCGGAGTTCAGCCGCTACCTCCCGCACATACCTCAACCGTTCACGCGGCAGGACGCCGAGGAGTTTGTCGCACGAAACATGGCGGAGCCGTGGGACGTGTCTCCTACCTTCGCGGTCGTCCTTGAGGGAGCCGTGATAGGCACAGTCAATCTCGACGTCGACCAAGCGCACAGCATCGCCATGCTTGGGTTCGCCATCAGCCGAACGCATTGGGGCAAGGGAATCGGCTCCGAAGCTGTCTGGGCTACAGTAGATTGGGGCTTCGAAGCGTTCGGTCTCGCCAAGATCTGGGCCGCCACGGACACGCGCAATGCGCGGTCACAGCGTCTGATGGAGAAGCTCGGCATGCGACTGGAGGGGCGACTACGCAGCCACGAGCGCGCTCGCGATGGCCGAACGGACAGGCTCTGCTATGGCCTTTTACGGACAGAGTGGCCGGGAGCGTGCCGATCCCCATAGCTCCGGAGTGAAACCGTGACGCAGTCTGCGGTTCGAGGCGCAGCTTGCGGTCAAGGCGGCTTCCAGACTATTCGCCGCTGGGCTCGCTCTTGTTTGGCTCCCCGTTCTCGCTACTGCGCACGCGGCGCACCGGGCGGCGGAGGAACTCCGGCTGCTCGTGCACCTGCTGGAAGCGCTCGCGGCGGCGCGGCTGCTGCTCGCCCGCGGTCTCAGCCACCTGCTCCGGCGCTCGCTCCTGCGGCGCTCGCTCCTGCAGTTCGGGCCGTGCCTCGCCACGCGGCTCCCGCGCCTCGGGCTGGCGATCGCGGTCCACGAAGCCTGGACGCTCGCCACGCTCCCCGAAGCGGGAGCGGTTCTGATCGCGGCGGAAGGGCCGGTCGGGCCGCTCACCGCGGTGGTCCTGCCGCTGATCGTGACGCTGGTCATGCCGCTGATCGTGCCGCTCTGGGCGCCCGTGATGCTCGCCCTGTGGACGCGGCTGCGGCTGCTGCCCTGGCGCCGGCTGCATGAACGGCTGCTGGAAGCCTTCGTCGCCCTCGCCATCGTCGCCGAGCTCGTCCAAGCCCTCGCTCATCTCGGCCGGCCCGCGCATGCGGTGGCCACCGCCATTGGCCCCGTCGCCCGGCTGTTGGTTGAACTGGTCGCGGTAGGCCATGATGATGCGGGTGTAGTGCTCGGCATGCTGGAGGTAGTTCTGCTCCAGCACCGTGTCTCCCGACGACTGGGCGTCGCGCGCCAGCGAGAGGTACTTCTCCGCAATGTGGGCGGGAGTGCCCCGGATCCTCTCGGCCGGGCCGTTCGACTCGAAGCTGCGTGACAGCGGATTGCTGTGGTGACCACCCTTGCGGTTGTTGTTGTTGTTGCGGCCACGTCCGCGGCGGTTCTGTTGTCCTTGCCTCACTGACTTAAGGGCTCCCGTCCTACCTGAATCATCGTCTCTATCCGCAGAAGGAACGGCCGGGCAAGCTCCCGTGTCGACATACCCGAGGACACTTTGGCACTCTCGAGCAACGTCCCGTTCCAAGTCTGCTCGTCGCTCACAAGCTTGAGCTTGCGACCCACTGGGGGCAGTAATGGCCTCGACCAGTTCCGCACCCCGATCCCATGCGCAGCCACGGCGCTAGGGCTCGGCAAGTCACGCCATCATTGCGTCTCGTGGGCGGCTAGTGGTGCTGACGATACGTCGCCTTGTTGCGAGCAATTCAACCTGCTGCGCATCGGTCCAAACGCCGCGCCCCTTCTGCGAGAAACGGCCGGCGCGGCGGCGGTCGATTCCACTGACGAATAGCCTAGCCCGGCATCGGCCAAGATCCAAGGCCTTTCTATGCATGCGTCCCAGCTCGTGTTCTCATAGCAACACACCGGCGCTGCCCTGCCACATCGCGGTAAACGCGCATGTCTGCGACAGCTTGACCCAAGCTGTTCGCTATGATCGAGATCACCGCATCCGCCTGGTCGTACCCGACCTCCAGGAGGACCCAGCCGTCGGGAACGACCCGCGCCAGCCTCGGGGCCAGGGACCGGTACACGTCCAAGCCGTCGGTTCCGCCATCCAGGGACGTCGCGGGATCGAACTTGCAAACCTCAGGCTCGAGATGCGCGATCTCGCTGGTGCGCACATAGGGAGGATTGCTGATCAGCATATGGAAGGTGCCCGGCACGGTTTCAAGCCCGTCGGCAACCAGCCAGGAGGCCCTCTGCGATACCCCTAGGCGGTCCGCATTGTCGCAGGCCACCGCAAGCGCGGCCGGGCTGATATCGGTGCCGATGCCACGGGCGCCCTCCATCTCGCAGAGTAGCGTGAGCAGGAGGCAGCCCGAGCCCGTGCCTACGTCCAGGATGCGCCGCCGGCGCCTCTCCCAGCCCTCCTGGCGTGCGACCCCGAGGGCGACCTCGATCAGGGTCTCGCTCTCCGGCCGGGGATCGAGCGTGGCCGGAGAGATGGCGAACGTGCGCCCGTAGAAGGCGCGCCGCCCCAGAATGCGCGACACCGGCTCTCGCCTCGCACGCCGCGCCACGTAGCCGGAGAGGGTGGCGAGCTGCGCCGGCGTCAGCACGCGCTCGGGCTCGCTCAGCAGCCTGGCCGCTGGCACATCGAGCACGGCGGCGATCAGCCGGCGCACGTCGCCGCCGGCGCCCTCGATGCCGGCGCGTACGAGCAGGGCTGTCCACTCGCGCAAGGCCGAGCCCGCCGTCGAGGGGGCGCCGGCCAGGATCGGATCGGCTCCGGCATTGTCGCTCATGCTTCGCTCAGGGCGGCCAGCTCGCCGGCCTGGTTGTGGGCGACGAGCGCATCGATCAGCTCGTCCAGCGCCGTACCTTCCAGCACCTCGTCCAGCCTGTGCAGGGTCAGTCCGATGCGGTGGTCGGTCACGCGGCCCTGCGGGAAATTGTAGGTGCGGATGCGCTGCGAGCGGTCGCCCGAGCCCACTTGGCCACGCCGCTGGGCTGCGCGCGACTGGGCGGCCCTGTCGCGCTCCATCTCGTAGAGCCGCGAGCGCAGCACCTGCATGGCGAGCCGTCGATTCTGGTGCTGCGACTTCTCGGCAGAGACCACGACGATGCCGGTGGGCAGGTGCGTGATGCGCACGGCGGAGTCCGTCTTGTTGACGTGCTGGCCGCCGGCGCCGCCCGCCCGCATGGTATCGATGCGGATCTCCTCGGGCTTGACCTCCACGTCGATGTCCTCGGCCTCCGGCAGCACCGCCACCGTGGCCGCCGAGGTGTGGATGCGCCCGCCCGCCTCGGTGACGGGAATACGCTGCACGCGGTGCACGCCCGATTCGAACTTGAGCCGGGCGAACACGCCCCGGCCGGAGATGGACGCCACGATCTCCTTGTAGCCGCCGAGGTCGTTCTCCGACACGCCGATGATCTCGGTCTTCCAGCCGTGCTGCTCCGCATAGCGGGTGTACATGCGGAACAGGTCGGCGGCGAACAGAGCCGCCTCGTCGCCACCGGTGCCCGCGCGCACCTCCAGGATGGCGCTCTTCTCGTCGGCGGCGTCCTTGGGCAGCAGCTGCACGCGCAGCTGCTCGCGCGCGTCGCTGAGGCGCAGATCGACCAGCTGCAGCTCCTCCTCAGCCAGCTCCCTCAAGCCGGCCTCCACGGACGAGTCGCGCAAGAGATCGGTGAGATCGCGCCGCTCGTCCTCAAGCTTGCGCAGGGTACGGATGCTCTCCACCACCGGGTGCAGCTCCGCAAACTCCTTGGTGAGCTGGGCGTAGCTCGCGGGAGATGCGCCGCGGTTCAGCTCCGCCTGGATCTCCTCCCAGCGTTGCACCAGCTTGTCGAGCTTTTCCAGCGGCAGAGCAGTCATTGGCACACGTGCATGGGTCGGGCCCGGGTCGGGCCTAGAGAACGGTCAACGCGAAGAGACTGCGCGCAATCGGCGTTGAGGCTATCGGGGCTTGGTCCGCGCCTTGTCAACCTTGCGCAGTCTCGGATCGCCGACGTCGATCCATCTGAGGCCGTCGCGCTGCGGCGCCGAGTATAGCACGAGCAGGTCCAACCCGGTGCGGGCGGGTTTGGCGACGGAGGCCGGCAACAGAGAGATTGCCCCGTAGATAGGGCCGGGCACCAGGATCGCCAAGCTGGTCGCGGCCGCCACCACGACCGGCGGGGTGGCGAGCAGCAGCAGCCTGCCGACGCCGGCGCCACGCCGCGGCTGCGGCTCGCGCGGCGGCGGCGGCTTGCGCAGGGCGAGCGGCGGAGGGGCGAGCGGGCGGGTCGGCACCTCCTCGGCACCGGGTTTTCCCCCCCCGCTGCGCAGGAGCTGATCGATGCGCCACAGCAGCGGGTCGGGATTGAGCCGCAACAGCTCGCAATAGGTGCGCACGATGCGCACGGTCTCGCGCCAGTGCGGCAGCGAGGCCACCGAGCCGTTCTCGAGGTCCTCGATCACGCCCGGTGTGGTTGCCAGGCGCCGGGCAATGGACTCGCGCGAGGCCTGCAGAGTGGCGCGCATGTTGCGGAAAATCTGCCCGATTTGTGCGTCGCCTCCCGGTGCCCCCGACGGAGCGCCCGGCGGAGGAGCAAACGGCGGGCCGGGCGGGGGAGTAAACGGGGGAACGGGTGGGGGTGCGCCATTGACGTGGACGCGCAAAGACGGCCCCTGCGAGGGGACATCTCGCGGCCCTGCCCCCGGCTGCCTCATGCGCATGACGAACGCAAACGGTTTCCCCGATGGGTCTGTGTACCAAACTCGCCAGCCCCGTCAAAACAGTCATCTGCGGCGAGAGCGAGGCCGCCTCAGATTTCCACGCCCTGCTCCTTGGCGAACCGCTGCAGCCCCTCCCGCAGGCTGCCGCCGCCCGCCCGCATGTGCTCATCCAGCCACCGCTCGAGCACCCTGGTATCCAGGCTCAGCACCATGGATTTGACCGGGCCGATCGAGGCCGGAGACATGGAGATGGACCGATACCCCAGGCCGATCAGGGCCATGGCCTCCAGCGGCCGTCCGGCCATCTCGCCGCACAGGCTGAGCGGGCGGTCGTGCCGCTTGGCCGCCTCGGCGATGGCACCGAGCGCCCGGAGCGGGGCCACCGAGAGGGCGTCGTATCTGTCGGCAACCAGTGTGTTGTTGCGGTCGGCGGCGAAGAAGTACTGCATGAGGTCGTTGCTGCCGACCGAGACGAAATCGACGCGCGGCATCAGGGCGTCGAGATCGTAGAGCAGCGAGGGCACCTCGATCATGGCGCCCAGCCGCACCGCGGCCGGCACGGCGATGCCGCGGCGCTGCAGCACGTCGGCCTCGCGCTCCACGAGCCCACGCGCAGCGTCGGCTTCGCCGACCGTTGTCACCATCGGCAGCAGCAGCCGCAGCTCCCGGCCCGCGGCTGCCCGCAGCAGCGCCCGCACCTGGGTGCGCAGGAGCCCCGGACGGTCCAGCGACAGCCGGATAGCGCGCCAGCCCAGCGCCGGGTTCTCCTCCGTAGGCTGGCGCAGGTACGGCAGCATCTTGTCGCCGCCCACGTCGAGCGTGCGGAACACCACGGGCTTGCCGCCGACGCCCTCCAGGACGGTCCGGTACATCCGCGTCTGCCGCTCCAGCCGCGGCAGCGTCGAGGAGATCATGAACTGCAGCTCGGTGCGGAACAGGCCGATGCCGTCGGCGCCAGCCTCGGCCAGATGCGGCACGTCCATCTCCAGTCCGGCATTGATGTGCAACTCGATGCGCCGCCCGTCCTTTGTCATCGCGGGGGTGTCGCGCAGCGCCCGGTACTGGCGCTGGCGCCGGGCGCGGAACCGGGCCTTGTCGCGATAGGCCGTGATGACGCCCGGGGACGGGCGGATGTGCACCTCGCCGCTATCGGCATCGACGATGACCGGGTTGCCCTGGTCCACGCGCTCCATCACTCCGCGGGCATCGCCCACGGCCGCGATGCCGAGCGCCCGGGCGACGATGGCCACGTGGCTCTGGCGGCCGGAGTCCTCCAGCACCAGGCCGCGCAGGTGCCGGCGGTCGTAGTCCAGGAGGTCCGTCGGCCCCATGCTGCGCGCGACCAGCACGGCATTGTGAGGCAGGTCGCTGATCGCACCGGGCTGATGGTGGCCACCGGACAGCACGCGCAGGAGACGGTCCGACAGCGCCTCGAGGTCCTTGAGCCGCTCGCGCCAGTACGTGTCGGTCTGGCGCAGCATGCGCGCGCGCGTATCGTTCTGCACCCGCTCGACGGCCGCCTCGGCCGTCATGCCGCGCCCGATCGCCTCCTGGATGCGCCTCACCCAGCCGCGGTCGTGGGCGAACATGCGGTAGGCTTCCAGCACCTCGCGATGCTCGCCGTCGGCCCCCAGGACGTCCTGCTCAAGGAGCTCGTCGATGGAGGCCTGCAGCTCGGAGATGGCGACCTCGAGCCGGCGCTCCTCCTCCGCCGGGTCCTTGGCCTGCATCTCTGTGATCACCACGCGCGCGTCGTGCAGCACGACGTGGCCGAGCGCCAGGCCTTCGGTGAGCGGCTGGCCCTGCACGACATGGCCTACGGCGCGGCTGAACTCGGCGCCGGTGTTGGCTCCCGCGACCGCCCCGGTCACGAGATGCTCGGCCAGCACCATCGCCGTCGTCTGCAGCACCTCCACGTCCTCCTCGACGTACGCCCGGTGGGTCTTGTTCTGGATGGTAAGAACGCCGAGGATCTCTCCGCCGCGCAGGATCGGCACCGCCAGGAACGAGTGATAGATCTCCTCGCCGGTCTCAGGCCGGTAGGAGAATGCCGCGTGCTTCTGCGCGTCGGGCACGTTGACGGGCTGGCCGAGGGCCGCGCAGAGCCCCACAAGGCCCTCGCCGCGTTTCAGGAGCGTCTTGTGGACGGCGCTCTGGTTCAGGCCCTCGGTGGCGAACAGCTCCAGCGAGCCGTCCTGGCGCTGGAGGTAGATCGAGCAGACCTCGGCCACCATCAGGCCGGCGATCACCTTGACGATCTTATCGAGCCGGTCCTGCCCCGAGGCGGACGGCTCGGCCATGATCTCCCGCAGCCGGCGCATGATGACGCGCAGCGCCGGTTCGTTGGGAGGCATCCTTCCGTCCCCACCCTTGTTCTGCATCACACAACGCCGCCAGTTCCACGCTCTCGCTGCGCCGAGATTCGTGCGCCGGGGCTGCCGTCGCCCCGGACGTAGACACCTTCGCAGGCCGCTGCTGCCTGCCGGTCGACCGGCGAGGTAGCCTTGCCGGAAGCCATGAATCAGTCTTTGCCCAGCTCGTACAGGCTATGCAGGGTACGCACTGCCAGCTCGGCGTAGGCCGCGTCTATCAACACGCTGATCTTGATCTCGGACGTAGAGATGGCGAGGATGTTGATGCCCTTCTCGCCCAGTGCCTTGAACATCTGCGCGGCGACGCCGGCGTGGCTGCGCATGCCGATGCCGATCACGGAAACTTTGGCCACGTCGCTGGAGCTCTTGATATCGAAGGCGCCGAGCTGCTTCTGGACGGACTTCAGCACCTGGAGCGCACGCGGCAGCTCCGCCTCCTGCACGGTAAAGGTTATGTCGGTAAACTTGCCGTCGGCAGAAAGATTTTGCACGATCATGTCGACGTTGATATTGGCTTCCGCCAGCGGACCGAAGATGCCGGCGGCGACGCCCGGCTTGTCCGCCATCTTGAGGAGCGTGATCTTCGCCTCGTCCTTGGCGTAGGCAATCCCGCTGACGACCCTCTGCTCCACGATCTCGTCCTCGTCGCAAATGATGGTGCCGACACCGTCCCAGGTGCCGACCCTCACGGGCTCCAGCGCCTCGGGGGCGACGAAGCTCGACAAGACGCGCACTGGCATTCTGTGCACCATGGCCAGCTCGACCGAGCGCGTCTGCAGCACCTTGGAGCCCAGCGAGGCCATCTCCAGCATCTCCTCATAGGAGACCTTGCGCAAGCGGCTCGACTTGGGAACGATGCGCGGATCGGCGGTGTAGACGCCGTCCACGTCGGTGTAGATGTCGCACAAATCCGCCTTCACTGCGGCAGCCACGGCAACGGCGCTGGTATCGGAGCCGCCGCGACCCAGAGTGGCAACGCGGTTGCGCTCGGGCTCCAAGCCCTGGAAGCCGGTGATGACGGCCACCTCACCCTTCTCCAGCCGCTCGCGCACCCGTTCGCCTGGAATTTCGCGGATGCGTGCGGCGCCGTGGGCGTTGTCGGTGACGATGGGGATCTGCCAGCCCTGCCAGGACCGTGCCGGGATGCCGAGGGACTGCAACACGATGGCCAAGAGCCCTGCCGTCACCTGCTCGCCGGTGGCAACCACCGCGTCGTACTCGCGTGCGTCGTGCAGAGGCGCGGCTTCCCGCACCCAGGACACCAGCTGGTTGGTGACGCCCGCCATGGCGGAGACGACGACGGCCACCTTGTTGCCGGCCTCGACCTCGCGCTTGACGTGACGCGCAACATTGCGGATGCGCTCCAGGTTGGCGACCGACGTGCCGCCGAATTTCATGACGACGAAGGACATCCAACCCGCTCACGGCCGAATTGAGGCAAGGGACCCGTTGCCGCCGCGGCATCCAGAGGCCGCTTGCGGCGGCGTACTCATAGCCAGTAGGGTGTGGCGCCGCAACACCATTACCCGAAGAACATCGCGGCCCAGGCGGAAATCTCTGCCGCGGCGTTAACGTCCGAGGCGGACGGCAACAGCGAGATGCAGACGGCTCCCCCAGGCTCGCCCGACACGCTCGATCCCGCCGAGATCGAGCGCTTCACGCGTTGCGCCGCGGAATGGTGGGACAGCAACGGCAAATTCCGCACCCTACACCTGATCGGCCCGGCACGCATGACCTTCCTGCGCGACGCCCTGGTGCAGCGCTTCGGGAGTCCGCACGGCCAGATGCGGCCGCTCGATGGGCTCACGGTGCTGGACATCGGCTGCGGCGGCGGGCTGGTGTGCGAGCCGCTGTGCCGGCTCGGCGCCCGCGTTACCGGCATCGATCCGGGGCTCGACAACGTCGAGTCCGCCCGCCGCCACGCGGCCGGGCAGGGGCTTGCCA
>JBIOWI010000038.1:0-2329 GCA_044868325.1 Hyphomicrobiaceae bacterium
CGGGATAGTGCTTGGCCGCCATTGGGCGCCTCCATGGGTTCGTCCTTGCCCCGGATTATGGGCGCCATCGGCCGGCGTGACAAATGCTGCGGGGGCCAACTCCTTATGCCGCCGTCGGGTACAGGAGTGCCGCCGGGGTCAGACCCCATTTGCGCTAACTTAGGCATCTGATGGCCTGATATTGGCGGCGTCGCGGGGGTTCGCGCAAGTGGCGGGAGAGCCGGGGTGCGGCGGCGAGGATGGTGGTATAGTTGGGTGCAGCGATGATCGCATTCACCAGCACTTCGATCAGCAAGCGGAAAGCGCGCCACAGGCAGGGGCGTGCGCGGCAGCCCGGCGGGGAGAGTCACCGAAAGCGGCGAGCTGCGCCTCGGTCAGCAGAGCGGCAATGAGATGGCAGAGCACCCAGGCCTTGGCGACCTCGGGACATTCCCCCGGCGGCCCCGCAAGACCCGCCAGGCTCTTCACGCGCTTGAAGGCGATCTCGATGCGCCAGCGCAACCGGTAAAGCGCCAGCACCTTGTCGGTGGCGTACTCGGCCCGATCGAGCGAGGTGACGAGGATCACCCACTCGGCGGCGATCAGTGTGCCGGGTTGGATGGTGCGCTGCTTGGACCTCGCCTCCGCGCGCACCGCCGCCACCGCCTCGACGGCCTGGGCCTTGGGCATCCTGACGGCCACGAGCCGCAGCCGCAGCGGTGCGGCCCCCTTGCGAGCAAGCCAGATCGGCCGGTCGATGACGCCGGTCGTGCTCTTGGTGAGACAGCGGATGATGTCGCAGGCGCGGCCATCCTTCTCCAGCCAGCGCGCGCTCGTCCAGGCGGCGCGCACCAGCACGTCGCCCCCTTGCTCAATCACATCGGCCAATTCGTCGGCGCGGCAGTGCACGCGGTCGGCGATCCTGATCTCACCGGGGATCACTTTCACTCGATTGATACGCTCGGCACCCTTTTCGTCGGTGAGCTCGAACGCGCTGAACCGCTCCGCCGGCAAGTCGAACACCGCGTGTATGCGCCACAATCGGCCGTTCTCGCGCGCCGATTTGCCGGCCTTGCGCACCGTGGTGGCGTCCACCAGGCGGATCAGCCGCCCTCCGGCAACACCGCCCACAGAGCCCGCCGCCGCCTGCGCCAACAGCCGCGCCAGGATGCTCTCAAGCCACGGCACCGCATTGCGCAGCCGGCCGAGCAGAGCCACGTTCGACAAGCTCGCCAGCCCAACGGCTTCCGCCCAGGCCGCCGTCAGCCGCAATCCTCTCTCGCCGAGACAATAGGCCAGGATCAGGCGCAACAGGTCCACGCCCGATTTGACCTCACGCGCGCGCCGGAACGCCCCCGTCGCACGCGCTTCCTGCTCCAGCATCTCCGCCCCGCCGAGAGTGCCGACGGTGCCGATCCAATCCGATCCAGCCAGCTCTGCATGACTCATCCCATGCTTGAATCCGACTCGATTCGCCCACACAAGCGATATCTTAGCGCAAATGGGGTCTGACCCCTGCCGCAACGCCAACAACGCCACGTCCGGGGAGCAAGCGCCATGGCCGAAGAGATCCGCATCGAGTTCACCCGCTTCTCGGCGTTCTACTCGCCCCTCATCGCCACCATGGCGGGCGGCTTCCTGAAGGCGGAAGGGCTGGAGCCCAGGCACTCCGTCTCGGCACCGGGCAAGTCGGCCATCGCCGGCCTCGTCGACGGATCGGTGCACGTGGCCCAGTCGGCGCCGTCGTACAACTTCGCAGCGCTGGAGCAGGGCAAGCAGGCGCCGGCGCTGCACTTCGCCCAGATCAACGAGAAGGACGGGTTCTTTCTCACCGGCCGCACCCCCGACCCGGCCTTCACCTGGGACAAGCTCGCTGGGCGCAAGGTGATCGTCGACCACGGCACCCAGCCGATGGCCATGTTCAAGTACGCCTGCTTCAAGCGCGGCCTGGATTTCGCGGCCATCCAGGCCATCGACGCCGGCGCCACCGACAAGATGATCGCGGCGTTCCGCGCCGGCGAGGGCGATTTCATCCACCTGCAAGGCCCCTCGCCGCAGCAGCTGGAGCACGACAAGGTCGGCCACGTGGTGGCCGCCGTCGGCGACGCCATCGGCCCGTGCGCCTTCTCCAGCCTCGCCGCCACGCGCGAGTGGCTGGCCTCCGACATGGCGAAGGCCTTCATGCGCGGCTACCGCAAAGCCCGCGCCTGGCTGATCGCCACGCCGGCCGCCGAGGTTGCCAGGGCCGAGGCGTCGTTCTTCCCCGGCGCCGACCCGGCCGTGCTGGCCGCCACCATCGCCGCCTACCAGAGGCTCGGCAACTGGAGCCCCCACGTCGAGATCACCCACC
>JBIOWI010000039.1:0-12179 GCA_044868325.1 Hyphomicrobiaceae bacterium
GCAGGGATTGGCTTCCATGAGGGAGGATGAAATGGACGCGCGACGACGGAGGAGAACCTAATACTCACCATCTCGCCACTCACCATCTCACCCGCTTGATGAGCACATTCCAATGAACGTCCACGCCCTGGTTCACGCACGGATCGTCTCGGCACTGGAGGCCCTGCAGCGCGACGGCGCCCTGCCGGAAGGGCTCGATCTCGCGAGGATCGAGGTTGAGCCGCCGCGCGACCCCTCGCACGGCGATCTTGCCAGCAACGCAGCGTTGGTGCTCGCCAAGACGGCGAAGATGAAGCCGCGCGACATCGCCGAGCAGCTCGCGGGGAAGCTCAAAGCCCAGCCGGACATCGAGACGGTCGAGGTGGCCGGCGCGGGCTTCCTCAACATGCGCTTTGCACCGAGCTTCTGGCAAGCCGTAGTCACGACGATCCTGAAGCAGGGCCCTGCCTACGGACGGGTCGATCTCGGCCATGGCGAGCGCGTCGATGTGGAGTACGTCTCGGCCAATCCGACGGGGCCCATGCATGTGGGCCACTGCCGCGGCGCCGTGTTCGGCGATGCGTTGGCGAACCTGCTCGCCTTCGTCGGCTACGACGTGACGCGCGAGTACTACATCAACGACGCCGGCGCCCAGGTCGATATGCTGGCCCGCTCTGCCTTCCTGCGCTACCGCGAGGCGCTGGGCGAGGACATCGGCGAGATCCCGGCCGGGCTCTATCCGGGCGATTACCTGAAGCAGGTTGGCGCCGCGTTAGCGGAGGAATACGGCCACACGCTTCTGAACTATCCCGAGGAGCGCTGGCTGCCGCTGGTGCGCGAGGCGGCCATCGCCGCCATGCTGGCCGTCATCAAGGAGGACCTCGCCGCCCTCAACGTCAAGCACGACGTATTCTTCTCGGAGCGGTCGCTGACGACCGGCGAGGACGAGATCGAGGTCACCATCGAGGAGCTGCGCAAGAAGGGGCTGATCTACGTGGGCCGGCTGGAGAAGCCCAAGGGCCACGACGACGAGGAGTGGGAGGACCGGGAGCAGACGCTGTTCAAGTCTACCGACTTCGGCGACGACGTGGACCGGGCGCTGCTCAAGTCGGACGGCAGCTACACCTACTTCGCCGCCGATATGGCCTACCACCACAACAAGCTGGCGCGCGGTTTCCGTCACCTGATCAACGTGTTCGGCGCCGACCACGCCGGTTATCTCACGCGCGTGAAGGCCGCCGTGGCCGCCCTCTCCGGCAGCAAGGTCGATCTCGACATCAAGGTGTGCCAGCTCGTCAGGCTGCTCCGGGCCGGCGAGCCCGTGAGGATGTCCAAGCGCGCCGGCACCTTTGTGACGCTGCGCGACGTGGTGGACGAGGTCGGCCGCGACCCCGTCCGGTTCATGATGCTCTACCGCAAGAACGACGCGGCGCTCGACTTCGACCTCGCCAAGGTGCTGGAGCAGTCGAAGGACAACCCCGTGTTCTACGTGCAATACGGACACGCGCGGGCCAAATCGATCTTCCGCAATGCGGAGCAGATCTTTCCGGCTTTGGGCGAGGGGTCAAAGGACGTTCTGGGCGCCGATCTCTCCCTCCTCAACGACCCTGGCGAGATCGACCTCATGCAGCGGCTCGCCGCCTTCCCGGCCGTCCTGGAGGGCGCCGCCCGCGCCCACGAACCACACCGTCTGTCGTTCTATCTCTATGATCTGGCATCCTTTTTCCACGGCCAATATGCCAGAGGCAATGATTCGCCACATTTGCGCTTTATTCAACCCGCCGACGGGACGCTTACCGCCGCACGCCTCGCTCTTGTGCAGGCCAACGCCCAGGTGTTGGCCACGGGGCTGGAGCTTTTGGGTGTGCTGGCGCCCTCCGAGATGAGGTAGTCTGCGAGTCGCGGGTCGGCAGGCGGAAACGTAGGGGTACGGCATGGCTCGGACGAACGGTCCCTATGGACCATCGGGGGCGGCTCTACGGCGACGGCCTGGGGAGGACCCTTTCGGTGCGCCAGCGGGGCCGCAGTCCGGGCAGTGGGGCACGCAGCCGCACGGGTACGGCGATCCCGCGCCGTATCCCCAGCCTATGCAGCCGCAGCCTATGCAGCCCCAGCCTATGCAGCCCATGCAGCAGGGCTACCACTTTCCCCCGCCGGACCCGGAGCCGGCCTACGGCTACGGCAACCAACAGCTCATGCCGGCCCAGCCGCAATGGGGCCAGCCGCAACCCGATCCGCAAGGCTACGAGCTGGCCTACCAGACCTTCGCGCCCGCCGACCCTAGTCCGTTCGCGACGGCTGCGCCGCACGCCCAGCAACAGCAGAGCTACGGCGGCGAGGTGGAGCCCGACTACGGCGAGGAATATTACGACGAGGAGGAGCCGCGCCGCGGCACGCGCTGGCTCCTGATCGTGGTGGCGCTGGTCGGCGCCATTGGCGTGGGCGGGGCACTCGCCTACGGCTACCGGTCGTTCATGGCGCCCAATTCGGGCCGCGTGCCGGTCGTGAAGGCCGACCCCAACGTCAAGGCCAAACCCGATTTCCGTGGCGGCAAGGAGTTCGCCGGCGCCGAGCGGAAGGCCCCGGAGTCGGCGGCGCAGCGCGAGGCCGGGCCTGACCCGGCCGCCCCAGCCGAGGAGCGCGCGGCGGATGGCCAGAGCCCCCGCGTCGTCAAGTCCATCCCCATCGTCCCGAGCGGTGCTGCACCGGCGCCCGAGCCGCCAGCCGCCGTTCCCGGCATTACGCTCTACCGGCCACCGCAGTTGCCGGCCCAGCAGGCTGCGGCTGCGGCACCGCCGCCTGCGGCCCAACAACCGCAGCCGGCGCCCAAAATCGTCCAGGCGCCACCGCCGGCGCCGCCCAGCCGGGTGGTGATCGGCAGCCGCCCGCAGCCGGCCGCGGAGCCGGACGAGGAGGCGCCCGCGGCACCCCCCCCGGTCAGACGGTCGGTTCCCCTGCAGACGGCGGCGGTGACGCCAAGGGCTCCTCCGCCGGCGCCGAAGGCCAGAGAGGCCAGCTCCGGGCTCGGCTACGTGGCGGTGCTCTCGTCGCAGAAATCTTCGATGGATGCCTTGAAGATCTATGCCGACCTGCAGCAGAAGTACCCCGACGTGCTCGGGGACAAGACGCCCGACGTGCAGGAGGCCGATCTGAGCGCCCGTAACCTGGGCACCATGTACCGGGTGGTGGTCGGGCCGCCGGGCTCCCAAAACGCCGCGCGGAGCGTGTGCACGCAGCTCAAGGCAGCCGGCTACGAGGGCTGCTGGGTGAAGGAATACTGAGCCGGCTTCGCCGTACGTCCGGGTAGCATGGGCGAAGCACGGGTTGTGCCTCGCGAAAATCGGCTCTTTGCCGCGGCCCGGCTTGGCACTGTGCGGGGCGCAATGGAGCCAGGACCTCCCGACTCGGCTCCGGGCCGGGAGGACGCACCATCGGGATGGCAACCACGGAAACCGACACGCCGCGCCTCGATAGGATTTCGCGGCGCGGGCTGCTATTGGCGTCGGCTGTAGCAGCCGTCGCGGCAATCCGCGCGAAGCCGCACCGTGGGCAGGAGAGCAGTGGGAATGCCATGCTGAGCTCGTTCATCGCCGCCCTGGAGGGCCTCACGCTCACCGCCGCAGAGGCGGCCGTGCTCAGGGCCACGCGCCCCTGCGGGATCATCCTGTTCGCCCGCAATGTAGCGAACCCCGAGCAGGTGCGGCGCCTCAGCCATGCGGCGCGCGAGGCGGTGGGCGAGGACATCCTGGTGCTCATCGATCAGGAAGGCGGCCGGGTGCGGCGGCTCAGGCCCCCGCACTGGCGGGAGCTGCCCTGTGCGGCAGCCTACGGCCGCCTCTATCGCGAGGACCCGGCGCAGGCCTGCCGGGCGGCGCGGCTGGCGGCGCAGCTTACGGCGGCGGAGCTGCGTGCCGCAGGCATCAACACGAACTGCGTGCCGGTGCTCGATGTCCCGGCGCCGGGCAGCCACGACATCGTCGGCGACCGCGCCTACGGCGCCGACCCGGTCCAGGTTGCGGCGCTCGGTCGCGCCGTCGCCGAGGGCCACATGGCAGGTGGCGTGCTGCCCGTGATCAAGCATGTGCCGGGTCACGGCCGCGCCACGACCGACAGCCACCTGGAGCTGCCCGTCGTCGCTGCACCGAGACCTGAGCTGGAGCGCATCGACTTCGCCGCATTCCGCCCTTGTGCGGACCTGCCGGCAGCCATGACGGCGCACGTCGTCTACGAGGCCATCGACCCCGATCGGCCGGCCAGCACCTCGCGGCGCGTGATCGCGGAGGCGATCCGCGGCGCCATCGGCTTCGACGGGCTGCTCATGAGCGACGACCTCGGCATGCAGGCGCTGTCGGGCTCGATGGCAGAGCGCACCAAGGCCGTGCTGGACGCGGGCTGCGATCTGGCGCTTGTGTGCAGCGGCGATCTCGCCGACACCGAGGCGACCGCCGCCGTGGCGCCTCCGCTGACCGGCGTATCGCGCGAGCGATACGAGCGCGCCTGCGCCGTTTTGCGGCAACAGCAGCCGTTCGAGACGGCGGAAGCGGAGCGATGCCTCGCCCAGGCATTGCGCGTAAACGCCTGAATCGGTGTAGTGTCCGGCCTCCACAGGTTATCCACGGGGCACGCCCGTATCGATCGAGAGGGCGCCGCAGCGGTGATGGTCACAACGAATCGAGGCACGGATCGCGCAACCGGCCAGCCCTTCGAGGGCTGGGAGGATCCCGCCGACATGCCCAACGCGGACGAGGCGCTGATCGTCACGTTGGATGGCTTCGAGGGGCCGCTCGACCTGCTGCTCGTAATGGCCCGCACGCAGAAGGTGGACCTTGCCAAGATCTCGGTGCTGGCCCTGGCGGAGCAGTATCTCGCGTTCGTGGAGCGCGCGCTGAAGCAGAGGCTGGAGCTGGCGGCGGACTACCTGGTGATGGCCGCCTGGCTCGCCTTCCTCAAGTCGCGGCTCCTGCTGCCCAAGGAGCAGGGCAAGGACGAGCAGCCGACCGGCGAGGAGCTGGCCGCGCGCCTCGCCTTCCGCCTGATGCGGCTCGAGGCCATGCGCAATGCCGCAGCGCAGCTGATGACGCGCAATCGGCTCGGCCGCGACGTGTTCGCCCGCGGGCAGCCCGAAGGCGTGCGCACCATCCGCGTGCGCAAGTACACGGCCATGATCTTCGACCTGCTCAAGGCCTATGCCGAGCAGCGGCGGCGCACCGTCAAGCGCGTGCACGTAGTGCCGCGGCGCACCGTGTGGTCGATCAAGGAGGCGCGCCAGCGGCTGGAGACGCTGTTGGGCGAGCGCACCGACGAGTGGGTGCATCTCGACTCGTTCCTGAAGCAATACGGCGCAGTGCCCGACATCGCCCGCACGGCGCGGGCGAGCTCCTTCGGCGCCACGCTGGAGATGGCGCGCGAGGGCCTCATCGAGCTCTCGCAGGCCGCGCCGTTCGCCCCCATCTATCTGCGCAGGCGCGAGCCGGGGGCGGAGTGGCAGCGCCTGACGTGAGTTGCGAAGTGTGGGCGAAGAACGGGGTCAGACCCCGCGCGCAGGCGTTGGAGTTGGAATCTCGTGGTTGGAGGCGCGGGGTCTGACCCCGCCTGCGTTGTGAGTTAAGTGGTCGGAGCTTCAGCGCTGCCGAAGAAGAAGCAGAACAAGACCAAGGGGAAAGGCATGATCCCGCCCAAGCTCACCGCGGTCCAGCAGGACCCTGGGTTGGAGGAGGACGTGCACGCGCCGCCTGGCCTCGCCGAGGACGCGGCTCAGATCGACGCCAGCGAGGTGTTGGCTCACGAGGGCTGGCGCGGCTTGCCGTCGAACGTGGCGCAGCTGCCGTCGGCGGACCGGCGCGAGCAGCTGCGCATCTTGGAGGCTCTGCTGTTCGCGGCCTCCGAGCCGATGGCGGAGGCCTTCCTCTCCCAGCACCTGAGGTCCAGCGACGACGTCACGGCCCTCCTGGAGGAGCTGAAGGGCTTCTACGCCAGCCGCGGCGTCAACCTGGTCAAGGTGGCCGACAAGTGGATGTTCCGCACCGCCGAGGACTTGGCCTACCTCCTTGAGCGCCATGCGGTGGAGGAGCGGCGCCTCTCCAAGGCGGCCCTGGAGACGCTGGCCATCGTCGCCTACCACCAGCCGGTGACGCGCGCCGAGATCGAGGAGATCCGCGGCGTCTCGGTGTCGGCCGGCACGCTCGACGCGCTCATGGAGATCGGCGGGGTGCGCCCGCGCGGACGGCGCCGGGCGCCGGGCCGGCCCGTGACGTACGGCAGCACCGAGGAGTTTCTCGCGCATTTCGGTCTGGAGTCCATCAGGGACCTCCCGGGCCTTGCCGAGCTCAAGGGCTCCGGCCTCCTGCAGAGCAACCTGCCCCCCGATTTCACGGTGCCCGAGCCCACCGACTCCGCCGCGCTGATGCCCGACGAGCTGCCGCTCGACGACGGCGACGACGGGGCGGACGGGGAGTAGGGACGGCCGCTTCCGCCGCGTCGGCTCGACCTTAAAGTTGACAGGTCGAGTATGGTTCTGCTCTCACCGGGAGGTTCACCCTTCATCCCGGAAGCTGCAGGCCGCCGGCCGACGCTACAAAGAAGCTGGGGTTTCGAAATGGAACGAGGAGCGGGCCGCAGGGTCCCCTCCCCCCTTGTGGGGGAGGGACAGGGTGGGGGGGATTCCAGAACATCGAGGGAAGTGGTTCCCCCCACCCCTAACCCCTCCCCACAAGGGGGAGGGGAATCCCGTCGCGCTCTTGGCGAGGGACACCGCGTCATTCGCAGATGCCCGTGACCGCCGACAAGTCCGTATCGCGCCTTGGCGTACGTGCGGCCGCAACCATTGCGGCGCGGCTGACCTTCGACCGCGTCGAGCGGCGCTATGGGAGCTTCGAGGCGCTCAAGGGGTTCTCGCTCGACATTGCGCCGGCCGAGGTGGTGTGCCTGCTGGGGCCGTCGGGGAGCGGCAAGACCACGCTCCTGCGCGTTGCCTCCGGCATCGAGAAGCCTACGGGCGGGCGCGTGCTCATCAACGGGCTGGAGGTGGCGGGGCCTGAGCGGTTCGTGCCACCGGAGCGGCGCAACGTCGGGCTCATGTTCCAGGACTTCGCGCTCTTTCCGCACCTCTCGATCCGCGACAACGTCGCCTTCGGCCTCAAGACACTGGGGCGCGAGGTGGCCGGACGCGAGGCCCTGGCGGCGCTCGCCCGCGTGGGGCTCGAACGCTACGCCGACGCCTACCCTCACACCCTCTCCGGCGGCGAGCAGCAGCGCGTGGCGCTGGCCCGCGCCCTGCTGCCGCGGCCGGCGGTGATGCTGATGGACGAGCCGTTCTCCGGCCTCGACGTGCAGTTGCGCGAGCGTCTGCAGGAGGAGACGCTGGCGCTGCTCAGGGAGACCCGCGCCACCAGCCTGATCGTCACCCACGCCCCGGCCGAAGCCATCCGCATGGGCGACTGCATCGCCGTAATGAACGAGGGGCGCGTCATCCAGGCCGGCAAGGCCGAGGAACTCTACCGCAACCCGGCCGACCTGTTCGTGGCCAGGCTGTTCTCCGAGATCAACGAGATCCCCTGGGTTGTAGAGGGTACAGCCCTGCGCACCCCCATCGGCACCTTCGTGGTGCCCGATCTCGCCGACGGCGATCGGGCCGTCCTGTGCATCCGCCGCCGGGCGATACGGGTGCAGCCCGCGGGCCAGGGCCTGCCGGGCCGGGTGCTGCGGGTGAAGTTCCTGGGCGACCAGGCCATGCTCGAGGTGGCCGCCCAGGGCTTCGAGCGCCCGCTCACCACCCTCGTCCACGACGGCGCCGAGCCGCTGCAGGGGGCCGAGGTGGGCCTGGCGGTCGATCCGGAGAGCGTGCTGGTGTTTCCCGAGCGGCCTGCGGCAGCGGCGTAACGCGGCTCAATGTCTTGACGCAGATCGGAAAATCTTGAATCCGCAAAGATTACCCTAAGTATTAGGCAGGGCGCCCGAACTTGCCCGGCGGCCCCGTTCTGCGATAGGGTTGGAGAAGCGGACGAGGCGGCCCAGGCAGCGGCAAAGGGAGCGACAGAGAATGGGAAGTTTGAGCATCTGGCATTGGCTCATTTTCCTGGTGGTGGCGCTTCTGCTGTTCGGCGGCAGCGGCAAGATCTCCTCGATCATGGGCGACGTGGCCAAGGGCATCAAGAGCTTCAAGAAGGGCATGACGGAGGACGACGCCCCGGCCGCGCCGGCGGCAGACCCCTTCAAGAAGGATGAGCCCAAGGCCATCGACGGCGCCGGGCAGCAGACGGCCCAGGGCCAGCAACATAGCCAGCAGGCGGCGCAGGCGAACAAGGTGGGCTGACGGTCGGCCCCGCCCGGGTCGCCTCTCTCTGCAAGGGTCCCCGGCAGTAGCCGCGAGGGCCTTTAAGCGTTGACGGAAGCCGATGTTCGACATCACCTCCAGCAAGCTGTTCCTGCTCGCCATCGTGGCGCTGCTCGTCATCGGCCCCAAGGACTTCCCCGTGCTCCTTCGCACGATCGGCAAGTACATGGGCATCATCCGGGGACACGCCAGGGAGTTCCGCGCCCAGTTCGACGAGGCCATGCGCGAGTCGGAGCTGACACAGCTCAAGCAGGACATGGAGAAGATGGCGCACGAGACCGAGGCGTCGCTCAACGACACGGGCCGGTCGGTGGAGCAGAGCTTCGACGAGGCGCGCCGCAGCGTCGAGAGCACGGTGGCAAACCCTCTGGCACCTGCTGGCGACCCTCCGGCAGCCGCGCAGCCGACGGCCGATCCGGCGCCCCGGACGGCCGAGGCTGCGGCTGAGCCTGTCGCGGAAGCGCCGGCCGTGCCGCCTGCGCCTCCCCGTGCGGACCCCGTTGCCGAGCCGGCCGCCACCACCGTTGCCGAACATGCTCCGGCGGCGGCACAGCCGGCCGTCGAGCGGACAGGCGCCTGAGGCGGGGCATTCGCATCCATGCAAGACCGATCCGACGCGGCAACGGCCTCGCCCAGTCCCGACCCGGCACAGCCCGAAGGCTACGACGAGATCGAGGCCTCGAAAGCGCCGCTGCTCGACCATCTGATCGAGCTGCGCCAGCGCCTGATCTACGCGCTCCTCGGCGTGGCCGCCGGCTTCGTCGCCTGCTTCGCGTTCGCCACCCAGATCTACACCATCCTGGTGTGGCCCTACCTCTGGGCGCAGGGCGGCAACAAGGTGGCGATGATCTTCACCGCGCCGCACGAGTTCTTCTTCACCAAGCTGAAGCTGGCGCTGTTCGGGGCGGTGTTCCTAGCCTTCCCGATCATCGCGCACCAGATCTACAGGTTCGTGGCGCCGGGGCTCTACAGGAACGAGCGGGCGGCGTTCCGCCCCTACCTGGTGGCGACCTTCCTGCTGTTCATCCTGGGCGCGCTGGTGGTTTATTTCATCGTCATGCCGCTGGCGATGAAGTTCTTCCTGTCCACGGAGATCACCGAAGGGCCGGTCGAGGTCCAGCTGCAGGCCAGGGTGAGCGAGTACCTGTCGCTCATCATGACGCTGATCCTGGGCTTCGGCATCATGTTCCAGCTGCCCGTGGTGCTGACCCTGCTGGCCCGCGCCGGCATCGTCGGCGGCGCGCAGTTGCGCTCGTTCCGGCGCTACGCCATCGTGGCCATCACCGGCTTGGCGGCCGTGCTCTCCCCGCCCGACCCGTTCAGCATGATCGCCATGGCGCTCCCCACCATCCTGCTCTACGAGGCCGCCATCCTGGCCGTCGACCGCGTGGAGAAGGCCCGCCTCGCCCGCGAGGCCGCCGCTGCGCAGACGGAGTGAGGCTCAACCTGCTTTCCGCAACGGCTGCAGCTTCGACGTATCGACCTCGCGTTCCGCATGCCAGAGGTCGTAGGCCGTCTGCATCCTGAGCCAGGATGCTGAGGAGGTATCGAATACGACGCCTAGCCGAATAGCCATGGCAGGTGTAACGGGCTGCTTCTCAGCCAGGATGTCATAGAGCGACTGCCGCGAGATTCCGAGCGCCGACGCGATCTCAACCTTACTCGCCCGGATGGCAGGCAGCACGATCTCGCGAAGGAATGCACCCGGATGCGTGGGGCACCGCTCAACGCTGCGCTTCGGTGGTACGGCCATTCTCATCGGCTCCTCAGAGTAACGCGAAACAAGCCTAGTGCCTTGTCCCTCAATGGTAGTCTTCAAAGTCGACCTGGACTGCGTCCTCCTCTTCCCACGCAAACGTAATCCGCCAGTTGGCAGACACCGACACGGCGTAACGGCCCTTCATGTCGCCTGAGAGTGCGTGAAATCCAAGGCCAGGCAGAATCATGTCGCTGGGCCTGATTGATGCGTCCAAACGATCAAGAATCATCGCGATTTTCGCGACGCGGTCCGGCGGAAGCTTGCTCGCGTCGTTGCGTTCCCAGAAGCGTTGCAGTGCGCGGCTCCGGAATGAGAGGATCATGCCCAGCCTCGTGAGATGTATGTCGTTGATGGATCACAGGGCGCCTCCGTTGGTCGACAGTACGCTCACTTGCGGCTCATGTAAGGCATATCAATACATTTTGTCAAGTTATAACTGACACAAGCGCATTGTTGGCCGAACTGGACGAGAGCTGCGTCAAGTCCTATACGACGACCCGACAATCTCAACGTCATTCCCGCGAAGGCGGTCGCGGAGGGCCGAGGCCCATGTTCGACATCAAGTGGATCAGAGATAATCCTGAGGCGTTCGACGCGGGGCTCAAGAAGCGGGGCATCTCGCCTGGCGGAGATGTGAAATTCGCCAGCGACCTGATCGCGCTGGACGAAGGGCGGCGGGCGGTGATCACGAACCTGCAGGAGAAGCAGGCCCGGCGCAACGCGGTCTCCAAGGAGATCGGCAAGGCCAAGGCCGCCAGGGACGAGGCCAAGGCCGCCGCCCTGATGGCCGAGGTGGCGGCCCTCAAGGACGAGTTGGCCAAGGGCGAGGCGGAGGAGCGCGACACCGACAAGGCGCTCGCCGATGCGCTCTCCGTCATCCCCAACTTGGCCGCCGACGAGGTGCCCGTCGGCAAGGACGAGCGTGACAACAAGGAGGTGCGCCGCGTCGGCACGCCGCCCAAGCTCGGCTGGACCAACAAGCCCAAGGAGCACTACGAGATCGGCGAGGCCCTGGGCCTGATGGATTTCGAGACCGCCGCCAAGCTCTCCGGCTCCCGCTTCGTGGTGCTGAAGGGCCAGCTCGCCCGCCTGGAGCGCGCGCTCGCCCAGTTCATGCTCGACCTGCACACCGCGCCGGAGAAGGGCGGGCTCGGCGGATACACCGAGATCGTGCCGCCCTATCTGGTGCGCGACGAGGCAATGTTCGGCACGGCGCAGCTGCCCAAGTTTAGAGACGATCAGTTTAAGACTAGCCGCGCGGCGATATTCGACGACTTCGCCGACGAGATGTCCGCAGCGATTAGGCAGATTTTTGAGGCCGACCCGAATCTTCGCGGGCAAGAGGGTGCGGCCAGCATTGTGCGTGACCAACTCTTGATTAGGTTCGGTAGCTGGGTCGACCGTGTCTTATTTCCCGGAGCGCCTAGGTCTCAGGGAGCAGCGCCATTGCCGCAAAAGGCGTTGGATCTCTGGCTCATTCCCACCGCCGAGGTCCCGCTCACCAACCTCGTGCGAGAATCCATCCGCGACGAGGCGGAGCTGCCCATCCGCGTCACGGCCTACTCGCCCTGCTTTCGCGCAGAGGCCGGGGCGGCGGGCAAGGATACACGCGGCATGATCCGGCAGCACCAGTTCTCCAAGGTGGAGCTCGTCTCCATCGCCACGCCCGAGCAGAGCCCGGCCGAGCACGAGCGCATGACGGCCTGCGCCGAGGAGGTCTTGAAGCGGCTGGGCCTCGCCTACCGCACCATGCTCCTGTGCACCGGCGACATGGGCTTCGCCGCGCGCAAGACCTACGACATCGAGGTGTGGCTGCCGGGGCAGAACACCTACCGGGAGATCTCATCCTGCTCCAACTGCGGCGACTTCCAGGCCCGGCGCATGGACGCGCGCTACCGGCCCAAGGGCGGCGGCAAGCCGGAATACGTGCACACGCTCAACGGCTCAGGGCTAGCGGTCGGCCGCACGCTGATCGCCATTCTGGAGAACTATCAGCAGCAGGATGGTTCCGTCGCCATCCCCGACAAGCTCGTGCCCTACATGGGCGGTCTCACCCGCATCGCCAAGCCGTAAGCAGCAACCTACGGCGAGACGTCAGTAGCCCAGCAC
>JBIOWI010000040.1:0-10627 GCA_044868325.1 Hyphomicrobiaceae bacterium
CCCCCCACTCCCCACTCCCCATTCCCCCGTTAGCCGATAGCCTCCATCTTGCCCGTCGCCGGGATGTTGGGGGCGGTGCGGTTGTCGGTGATGACGATGTCGTACTTGTTGCCGTCCTTGAGGCGCCACTGGCCACCCACCAGCGCGGTCTTGGTGACGTTCTTGGCTGCGAACGGCGGCACGCCGTTGCCGTTCCACTCGATGCGGCCGACCACCGTGTCGAGCTTGGTGGCGCGGATCGCCTCGGCGGTGGCCTTGGCGTTGCCGATCTCCTTGGTGCGCTTCAGAACGTCGAGGCCCACCTCGTAGAGCGAGTGGGCGAAGCCGATCGGCTGCGACCACTGCCGCTTGGTGGCGCCCTCATAGGCGTCGGCCAGCTGCTTGGCCGTCATGCCGTTGATCGACGACTTGAACGGATGGCTCGGCGTCCACCAGACCTCGGAGGAGAGGTTGTGCCCGTCCTTGCCCAGCGCCTCCACCGACGACGGGAACAGGATGGCCTTGCCCACCGAGGCCGCCTTGGGCTTGAAGCCCTGCTGCAACGCCTGCTTCCAGAACGTCGTGAAATCCGGCGGCAGCACCACGCCGGTGACGATCTGGGCGCTGGCATTCTTGAAGGCCGTGACCTGGGCGGTGAAGTTGTCGGTGAGGTTCTGATAGCGGCCCGGATCATGCAGCTTGTAGCCCTGCTTGGCCAATGCCGGCGGGAAGCCCAGCTCCTTGTCGCCCCATGCGTTGCCGTCGCCGTCGTTGGGGAACAGCGCGCCGACCACCTTGTTGGTGTCGAGCTGGCCCCACATGTTGGTGAAGACGGCGATCACGTCCTCCAGGCCCCAGAAGTAGTGGTAGACGTAGTTGAACTCGCGGGGCTTGCCCGGATTGCCCTGCTGGCCGAAGAACCAGGGCTGCCAGGGCGCCAGCGAGGAGACGGTGGCCACCTCCTCGATCTCGGCCTGGGTGCAGACCGGGTTGGTGGTCTCCGGCGTGTTGCCGACCAGCATGAGGTCGATCTTGTCGCGGACGATCAGCTCCTTCGCCACCTCGGCGGCGCGGTTGGGGTTCGACTGGCTGTCGCGCAGGAGCACCTCGACCGGGCGCGTGGCGTTGCCCACCTTGAGCCCGCCCTTCGTGGCCTCGCGGAACTGCTGCAGCATGAACTCATCGGCCGCCGCGAACGGCGCGAGCGGCCCGGTCGCCGGGCTCACGTAGCCGATCTTGATTGGCCGCGCCTGGGCGTGGACGGCGGGTGCGAGCACCGGGCCGGTAGCGAGCGCGGCGCCGGTAGCGGCCGAGCCCCTGATGAACGTGCGACGCGTAACAGTGCGATGGCGCAATTTGCCTGGCATACCTTCCTCCTTGGCGCTGGCAAACCGAGCGGAGGACGCGGGCATCCCGCACCCTTGCTCCACGATGCTGGCTTTCCTCCCCTGTCGGTTCGGCGGCCATCCGTTCTTCTGCGACCGCTCCAAACCGGAGTTTTCGACCATGAGCCCAATAACGTTCGGGCATCCAACTATTGTCCCTCGGTCAGCCGCCAAACGTCAACGAGAGACTTGGGAGAAATGGCAGTTTCGGTGCTGTGTTGATTTAAGACATGCGGTAGGCTCGCCCAAGCTCGCCCTCGATCCGTGGGCCTTTCCTAGCCGTGCGTTTTGACCGCCAGGGCTGTGTGCCGTGAGACCGCGACAGACCCGTTGCCCCGGACGCGGCAATGTCCGCATCGCCCACCAGGCAATGGTCCGTGGCGCCCCTCGACATGCGGGCGCATTCCGGAACGCGTCTCCCATCTGGAGATGCATTGGGAGGATGAGGGCTTCATTCACGATACCAGGGAGGCGCAGATGGGCAAGACAGTGAAGGTCGCCGCAGCGCAACTGGCGCCGGTCTTCCTCGATCGCGAGCGTACGGTGGCGAAGGCTTGCGATGCCATCGCCGAGGCCGGGGCAAACGGCGCGCAGCTCGTAGCGTTCCCCGAGGTGTTCGTCCCCGGCTACCCCTATTGGGCGATGGTGCTCGATCCGCTGTCCATCGGCCCCTTCAACCGGCGTCTGTTCCATGCGGCCGTGGAGATTCCAAGCCCGGCCACCGATGCGCTGTGCGCTGCCGCCCGCAAGGTGAGATGCACCGCCGTGGTCGGCATGACCGAGCGCGAGGGCGGTACGCTCTACAACACGCAGCTCATCGTCGGCGCCGGCGGCGAGATCCTCGGCCGGCGGCGCAAGCTGGTGCCGACCAGCCACGAGCGCATGGTGTGGGGCCGCGGCGACGGCTCCGACCTCAGGGTCTGGCAGACGCCGCTCGGCACGCTGGGGGCGCTCATCTGCTACGAGCATTCCAACCCTCTCTACCGCTATGCCGTTCAGGCCCAGGGCGAGCAGATCCACGTCGCCAACTGGCCGGGTGGAATTGCCATCGACCCCATCATCGACGCGGCCGTGCGCCACTATGCCTTCGAGGCCCAATGCTTCGTCGTCAACGTTACGGCGATCCTCACCGAGGAGATCGTTGCCGCCCTTGGTGCCGGAGCTGCGGGACGCCTCAAGCCTGGCGGCGGGTACTCGGCCATCCTTGGCCCACGCGGCGATTTCCTGGCCGGACCCATCCAGAGCGAGGAAGGGCTGATCTACGCCGAGCTCGATTTCGACCGCATCGCCGACATCAAGATGGTGGTCGACTCCGCCGGGCACTATGCGCGGCCCGACGTGGTCCGCCTGCATCTCGACTGCAGGCCCCAGCGCCCGCTCGTTATCGAGGGCGCCTCCGAGCCCCAGGGCATGGCGCCTCCGTCGGCACCGCAACAATCACAGTGAGATTTGCGCATGACCATCATGTATCATGACGGCAACCGGCGGCTGCAGGACGCGTTCGACAGCCGCCGCATCGCCGATCGGCTGGAGGAGAAGCTTACCCGCACAGCCTTCACCGCCGACGACAAGGCGTTCATCGAGAGCGCCGTCTATTTCTTCATCGCTACCGCCGATGCCGAGGGGCGGCCGGACTGCTCGTTCAAGGGCGGCGCGCCGGGCTTCGTGCGCGTTACGGGGCCGAGCGAGCTGGCGTTCCCCGACTACGATGGGAACGGCATGTTCAAGAGCCTCGGCAACCTTGTGGTGAACCCCAACGTCGGGCTCCTGTTCATCGCGCTCCACGGCAAGCCGGCGCGCCTGCGCGTCAACGGCACGGCACAGGTGAGCCGCGACGACCCACTGCTTGAGGAAACGGTCGGTGCCCAGCTGATCGTGCGCGTGACGGCGCGCGCCATCTTCCCCAACTGCCCGCGCTATATCCCGAGGATGGAGCTGGCGGAGCCGTCCATCTATGTCCCGCAGCCGGGCTCAGACCCGCCCGAGCCGGCCTGGAAGAGCTTCGACATCTTCAAGGACGCCGTCCACCCGCGCCAGCCCACGTTCAAGGGGTAGGTTTCAGGTTTTAGGTTTTAGGTTTTAGAGATCAGAGCCGTCTGCCGGAGGTCCCTAAAACCTAATCCCTAAGACCTGAAACCTGATCAAGGGCGCTCCGTCCACCACGTATCGATATCGAAACCGGCGAGCGGGGCGACGGGGGGGTGCTTTAGGTGGCTCCAGTAGGAGACCCACGCCTTGGGCAGGTAGAACAGCGGGATGACGTAGTCGCCCGACATCAGCACGCGGTCGAGCGCGCGCACCGCCGCGGCGAAGTCCGGCGCGGCCTCGGCGCTGAGCAGGGCGGCGATCATGGCGTCGGCGGCCGGGTTGCGCACACCCACCAGGTTATAGCTGCCCTCGCTGTCGGCTGTGCGGCTGGACCAGCGGTTGACCTGCTCGTTGCCCGGCGATAGCGATGCGGGCCAGCTCCACTGCAGCATGTCGAAGTCGAAGGTCTTGCGCCGCAGCTCGTACTGGGCGCTGTCGACCTGGCGGATGCGCAGGTCGATGCCGAGCCGCTCCAGAGTGCGCGCGAAGCTGAGCATCAGGCGCTCCTCGCCGCGCGTCTGGGCCAGGAACTCGATCCTGAGCGCCACGCCATCCTTCATCATGCGACCGCCCTCCAGGCGGTATCCGGCCTCAATCAGCAGGCTGTGGGCCGCGCGCAGGTTGGCGCGGTTGTCGCCGCTGCCGTCGGTGGCCGGCAGACTGAACGTGCCCGCCAGGACCTCGGGCTTCACATGGTCCCTGAACGGCATCAGCAGCGGCAGCTCGTAGCCGTCGGCCGGACGGCCGTGGGCGGACAGGTAGGAGCGCTCGAAGTAGCTCTGGGTGCGCTTGTAGAGCCCGTTGAACAGGTTGCGGTTGATCCACTCGGCGTCGAGCATGAGGATGAACGCGCGTCGCACCCTTGGGTCCTGGAACGGCGGCCGGCGCGTGTTGAAGGCCAGCCCCGTCATGCCCGAGGGCACCTGGACGTCGAACTCCTTCTTGACGACGCGGCCGTCGGCGATGGCTGCGAAACGGTAACCCTCGACCCAGCGCACCGGATCGTCCTCGGTGCGCAGATCGATCTCGCCGGCCTTGAAGGCCTCGAACAACGAGGCCTCGTCGCGGTAGTACTCGATGCGGACCTCGTCGAGGTTGAAGCGGCCGCGCATGACGGGCAAATCCTGCGCCCACCAGTCGGGGTTGCGGCGATAGACGACGGAGCGGCCAGGATCGACATGCGCGACGCGGTAGGCGCCACTGCCGAGCGGCGGCTCCAGGGTTGGCTCGCCGTCGAACTTGTGGCGCGGCAGGATCGGCATCAGGCCCAGGATGAGGGGCATCTCGCGGTCGCCCGCGGCGTTGAAGGCGAAGCGCACGCCGCGCTCGCCGACCTTCTCGGCCACGCTCACCTTGCGGTAGTGCTCGCGGTGGAAGGGATAGCCCTTCTCCTTCAGGAAGGCGTGACTGAAGAGCACGTCGTCCGGCGTGATCGGCCGGCCGTCGGCGAAGCGGGCCTCGGGACGGAGATGGAAGGTGGCGAACGACCGATCGGGGGGCACCTCGATGATCTCGGCGATAAGGCCGTAGAGGGTGAATGGCTCGTCCCCGCTGCGGGCGAGCAGGCTCTCGTACACGTAGTTGCGCAGGCCGGCCGCCGCCCGGCCCTTGACCACGAACGGATTGAGGCTGTCGAAGGTGCCCTGCTGGCCCAGCACCAACCGGCCGCCGCGAGGGGCGTCCGGGTTGACATAGGGAAAGTGGCGAAATCCGGGCGGATGCTTGGGCGTGCCGTGCATGGCAATGGCATGCACCGGCTCAGCATTCGCTTCCGGGGCGACCTGAGCGAGATCCGGCAGGGCAAGGCCCATGGCCAGGGTCAGGGCGCATAGCAGGGTGTGCACCATATGCCGCACGCAGGCGCCGGGAGAGCATGCCGAGAAGGCCTGCCGGTTGCGGCTCGGCGAGCGGCTCAGGAGTGGGCGCCTAGCACCGGCGCGGGACGCGGCAGGGTGCCCCGTTGCTTGCTGGCCACTTGGTTGCCGCCGCAATGGCATGGGCCTCCCGGTCCTCCACAACTCGTCATGGGATTGCCTTAATCGGCCTCTTATTGCCTGCGCACGCGCAGGATCACACGCAAGACCGCTCACAACGTAGATCACACGAACAATCGGGCCTCCGTGGGCACGGGACCGATTTTGCAGGGAAAGGTCAACAGCAAGATGGCAAATTCGTTTCTGCACTCGGGCGTTGGTGCACGGCTTGCGCGCGTCGGCGCCATCGCGATCACCGCGGCGTTGGGCGGCATGTTCCTTCTCGATGTCGCCAACCCCCAGCCGGCCTCCGCCCAGGCGAAGAAGGCCGACACCAAGGCCGATCCCAAGGCCGCCGGGGCCAAGGCGCCGGACGGCTCGTGGGTGAAGCTCTGCGAGAAGAACCAGGTCAAGGGCAAGGACAAGGACGGCAAGGAGCTGACCAAGGACGTCGACGCCTGCGTCACCCTGACCGAGCAGATCCACCCCGAGAACGGCATGGTGATGGTCTCGGCGAAGTATCACCAGGTCAAGGTCGATGGACAGGAGAAGCAGTCGCTCCAGCTCACCGTGCCGCTGGGCGTGGTGCTGCCGGCGGGCCTTGGCATCACCGTGTTCCCGAAAGACCTGTGGGACAAGCTGCTCAAGAGTCAGAAGCTCGAGAAGGCCGAGGAGGAGAAGCTGAAGACCGCCACGGTGCCACTCACCTATACGTTCTGCGGCGCGCTGGGCTGCAACGCCGAGGTTGAGGGCAACGCGGACCTTCTCAACAAGCTGAAGGGCGCCGCCGGCTTTGTCGTGCAGTCGGCGCACGTGCAGTTCGGGCGGGTGGCGCAACCGGTATCGCTGCAGGGCTTCCCGCAGGCGCTGTCGAACGCACCGACCGACACCAAGAAGTTCGCCGAGGCCCGCCAGGAGCTGATGAAGGAGATCTACGAGCGGCGCAAGCAGATGCTGGAGGAGTTCAAGGCGAAGCAGGCAGAGCTCAACAAGATGCAGCCGAACGTCGCCCCTCCCAAGGCGGCCGAGCCGAAGAAAAAGTGAACGGAGACTTCAGAGTAGGGTCTCGTGCCGATGCGAGAGGGCCGCCTTCGTGGCGGCCTTCTCATTCTTGGAGCGTCGTTGACGTTTGCCGGTCGGGCGCAATCGGACTGGCTCAGTGCGCGTGCAGGAAGCGGTAGGTGCCGTCCTCGTCGACAGCGAATAGATCAGGGATCTGCGGGTGGCGCAGCGGCTTGCCCGACAGGTCGGGCAGCAGGTTCTGCTCCGAGACGTAGGCGATGTACTCGGTCTCGGCGTTCTCGGCGAAAAGATGATAGAAGGGCTGGTCCTTCCGGGGCCGCTTGTCGGGCGGGATCGCCAGCCACCACTCCTCGGTATTGTTGAAGAACGGGTCGACGTCGAAGATGAGACCGCGGAAATCGTGGATGCGGTGCCGGACCACCTGACCCACCCCGTACTTGGCGCGGCTGATCTTGCCCATTCCTTCCCCAGCCCTCACGGCCTCAAGTCGGATAACCGCTCCGCCGCGCGGCGGTCAATGAGGCAAATCAGGGCAATAAGGCAGTAGGGCAGTAGCAATAGGGTGCTAGGCCATCGCGGTCGGCCTACTGCCTTACTGCCTATTGCCCTACTGCCTTAATTTCACAGCCCGTAGAGCGCCTTCCGCTCCGGGTCCCTGGCCGCCACCAGCCGGGCGAGGTCGAGGATCACCTTGGCCTGCTTCCAGGTGGCGTCGTCCTGCATCTTGCCGTCGATCATGACGGCGCCGGAGCCGTCGGGCATGGCCTCCACGATGCGCTTGGCGAAGGCCACCTCGGCCGGATCGAGGCTGAACACCCGCTTGGCGATGTCGATCTGGCTCGGATGCAGGGTCCAGGCGCCGGCGCAGCCGTGCAGGAAGGCGTTGCGGAACTGGGCCTCGCAGGCCTCCGGATCCGCGAAGTCGCCGAACGGGCCGTAGAACGGCTTCAGGCCGTGAGCCGCGCACGCATCCACCATGCGCGCCAGGGTGTAATGCCACAGGTCCTGCTGGAAGAAAGCCCGCGGCTGTCCGGCCGGCCCGGGGTCCGCCAGCACGCCGTAGGCCGGGTGGCCGCCCCCCACCCGCGTGGTCTTCATGGCGCGGGAGGCGGCGAGATCCGCGGGGCCCAGGCTCATGCCGTGCATGCGGGGGCTGGCCGCGGCGATGGCCTCCACGTTGTTGACGCCCTCGGCGGTCTCCAGGATGGCGTGGATGAGGATGGGCTTGGGCAGGCCGTGCTTGGCCTCCAGCTGCGCCAGGAGCTGGTCGAGGTAGTGGATGTCCCACGGCCCCTCCACCTTGGGCAGCATGACGACGTCGAGCTTGGCGCCGACGGCGGGCACGATCTCGATGATGTCGTCGAGCGCCCAGGGCGAGTTGAGCGCGTTGATGCGCGTCCACAGCCCCGTCGCCCCGAAGTCGTTCGCCTCCGCCATGGCGATGAAACCCGCCCGCGCCGCCGCCTTGGCATCGGCGGGGATGGCGTCCTCCAGGTTGCCGAGCACCACGTCCACCTGGAAGATCAGCTCCCCCACACGCGCCCGGATCTTGTCGATGTGCGGCGGCACGAAATGGATCATGCGCTCCAGCCGGACCGGGAGCTGCCGGCAGGGCTCCGGCGCGCCGATGGCGAGGGGGGCGAAGTGCTTGGCGGGGGTGCGGTGCATGGTGAGATGGTGAGTGGTGAGATGGTGAGCTCAGGTTGTGCGTGCGGTGAGTGAGGGGGCCAACTGTGAGTTGGTCAATGGTGAGGTGGTGAGTTTGGATCGTGCCAATGGCTCGTGATGGGCTTTCCCTTCAATTGGCCCTTCAATGGGCGCGCCATCTCGTAGATCGTCGCTGGTCTCTTGATGCCATTTTGGAGCATCCACGGCTCATCGCCAATTCAGGGCAACCTGTGGTGGGGCCGCCGCCTTATAACCTTCAGCGTTTAGCCCGCGACGGCGCCTCAGGCACTACCTAAATCTCACCACCTCACCACTCACCATCTCACCCGTCTCACGACCACCGCCGGTTGCTCCACATCCACTGCTCGGGGGCCTCGCGGATCCAGGCTTCGAACTGGCGCTGCATGGCGGCCGTGACCCATTTCACGTCCTCGGCCGGGTTGGCGGTGCGCGGCACCTTCAGCTCCTTGAACTCGATCGCGAACCGGCTCTGCCGGCCGAGCCGCAGGCAGCGGCTGAGCCAGATGCGGGCGCCCACCCGGCGCGCGATCATGCCGGCAATGGCCACCGACGGCGCCGGCTTGCCGAAGAACGGGACGGGGATGCCGGTACGGTCGTAGAGGTCGCAGACGAGGCCCAGCCGGCCGCCCTTGCGCACGAAGTCGGTGATGAGCCGCGCTGTGCGCTGCCCCTCCTCCGGGCTGCCGTTGATGCGGCCCTTGCCGAGCAGCCCGCCGGGATAGAGGTCGCGGCGCAGGCCCCGCAAGTAACGGTCCACGTAGGGGTTGTTGACCGAGCGGTAGACGGCCGCGGGATTGTTGCCGGCCACCGTCAAGGGCCAAATGGTCAGCTCCCAGTTGCCCATATGCAACGTGACGCCGATGGCCGAGCCCATCTTGTTCCGGTAGCGCGCGAACACCTTCTCGGAGCCGGGCTCCAACTGGATGCGGTCGGGCTCGGCGACGATGCGGTCGATCTGCATGGTCTCGGCCATCACCCGCCCCAGGTTCTCCCACATGGCCCGGGCGATGGCGGCGCGCTCGCGCGGGCTCTTCTCCGGGAAGGCGATGGCGAGGTTGGCAAGGGCCCGCTTGTGGCGGCGGTTGAAGGGCGCGAACAGCCGCCACAGCAGGCCCGAGACGTTGGCCGCCACCTCCAGCGGCAGCGCCCAGATCACGGCCGCGATAAGCCGCAGGGCCGCATACTCGGCGCGCTGGCGCAGGTCGATGAGGCGGCTGGTCGGAACGTCGGGCAAGGGCGGGTGAGATGGTGAGGTGGTGAGCTGGTGAGTTCAGGTCGGTGCGGGTGGGACGGGAGGTGTCTACTCCGGTACGAGAGGCCGGGCACGTTCTGCACTGTCGCGGTCATTGTCACAAACCACGTCGCCGCTCACTATTCCAGCATCCCCTCTCCTGACCATCGCGTTTCTGTCGTCATGGCTGGAAACCCGACCTTGCCGCGTGCTCCACGCCACACTCACCACCTCACCACTCACCATCTCACCACCTCACTGCATCAGGCTCGGCAGCCGCCCCGCCAGGCCCCCCGCTAGGCCCATGCCCTGCTGCATCAGCAACCGGCGCAGGGCGGGGAAGCTGGCGAGCGCGTGCACGGCCGCCCCGCGCAGCATGTCGAGGGGGAGGATCTCCACGATCAGCGAGCGGTTGAGGAGGTCGATGGCGGCCGAGCGCGCCAGCACGTCCCCGGCCCGTGTCTCGGTGTAGGCGGCGAGCGTGGCCTCCCCGCCGATGTCCTGCCCGCACGCCTTGGCCTCGGCCACGCAGTCGGCCAGGGTGGCGGCGTCGCGCAGGCCCAGGTTCAGGCCCTGGGCGCCGAGGGGCGGCACCACGTGGGCGGTCTCGCCCACCAGCGCGATGCGCGCCGCCCCCATGCGCTCCGCGCGCCGGCCGGCGAGTGCGTGCACCGCCCGGGGGCCGACATCGCCGACGGCACCCAGCGCGCCCTGCAGGCGCTCCTCCAGCTCCGCCGCGAAGGCGGCTTCGTCTAGCCCGGCCAGACGGCGGGCCTCGCCGGGCTCCTCCACCCACACCAGCGCCGAGCGCCGGCCGGGCAGCGGCACCGTGGTCAGCGGCCCCACCTGCCGATGCAACTCGTTGACGGTGGCCCGGTGCGGCCGGCTGTGGCCGAAGCTCGCGGCGATGGCCGCCTGCGGGTAGTCCCACGCCCTCACGGCTATGCCCGCCGCCGCCGGGGCCTGGGAGGCTCGCCCGTCGGCCGCCACCGCCAGCACGGCCTCCACTGCCCCGCCCTCGGCCAGCTCAAGGCGCACGCCGGCCGGCCCCGGCACGATGCCGGCGATACGGGCGGTCTCGATGCGGGCGAGCCCCGGCGCGCGCTCCGCCGCGGCGTTCAGCGCCGCCACCAGCGCCGGGTTGGCGACGTTCACGCCGAAGCTGGCGAGGCCGATTTCGGCGGCCCGGAACAGCATCTCCGGCGCCCGGACCAGCCCGCCCCGGTCGTCGGCGATGCGCAGGGCGGCAAGAGGTGTCA
>JBIOWI010000041.1:0-7424 GCA_044868325.1 Hyphomicrobiaceae bacterium
GGTCGAGGAAGCGGCGGCGCTCGCCGGCGGAGCCGGTGAAGAGGCCGTCCATGGCCGGGATGAGCCAGAGCACATCGATCTCGCCGGAGAGGGCGCCGGAGCCCGACCGAGTCTCGCCATCGATGCGCACGACGCGGCCGGAGCGTCCTGTGGCGTCGCGGTTGTCGAAGCCCGTGCCGAGTGTGACGGACCCGTGCGGGGTGCGGAGCGTGCCGGCGACGGCCCACGCGGGGGACCCGAGGCGCGCCAGCTCGGCGTAGGGCGCGCGGCGCAGACCCTGGCCGGCGGAGAGCAGCGAGACGGCCTCCAGCAGGTTGGTCTTGCCGGCGCCATTGGGGCCCGTGAGGACGATGGGGCCGGAGCCGGCGTCGAGCGCCAGCTCGGCATAGTTGCGGAAGTTGGTCAGTCTCAGTCGCTCCACCCACACGCAGGCCTCCGGCGCGTCGTGCGGTGTCGGGACCGCGAGGGGGGCGGCCGAAGCTGCGGGAGGCGGCATGAGGGTTCGCGCAAAGGCCTCGGGATCGGGGTGTCAGACGCGCATGGGCATCAGGACGTAGAGCGCGCCTTCGTCGCCCTCGTCCCTCACCACCGTGGGCGAGCCGGCGTCGGCCAGCAGGAACTGCAAGGTATCGCTCTCGATCTGGTTGGCGATGTCGAGCAGGTAGCGCGCGTTGAAGCCGATCTCGAGCGGCGCCGAGTCGTAGTCGACGGGGATCTCCTCGGTGGCGCTGCCTCCCTCCGGGTTGTTGACCGAGAGCACCAGGGTGCCGCCGTCGATATTGAGCTTGACGGGGCGGCCGCGGTCGCTGGCGATGGTGGAGACGCGGTCGACTGCGGCGATGAACTCCGCGTTGCGCACCTTGAGCGACCTGTCGTTACCCTTGGGAATGACGCGGGCGTAGTCCGGGAAGGTGCCGTCGATCAGCTTGGTGATGAGGGTGACGCCGCCGATCTCCTTGTCGGTGCCGATCCTGAACCTGGCCTTGGAGGCGGAGATGTCCACGCCCACCATGGTCTCGCTGGATTCGATCAGACGGTGCAGCTCGTTCACCGTCTTGCGGGGCAGGATGACGCCGGGCATGCCGTCCGCGCCGGACGGCAGCGGCAGCTCGGCCTGGGCGAGGCGGTGGCCGTCGGTGGCGACGGCGCGCAGGGTTGCCTGCCCGTCCTGGTTGGCCGGGTGCAGGTAGATGCCGGTGAGGTAGTAGCGCGTCTCCTCGGTGGAGATGGCAAAGCGCGTCTTCTCGATCAGCCGCTTGAGGTCGCTGGCGCCGACCTCGAAGCTATGGCTGAACTCGCCCGGCGACAGGTCCGGGAAGTCCTCCGGTGCCAGCGTCTGGAGGGTGAAGCGGGACTGGCCGGAGGCGAGAACCAGCCGCTCCTTCTCGTTGTCGCGCCGCATCTCGACCTGGGCGCCGTCGGGGAGCTTGCGCACGATGTCGTAGACGGTATGCGCGGCCACGGTGGCGGCGCCGGGCTGCGAGACGTCGGCCCGGGTCTCCTCTACCACCTCCCGCTCCAGGTCGGTCGCCCTCAGCTCCAGGCCGCCTTGGGAGGTCCTGAGCAGGACGTTGGAGAGGATGGGAATGGTGGTGCGCTTCTCGACCACGCTCGTCACATGGCCGAGACCTCTGAGCAGCTCACCACGATCGATCACCAGCTTCATGGCACCTCACCCCTGAAGGGCTTTGCCGTGTCGCTCTGCGGCCTTCTTGGGGCCGCTGGGGCGACTCGTTTGCAGTGCCGCGGAGCCTGGACCGGCGTCAGGTCTTTGGCAAGGGATGGTGTTGCAACTTGCGGGGAGAAACGCAACGGGCGGCACCGTCAGCGCCGCCCGCGTCACAGATAGGAGTCAATGGGGTCAGACCCGCAGGGTGACCCCTCTCGCTAGCGGTTCAGCTGGCGCTTGAGCTCCTCGATCTCCTCCTTGAGGTGCGGATTGTCGCCCATCTCCTTGTCGATCTTGCGGATGGCGTGCAGCACCGTGGTGTGGTCGCGGTTGCCGAAGCGGCGGCCGATCTCCGGCAGCGAGCGCGAGGTGAGCTGCTTGGCGAGATACATGCCGATCTGGCGCGGGCGCACCACCGAGCGGTGCCGGCGGTCCGAGAGGATGTCGGCCTTGGAGACGGCGAAGTGCCGCGACACGATGCGCAGGATGTCCTCGACCTTGATGCGCCTGGGCTCGATGCCCATCACGAGGTCGCGGATGATCCCCTCGACGGCCTCGATCGTGATGGGCGCCCGCGTCAGCTGCCACGTGAGATAGAGGCGGTTGACGGCGCCCTCCAGCTCGCGCCCGCTTTCCGTCAGGCGCTCGGCCAGCAGCTTGAGGATGGCGGCCGAGATCTCGAAGCCCGGGTCGGTGACGCGCTTCTCCTGCACCCGCCGCTCCAGGATCTTGAGGCGGAGCTCCTCGTCGAGCTCCCCGATCTCCACGATCAGGCCGCGCTGCATGCGCGAGCGCATGCGGTCGTTGAGGCGCTCGAGCTGGGCCGGCGGCCGGGCCGAGGCGACGACGACCTGCTTGCCGCCGTCGAGGAGCGCGTTGACGATGTGCTCGAACTCCTGCTCGGTCTTCTCGCCCTGCATGAACTCCAGGTCGTCGATGAGCAGAATGTCGATGGCCCGGAATTTCTCCTTGAAGGCCATGGCGTCCTGGCTGCGCACCGCCTCGACGAACTGGTAGCGGAACCGCTCGGCCGTGAGATAGAGCACCTGCGCCTTCGGCAGGCGCCGTTTCACATCCCAGGCGATGGCGTGGAGCAGGTGCGTCTTGCCGAGGCCGACCTGCGAATGCAGGAACAGCGGGTTGAACTGGCGCGGCTCGTCGAGCACGCCCGCCGCCATCTGCTGGGCCACGGTCAGCGCCATGCGGTTGGAGTTGCCTTCCACGAAGCTGGCGAAGGTGTACTTCGGGTCGAGCGGCGAGCCAGCGAAGCCGTTGACGCCCGTCGGCACGAGGGGCATGGCCGGCACCGGCGGCCGGCGCGGGCCCGAGCCCGTCGGGTCCGACTGCGGCACGGGCCTGCCGTGGCCGGGCGCGGCCGTGGCCGCACGCCCGCCGGCGTTGCCGTACTCCCGCACCACGATGTCCAGCCGCTCGGCGCCGGCGAACTCGGTCTTGCAGCACTCCAGGAGCGAGTCGGCGTAGTGTGCCTGGATCCAGGTCTGCAGGAACTTCGTCGGGAGCGAGGTGCGCACCGTGCGCCCGTCGAAGCTCTCGAACTCCATGAGGTGAAACCAGGAGCCGTAGACCTCCTCGCCGAAGCGGGCACGCAATACCGCGCGTGCCTTGGCCCCTGCTACGAAGCCGCCTCCCAGGGAGAAGCCGCCTCCCGGGGAGCCGGTCGCCGGCGCCCCGCCTCCGGCGGCCGCCAACGGGCCGCGTGCACTCCCCGACGTCTCCGACCTGCCCACCGCCCCGTCGACGTCATGAGGAACGCCAAGCGCATGCGTGCTGTCTGTCATTTCTAACCCCGCCGTTACTAAGCATTCGCCGCCTCCGACTGCTGCCTCCGCAGTCGTTTTTGCGCCCGACGGCTGTGCCCGCCCGCTGGCCTCGTTCGGGGGGAGCAGCCACTGCGCGCTCTCAGAGAAGCGGGTGCCGGTTCAGCCCTGCACCCAGGGAAGGCCTTTGGCTTTCCAGCCGCCTAGCGTCCCCCTGTGGCGATTGGGATCGAGTGGCCCCTCGAATCCGTCCGCCACGTTACGGCAGCGGGAGTAGCCCGCCACCGACATCGCCCTCGCAGCACCGAGGCTTCGGCCGCCCGAGCGACAAAGGAAAAACAGCTCGTTGTCTTTGTTCGCGCCGATGGCTGAGAGCGCTTCGGCGAGCCGGTCGACGAACGCCGGGTTCGGCTGACCGCCAGGAAAGTCCTGCCACTCGACCAGAACCGGCCGCTTGCCGAGAGAGGACAGGTCGGGCAGGCCAACGAAGGCCCATTCGGCACCCGTCCTCACGTCGATCAAGACCGCGCCGGCGTCGCTCTTCAATCGCGCCCATGCCTCTTCCACAGACACAGGCTCGATCTGCACATCGCCACCCACGCCGCTCTCACCTCCACGCCGCCTTGACACCAGTACTGCCGACAGCAATACGCCTCCGCGCCTGAGATAGCGAAGAACTCGCTCCGCTATCTCAAGTACTACCCACTACAGAGTGCATCTTGCCGCACAATTCGCAACGCGTCCGAGCTATGAATACTGGCCTGCACTCGGAGACGATGCCAACGCATTACTCGCGGTCCTCAAAACTACGCGGTGCCGCGCAGGGTTTGTAGGCCAAGAAAGCCGCGCCGGTCAACCCGAGCGGTCCCGGCTGTTGGCGTAGCGCGAGTCTGGTGGCGGGCCTAGAGGAATGCGCGAAACCTGGGGAAAAACCAGAGTCATCAACTGGATTCGTGGCCACCCGGCGCACCGTGCCAAAGTGACGACCCAGTGACCATCGAATGTCGTTCAGATGCAAGATTTCTCTTCGCGTGGCTGACTCGCAACCGGCCGCGCGTTGACATGAGACCTCAGCTGGAATGGAAAGCGTTCTGGATTCTCAACGATTTGCCTGATTGGCGCTGGCCCGCCGGGGCAGCAGGCATTGCGGCATTTATGCAACCCGGCGGGTGGTCAAGAAACGGTAAAGAAAATGTTAACAGCCCTGTGCGCCAAGCCGGTGCGGGGCGCGGTGTCGGGCGCAGCCAAGGTCCAGCTTCACGCCATCGTTTTGAGGCGTGAGCTGAGCCGGGAGACCTTGCGCGAAGCCGCCCTCTTGTGCATCACCTTCTTCTGCGCCGAGCGCATGAGAATGGGCTGCGCGGCGGCGAGCGCGGCCTTGGCGGCCTCCTTGTCGCCCGAGGCGATCGCCTCCTCGACCTTGCGCACGTAGGACTTCACCTCAGAGGATCGGGACTTGTTGATCGCCGTGCGGCGAATGGCTTGGCGCGCGGCCTTCGTGGCCGATTTGGTGTTGGCCATTTCTGAATGGGACTCCTGTTTGGCAGATTGGCGCCAGCGGGGGCGGTTGCGGTCCCGGAGCGGCGCGCTCGGCGCTCTCTTAAACCGGCGCCGGACAAATCGTCAACGACGTCGGTGAAATGGTGAGTGGTGAGTTTCGGTCGGCGCGGGTGGCTGGGTGGGACAATCCACGCGGCGAGGTGAGCGTGCATGACGCGCCGTGCGCCAATGTCGCTGCCTCGAAGGGTGGCCCCCGCTCCGGTAAGACAGACAGGGTAATGGAAAGGGGGCAGCCGATACCCGCGGTTGGGCCTTGGCCTAGACATGGCCGCGGCACATACCGCGTCAAATCTCACCATCTCACCATCTCACCACTCACCATCTCACTCGTGCTTGAAGGCCGGCTTGCGCTTGTCGACAAAGGCGGCCATGCCTTCCTTCTGGTCGGCCAGTGCGAACTGGGAGTGGAACACGCGCCGCTCGAAGCGGATGCCCTCCGCCAGCGAGGTCTCGTAGGCGCGGTTGACGCTCTCCTTGGTCATCATGACGACGGGGAGCGACATGGCGGCGATGGTCTCGGCCGTTTTCATGGCCTCCTCCATGAGGGAGGCCGCCGGCACCACGCGGGCCACCAGGTTGGCGCGCTCGGCCTCGGCGGCGTCCATCATGCGGCCGGTGAGGCACATCTCCATGGCCTTGGCCTTGCCCACCTGCCGGATCAGCCGCTGCGTGCCGCCCGAGCCCGGCATGACGCCCAGCTTGATCTCCGGCTGGCCGAACCTGGCGGTGTCGGCGGCAATGACGATGTCGCACATCATGGCGAGCTCGCAGCCGCCGCCCAGAGCGAAGCCCGCCACCGCGGCGATCACCGGCTTGCGGGCACGGGCCAGGCGGTCCCACTTGGAGATGAAGTCCTCCTTGTAGGCCTGCATGTAGGTCTTGGACTGCATCTCCTTGATGTCGGCGCCGGCGGCGAAGGCCTTGTCGCTGCCCGTGATGACGATGCAGCCGATGCCGGCGTCGCCCTCGAAGGCGTCGAGCGCCTGCGACAGCTCGCCGATGAGCTGGGCGTTGAGGGCGTTGAGGGCGTTCGGCCGGTTAAGCCGGATCAGGCCGACGCGGCCTTTGGTTTCGGCGATGATGGTCTCGTAGGCCATGGCATGCTCCATTTGGGTGGCGTGGCACGCAGTTGACTGCGTCTCGTGCTGCGCGTCCATCTTTCTCGAATTGGCAACGATCGGTCACGAGCACTGATTTCGCGCAGAGTTGTCTTGTCGCTGCAGAGGCTGCCATCAGCGCAGATGCTGCTTGTGATCCATGCTCTCGTGCAGGATACGGATGATGTATAGCTGCTTGCGATGCCAGCGATGAAAGATCACGTGGGAGCCGCAGCGGTATTTGAAGGTAGCCTTCAGGGCCTCGGGAACCGCGCGACTGAGCGAGGGATTGGCCACAAGCTTGCCGAATGCTTCGTATAGCTTGGCCACGTACCGGTCGGCCTGCTCAAGGCCCCATCGGGCGTGCGAGTACCGCCAAATCTCAGCGAGGTCGCTGCTAGCGCGCCGCGAGATTCGCCAGGTGCTCATGCCGCATTGGACACCTTCTTGCCCTTAGCTTCCTTGTGCCTCTCGGCGAGGAACTCATCGAGGCCGAAGCTGTCGAGCCATCCGCTATCCTCCCCTTCCTGAAGGGCCGCACGGAGAGTTTCCGTGCGCGATTCGCTCTCTTCGAGCAGGCGCAAGCCGGCCTGCACCACCGCATCGGGGGAGCTGAAGCGGCCCCTGGCGACCATCTCCTCTATGAAGGCGAGGAAATAGCTCTCAAGGCGCAGGGTGGTTTCTTTGGGCATCGTACGGCCTCCTTGAGCGGGCAATCTACCAGGAGGGCGCCGTCGCCAGCAACCGAGCGCGAGACTGATCGCAGCGTTGGCGTACCGACAGTGGAAAGTGAAGCAGCCCCGTCTTGCGCAGCTGCAGTCAAGCCCGCCGTTGACCATTGGCCGCAAGACCACAGACCGGGGACCCGGGGCGGAGTGTCCTTAGCGGAGAGACTTGATGACCGCGTTCCGGTGATCCGCGGCGCCTCGGAAGAATCGACGAACCTCGTCGAAAGCTTGTAGCAGCCAATCCAGGTTATCGCCGCCAGGCAGACCATCCCAACGCCCCGGATACACCTTGGCCTCGTTCATGTCGGCGGCGTCATAGTGTTGTCGCAGCGTATCGTGTGTGACCGTCGACAAGGCCGCGGCGACAGCCCTAACTTCCGAAGCATCCAGATAGCGAGCCGGCCCGTACCCATGGTCGTCGCCTATCTCTCTGCCGCCGAGAATAGCAAGATCGAGTGGCCCCCGACCAGGGTGATTCAAAGTACCGCACTGCTTGGTAGCTGACACGGGGCGCAAATCGGATTCTGTAGCGGAGCCACTGGGATGGAGGTGGCTCGATGGCACAGACGCTGTGGGAGGTTCTCGGCGCGGT
>JBIOWI010000042.1:0-4914 GCA_044868325.1 Hyphomicrobiaceae bacterium
GGTCAGGGCATTCCGGAATCCAGCACCCCGGACACGCCACTCCTCTCTCGCGACTGCCGACTGCCGACCCCCGACTGCCGCTTTGCTCAGCCGCTCCACCGGCTCGTAATGCCGGCCAGGTCGGGGCGCTCGCGGTCGTCCTGGCGTTCCCTGGCGGTGCCGATGTAGATGAAGCCGGCTACCCTCTCGTTGTCGGCGAGCCTCAGGGCGGCGCGCACGGCGGGGCTGTAGGCGTACCATTCCGTGAGCCAGCACGTCCCGAATCCGAGGGCGTTGGCCGCCAGGCATAGGTTCATGCCCACGGCGCCGCACGAGAGCACCTGCTCCCACTCCGGCGCCCCAGGGTTGGGCGTGACCCGCGATATGACGGCCACGACGCACGGCGAGCGCAAGAGGCGCGAACGCTCCATCTCCAGCCTCGCCGGCGACGGCGGCTCTCTCTCCTCCGCGGCGCAGGCCGCGGCCAGGGCCTCGCCGAACGCGGCGCGCGCCTCGCCCTCGAACACGACGAAGCGCCACGGGGTGAGCTTCTTGTGATCGGGAACCCGCGCCGCCGCCGTCAGGATGGTGGTCAGCTGCGCCGGCGTAGGCCCGGGGTCGCCCAGCATCGCGGCCTTGACGGACCGGCGCGTCAACAACAGTTCGAGGGCTTCCCGACTCATGTCAAATCCACGGCTGCCTGCAGAGTTGACCCTCGCTAAATCACCTTGGCTGCGAGTACAATGGGCAACAGTGCGCCCCGCGTTCAACGACGGGTTGAAGCAATGCGAAAAATGCGCCGCTGCATGAGCCTTGCCGCCGCCCTCCTGGGCGCTGCGGTGCCCATGACGAGCGCCCGCGCCGCGGACTCGGGAGCGACGATGATCGTGGTGGACGGCTCCGGGTCCATGGCCGGCCTCATGGAGCCGCGGGCACGCCAGACCAAGATCGTGCTGGTGCGCGACGCCTTGCGGGCGGCGCTGGCCGCGGTCGGCGCCCGGACCAGGATCGGCCTCGCGGCGTTCGGACACCGCCACGGCGGCTGCAACGATGTCGAGATCGCCCGTCCGCCCGAGCCGCCCGACATCGAGCGCACCATGGCGCCGTTCGCCCGCATCAAGCCGCGCGGGAAGGGCGCGGTGACGTTCGCCCTGCGCGAGGCGGCCAAGCAGCTGCCCGCGGATGCCGCGCCGCGCAGCCTGGTGCTGATCCACGACGGCGCCGACAACTGCCAGCAGGACGTCTGCGCCGCCGCCGCCGAGCTGGGCGCGGCCGGGATCGCGACGCATGTGGTGAGTCTGGCCGTCCCGCCCGAGGAGCTGGCCAGGATGGCGTGCCTGCCGCAGGCCACCGGCGGGCGGCATTTCAAGGTCGACACGGTCGAGCAGGCGTCTGCCGCCATCGCCGAGGCGGTGCGCCTGGCGAGCGGCGAGCTGGCCACCATCGGCATGGCAGGCGCTATGCCGGCGGGAACTTCGCCGTGGGCCCAGTCTGGGGCCCAGTCTTGGGCGACGGTGGTCGTGCCGCCGGTGCCGGTCCCGGCCGCCCGGCCGGCGGCGCTGCACTTGAGGGCGCTGGCCGTAGCGGGCGCGGAGCCGCTGGGCTTTCCGCTGCACTGGACGGTTGCCCTCGCGGACGAGCCCGAGCTGGCGCTGCTCGATGCCTGGGCCGCCAATCCCGTGGTTCCCGTTGCGCCCGGCACTTATGTCGTCACGGTGCGCAGCGAGCTGGTCTCGGCCAGCCAGTCCGTGACGGTGAAGGACGCTCGTGCACTGGCCGTGCCGCTTGTGCTCGGCGCCGGGGCGGTGCGCGTGCGCGTGAGCGCCCAGAAGACCGGGGCGCCGCTCGCCGATGCCGTCGTCACCGTCACCTCCGTCGAGGGTGCGCCGCTTGCCGCGTTCAAGGCCGCCGAAGCGACCGTCTTGCTGTCGCCCGGCCACTATCGGGTCACCGCCGAGCTGGGCCTGATCCGGGCGGAGCAGGCCGTCAGCATCGCGGAGGGCCGCCAGACCCCGGTCGATGTCGTGATGAATGCGGGACGCCTGCAGCTCACAGCCGCCGCTCGCGACGGCACGGGGGCGGCCGAGCCCACCCTCTTTATCGTGATGGAGGACGATCCGCCGCGCGGGCGGCGCGAGGTGGCGCGGTCGGCGGCGAGCCAGGCCGAGTTCGTGCTGCCGCCGGGCACCTACTATGTGGTCGCGCGGCAGGGGGAGGCCGAGGTGCGCGAGCGCCTGGAGATCGGCTCGGGCGATGTGGTGCGCCGGACCCTGAGTGCGGCGACCGGCCGCCTTGGCCTGTTGAGCGACCGTCCCGGCTAATGCCGCAAGTCCAGGAGCGTCCCGTGAAGCTGCCGAGCGTCAGTGCGAATTCCACCGGCAGGAGCCGATATTGGCTCCTTGCCGCGGCCGCGACTGCGCTCTGGCTCGCGCAACTGTCGGCGGTTGCGCAGCTGCCCGGCTGGGACCCGAGCCAGGAGCCGGCGCCCGCCAACACCACCGTGGTGCCGCGCTCGCAGGGGGCGGCAAAGCCCAGCGGGGCACCCGGCCAAGTCTCTCTGGTCGCTCACCTGACCGACACGAGCCCCGCCATCGCGCAGGGCCTGGTGTGGCGCGTGTTCCGCGACGGTTCTGGGCCGGACGGCAAGCCCCAGCTGGTCTCCACCCACAAGGAGGCGAGCCCGACGCTGCGGCTGGAGCCCGGCACCTACCGCATCAACGTGGCGCTTGGCCGTGCCAACCTGACGCGCAAGATCGCGGTGGCGGGCGACCAGACCGCCAGGGAGCGGTTTGTCCTGAACGCCGGGGGCCTGCGCCTTGTGCCGGCGCTGGCGACCGGCGAGCGAGCCAACGAGAAGCTGGTGAGCTTCGATGTGGAATCGGACGAGAGGGACGAGTACGGGCAGCGCAGCAAGGTCGTGACCGGCGCGAAGCCGGGCATCGTGCTGCGGCTCAACGCCGGCAACTACAGTATCGTCAGCACCTACGGCGACGCCAATGCCTTGGCACGCGCCGACGTCTCGGTGGAGGCCGGCAAGCTCTCGGAGGTGACGCTCACGCACCCCGCTGCCCAGGTGAGCTTCAAGCTCGTCACGCGCGAAGGCGGCGATGCCATCGCCGATACGCAGTGGAGCGTGGCCAACGCCCAGGGCGATACGGTGAAGGAGAGCAGCGGCGCGCTCCCCTCCCACATCCTCGCCCCCGGCACCTACGTGGCGCACGCCAGGCACGCCGGACGGCTCTACAAGCGCGACTTCGCCATCAAGGCCGGCGACAACGTCCTGGTCGAGGTGATCATGCCGTAAGGTGTCAGACCCTCTGGGTCTGACACCATTGCTCGACACCGTAGCGCAAAATGGTGTCAGACCCAGAGGGTCTGACACCACGCCAGAGAAGAGAAACCGCGACAATGACCGGCTCCAACAAGCGCGAGACGCCCCGGCGACCCGCGACGGACATCGTGCACTCGGGGCGCGATCCCTTCGCCCACCACGGCTTCGTCAACACGCCCGTCTATCGCGGCTCGACGGTCCTGTTCAGGACGCTCGACAGCTTCGAGCGGCGCGACCAGCGCTATGTCTACGGCCGGCGCGGCACGCCCACCTCGGAGGCGCTGGAGACCGCCATCGCGCAGCTCGAAGGCGGGGCGCGCACGTGGCTCGCGCCGTCCGGCGCCGCGGCCATCGCTACTGCTTTCCTGTCGTTCGCCAAGGCGGGCGACCACATCCTGGTCGCCGACACGGTCTACCAGCCCACCCGCAAGATCTGCGACGGCGCCCTGGCGCGCTTCGGCGTCGAGACCACCTACTACGATCCCACCATCGGCGCCGGCATCGGAGAGCTGATGCGGCCGAGCACGGCGCTCGTCTACGCCGAGAGCCCCGGCTCGCTGACCTTCGAAGTGCAGGACATTCCGGCCATCGCCGCGGCGGCGCACGCAGGCGGCGCCCTGCTGGTCATCGACAACACCTGGGCGAGCCCGCTCTATTTCAAGCCGTTCGCGCACGGCGCCGACATCTCGATCCAGGCCGGCACCAAGTACATCGTCGGCCACGCCGATGCCATGCTCGGCGCCATCACCGTCACCGAGCCGCTGGCGCACAAGCTGGTGACAGAGGCCGGGGGCTTGGGCATCTGCGCCGGCACCGAGGAGATGTACCTCGGCCTGCGCGGCTTCCGCACGCTCGAGGTGAGGCTCGAGCGGCACTGGCGCTCCGCGATCGAGATCGCGCGCTGGCTGGAGGGGCGGCCCGAGGTGGCGCGCGTGCTGCATCCGGCGCTGCCGAGCCATCCGCGGCACGATCTGTGGCAGCGCGACTTCCTGGGCGCCAGCGGCCTGTTCTCGGTGGTGCTCAGGCCGTGCGCGAAGGAGGGGCTCGCCGCCATGCTGGAGGGCTACGAGCTGTTCGGCATGGGCGCTTCGTGGGGCGGCTACGAGAGCCTGGCGCTCCCGTTCGACGCGGCCAAGACGCGCTCGGCGACCGTATGGCAGCCGGACGGGCCGACGGTGCGGTTCCACATCGGCCTGGAGGACGTGGGCGACCTGAAGGCGGACCTGGAGGCAGGCTTCGCGCGCCTCGCTGCGGCCGGCTGACCGGCTGACCGACAAATGGACTCAGCAACCTGGGTAATCGCCCAGTGAGCCGAATATCCGCTCTACCCTATATTGGTCCCCGGCCGCAGGATCTCACCCGTTCGTCGCCCGGCCGATGCACCCCGCACCGTCGGCGGGCCGCGACGGAGGGATAGGCAGCAGCAGAGGTCCTGCGGCCTCAATCGCCCCACATCGCAGCGAGTAAAGGGGGCAGCCGATCACCGGTTGCGCCGACCCCTCGACGACGAAACGGGAGCGCGCCGCAAGGTCCCCTCCCCCCTTGTGGGGGAGGGACAGGGTGGGGGGGAATCCCTAACCTCAGATGGCGGGAGTCCCCCCACC
>JBIOWI010000043.1:0-12729 GCA_044868325.1 Hyphomicrobiaceae bacterium
GCCTAAGATCGCGACGCCCGACGCCCGACTGCCGACTGCCGACTGCCGGTTGCAAGCCATGAGCCTGTGCGCGATCGGTCTCGCCGAGGCGGCGGCCGGCATCCGCGAGGGGCGCATCGCGTCGGCCGAGCTGGTGACGGACTGCCTGAAGCGCATCGACGAGGTCGACGACAAGGTCCAGGCCTGGGCTCACCTCGACCGCGGCCATGCCATGCGCCAGGCCGAGGCCGCCGACGAGCACCGGCGGCACGGGCGGCCGACGGGGCCGCTGCACGGCGTCCCCGTCGGCATCAAGGACATCTTCGACACCGCAGACCTGCCGACGGAGCTCGGCTCGCCGTTGTGGGCCGGCCGCACCCCGCGCCGCGATGCCGTCGCGGTGGCCATGCTGCGCGCCGCCGGCGCGGTGGTCCTGGGCAAGACGGTCACCACCGAGTACGCCTATTTCAATCCCGGCAAGACCCGCAACCCGCACGACCCGGAGCGCACCCCGGGCGGCTCCTCGTCGGGCTCCGCTGCGGCGGTGGCGGCGTGCATGGTGCCGGGCGCCATTGGCTCGCAGACGAACGGCTCGGTGATCCGCCCGGCGTCCTTCTGCGGCGTGGTCGGCTTCAAGCCCACCCACGGCCTGATCCCGCGCAGCGGCGCCCTGCTGCTCTCGCGCGCGCTCGACCATGTCGGCGTGCTCGCCCGCTCGGTAGAGGACGCCGCCCTCCTGGCCGAGGTCATGGTCGGCTTCCATGAGGAGGACCCGGACACGCGGCCCACGGCGCGCCCGCCGCTCGCCGCCACGGCCGCCGCCGAGCCGCCGCTGCCGCCCCGCTTCGCTTTCGTTCGCACGCCGGCCTGGCCGCAGGGCGAGCCGGCGCTTGAGCCGGCCTTCGCCGAGCTGAGGGAAGCGCTGGGCGAGGTGGCGGGCGAGGTGGAGCTGGGCTCGAGCTTCGAGCGCGCCATCGAGCTGCACCGCATCGTCATGGAGGTGGAGATGGCCCACAATCTCCACCGCGACTACGAGCAGGGCGGCGACCGGCTGAGTGCGGTGCTGCGCGCCCTGATCGAGCGGGGTCGCGCCTATCCGGCCATCGACTACACGCGGGCGCTGGCCGGCTCCGCGGCCCTCAATGCTATGCTCGACGACGTCTTCAACGAATACGACGCCATCCTCACGCCGGCCGCCCCCGGCGAGGCGCCGCGGAGCCTCGACCGAACCGGCAATCCGGCATTCTGTACGCTCTGGACCTATCTCGGCACCCCGGCCGTCACGCTGCCGCTGCTGCAGGGCGAGAACGGCCTGCCGATCGGCGTGCAACTGGTAGGCCGGCGCGGCAACGACGCACGCCTGCTCCGCACCGCCCGCTGGCTCGCCGACACCGTCGCGAGAGGCGGACGTCGGCCTGCGCGCAGCGCGGTAGGGCCGGGTAAGAGCGGGACGCCCCGCGCCAGGAAGGGAAAGGCGACATGATTACCAACCTCGTAACCGGGATCATCGGCATCGCCGGAGTGATCGCGTTCCTCGGCATCCTGCTGTGGTGGATCAAGGCCACGCCGCTCATTGTCATTGTCGGTGTCGTCATGCTGCTGCTGCTCTGGGACTTCGTGCTCTCCCTGCGCGGCAACGGTGGGAGGGGGTAGAGGTCAGACCCTGTGGTGGGTCTGGCCCCACTCTTGCGCACAGTCCGCAACTACGGCAGAAGCCCGGCTTGATTGTTGGCTGACGCAATCCCATGTTCTAATGTGTCAACATTCACATGGGGGGTGCGCGCCATGTCCATCACGACCCTGTCGAGCCGAGAGTTTCAGCAGAACGCCAGCCAGGCCCAGAAAGCCGCCGAGAACGGCCCCGTGTTCATCACCAGCCGAGGCAAGCCGGCGCACGTGCTCCTGAGCATCGAGGAGTACCGCCGGATCACCGGCAAACGGCGCAGCATCGTCGATGCGCTTGCGATGCCCGGGCTTGCAGATATCGAGCTTGAGATTCCGAAACGGACGGAGATGCCCCGCGAGCCGGACTTGGCCTGACGGTTGCCGCGGTGCCGCGGTGCTTGATGGCAAGGGCGACCTACAAACAATCTCCATGGGAGAGGTGCCATGTCCATCACGACGCTGTCGAGCCGCGAGTTCCAGCAGAACGCCAGCCAGGCCCAGAAGGCCGCCGAGAAGGGCCCCGTCTTCATCACCAGCCGGGGCAAGCCGGCGCACGTCCTTCTGAGCATCGAGGAGTACCGTCGGCTCACCGGCAAGCAGCAGAAGATTGGCGATCTCCTGGCCATGCCTGGGATCGCAGACATCGAGCTTGAAATTCCAAAGCTCGATGAGCTTCCCCGCCCGGCGGACTTCTCCTGATGTTCGTTCTCGATACCAATGTGGTATCCGAGACGCGCAAGGTGCACGCCGGAAAGGCCGACCCACGTGTGACGGCGTGGTCGGATAGCGTCAATGTGGCCGACCTGTTCCTGTCGGTCATCACGATCTACGAGATGGAGCTGGGAGCTCTGCTCGCCGAGCGCAAAGACCCTCCGCAAGGCGCGATCTTCCGGGTGTGGCTCGATGACTACGTGCTGCCGACGTTCGACGGGCGCATTCTGCCCATCGATACCGCCGTCGTGCGGCGCAGTGCGCAGCTGAGCGTCCCCAACCCGCGGCCATTCCACGACGGCTTGATTGCGGCCACCGCGCTGGTCCACGGCATGACGGTGGTGACGCGCGACGTCGCGGACTTCAAACCTACCGGGGTGCGGGTTCTCAATCCTTGGAACGCGTAAGTTTAGAGGCATTCCCCATTCCGGTCTTGCACCCGCGCCCGGAATAGCCAAATGGTGCGCCGTAGAATGCCCTGCACCCAGGATCGCTGTCCGAAATTCCAGGAGCCGCCCATGGCCGCAGAAACCCCGATCCCGCGCAAGCGCATCACGGCACCCGAGGTGGCCGGGCGCAAGGGCGGGGAGCCCATCGTCTCGCTCACCGCCTACCACGCCCACACGGCGGCCATCGCCGATCCGTTCGTGGATTTTCTCCTGGTCGGCGACAGCCTTGGCATGGTCATGCACGGCTACGAGTCCACCGTCCCGGTGCCTCTCGACCTGATGGTCATGCATGGCCGTGCCGTGGTGCGCGGGGCAAAGCGCGCCCTGGTGGTCGTCGACATGCCGTTCGGCTCCTACGAGGAGAGCCCGGGGCAAGCCTTCCGCAACGCCGCCCACGTCATGAAGGAGACGGGCTGCGGCGCCATCAAGCTGGAGGGCGGGCGGCGCATGGCCGAGACCATCCGCTTCCTCACCGAGCGCGGTATTCCCGTGATGGGCCACATCGGCCTCACCCCGCAGTCCATCAACGTGCTGGGCGGCTTCAAGACGCAGGGGCGCGTGCGCGACGAATGGGCCGCCATCGAGGCTGACGCCAAGGCGGTGGCCGACGCCGGTGCGTTCGCCATCGTGCTGGAGGCGATGGCCGAGGAGCTGGCGCGCAAGATCACCGCCGCCATCCCGATCCCCACCATCGGCATCGGCGCATCGGCCGGCTGCGACGGGCAGATCCTGGTGATGGAGGACATGCTGGGGCTGTCGCCGCGGGTGCCGAGGTTCGTCAAGGAGTTCGGCAAGGTCGGCGAGGCGATCCGCGGCGCCATCCAGGCCTACGCGACGGAGGTGCGCGCGCGGACGTTCCCCGGTCCGGAGCATACGTACGGCGTGAAGGAGGACGGTGCCAGACCCTCCGGGTCTGACACCGTGGCTCGAACGCCGGTTGCGTGACGGTGTCAGACCCAGAGGTCTGACACCCCTAATCGGCCTCGGCGAACACCTGCTCGCGACTCTTGCGGATGGTGGGCAGGATGGCGATGATCACCAGCACCAGCGAGAGCAGCAGCAGCCCCCCGCTCAGCGGGCGCTCCACGAAGGTCCAGAAGCTGCCGCGCGAGATGACGAGCGCCTGGCGCAGCTTCTCCTCCATCAGCCGGCCGAGCACGAAGGCGAGCAGCAGCGGCGCCGGCTCGAACCCGTACTTGATGAGCGCGTAGCCGAACAGGCCGAAGCCGGCGGTCATCACCACGTCGGTCGGCGAGTTGTTCACGGAGTAGATGCCGATGCAGCACAAGAGCACGATCGCCGGAAACATCAGCCGGTAGGGCACCTTGAGGAAGCGCACCCACAGCCCGATGAGCGGCAGGTTGATGATGAGCAGCATCAGGTTGCCGAGCCACATGGAGGCGATCATGCCCCAGAACAGGTGCGGCTGCTTGGTCATGATCTGCGGCCCCGGCACGATGCCGTGGATGGTCATGGCGCCCACCATCAGGGCCATCACCGCATTAGGCGGGATGCCCAGCGTCAACAGCGGGATGAACGCGGTCTGCGCCCCCGCGTTGTTGGCGGATTCCGGCCCCGCCACACCCTCGATGGCACCCCGGCCGAAGCGCGACGGGTCCGCGGCGATCTTCTTCTCCAAGGTGTAGGAGGCGAAGGGCCCGAGCACCGCGCCATTGCCGGGCAAGAGGCCCAGCAACGAGCCGAGGAGCGTGCCGCGGGCAATGGGTCCCGCGGACTGCTTGAAGTCCTTGCGGTTGGGCAGCAGGTTGCCGATCGCCGCGTGCACCACGTCGCGCGCCTGCGTCATCTCCAGGTTACGCAGGATCTCGGCGAAGCCGAACATGCCCATGGCGAGCACGGCCACGTCCAGGCCGTCCGAGACCTCCGTCCAGCCGAAGGTGAGGCGCTCCTCCCCGCTTTCCAGGTCGGTGCCGACCGTTGACAGCAGAATGCCGACCAGGATGATGGCCACCGCCCTCGGCACCGAGCCGCGCGCCAGCACTACGGCGAACATGAGGCCCAGCACCATCAGCGAGAAGTAGTCGGCCGGGCCGAACAGGAGCGCCATCGCCGTGAGCGGCGCCGCCAGGGCGGCTATGATGACCGTGGCGATGCAGCCGGCCGTGAAGGAACCGATGGCGGCGATGCCGAGCGCCACGCCTGCGCGCCCTTGTTTGGCCATCTGGTGGCCGTCGAGCGTGGTGACCACCGCCGTAGCCTCGCCGGGAATATTGACCAGGATGGCCGTGGTGGAGCCGCCGTACTGGGCCCCGTAGTAGATGCCGGCCAGCATGATCAGCGCGCCGATCGGGTCGATGCCGAAGGTGATCGGCAGGAGCATGGTGATGGTGGCGATCGGACCCACCCCCGGCAGCACGCCCACGAGCGTGCCGATCAGGCACCCCAGGAAGCAGAGGGCGACGTTCTTGATGGAGAGGGCGACTCCCATCCCCAGCGCCAGATTGCCGACCAAGTTGGAAACGAAATCGAACACGGTGGCCGTCCCTCAGCGAACGAACAGGCTTTTCACGAAGGCGAACGCATGCGCGATCGCCGACTTCACCCCCGCATAGGTGTGGTTGACCGGTTCCGGGACCAGGCCCGCCGGGTCGAACGGGATAGGCAGGTTGAGCAGCTCCTTGAAGAGAAGGCCGCACAACAGCGTCATGACGATCGCGAACACCAGAACCTCCGTGGGCCTGGTGGTCTTCTCCGCGAACGACGAGACGATCACCGCCAGCGGCCCCGCCACGACCAGTCCGAGGCCGGGGACCTTGACCGAGGCCAGCACCGGAATTCCCAGGATGCCGCCGAAATTGAGCGTCGAGCCGCGGATCAGGATGGCGAACAGCAGCACCGCGCCCAGGACGAACACCGGTCCGCGCAAGTGCCACTGCTCCAGCCGGTCTCCCTCGACCAGCAGTCCCTGCACGATCAGCAGCACCCCGAATACCGCGATCAGGACCGCTATGGACTTAGGCAGGAGCCCGGAGCCGATGCCCGACAGCGTGCCGGTCGGCAGGTTGAAGCCACCGCCGAATCCGATGACCGCGAGCGCAAGCAGAAACAGGCCGCCGGCCACGTCGAGCGGCGATTTCACCAGCCCGCGGGAGCTGGCCTCTCGCGACATCATTGGTCCTCCCTCCCGATCAAAGGTCTGTCGAGGTCTTTGGCGACGGAATTGAACAGTGTTGGCCGGACAAGCGGCCATTGACCCTAACCGCCGGCCGTCGAAGCGTCCACCGTTCAGACGGCCACCGCCCCCTGCGACAAGGCATCCCAACCGTGGGCATCCCAAGCGTGGGCGTCCCAAGCGTGGGGGTCCCAAATGTGGCCGCCGCTCCCCTGCGGGCGCGCGGTCTAGGCCGAGCCGGACATCGCCTCGTGCAGGATGCAAGCGACGTGTCGCGCGCGCCGGCCGGTGCCGTGCTCGATCTGGTGCCGGCAGGAGAAGCCGTCGGCGGCGACGACGGTCTCGGGCGCCGCGCCGCGGACGGCCGGCAGCAGCGAGAGCTCGCCCATCGCCATGGACACATCGTATGTATCCGCCCCGTATCCGAAAGCCCCAGCCATACCGCAGCAGCTCGACTCCACGGTCTCGACGCGGAGCCCGCCGACCAGCGCCAGCGCGCCGCGCACCGCATCCATGGCCCCGAACGCCTTCTGATGGCAATGGCCGTGCAGCAACACCTCCCCCTCCCGTTCGCCGATGCGCGAGGGGATGCGCCCGGCCGCGGCCTCGCCGGCGAGGAATTCCTCGAACAACAGGGCGCGGGAGGCGAGCCGCCCGGTCTCGGCGCCCGGCAGCATGGAATGAAACTCGTCGCGCAGAGTCAACAAGCAGGACGGCTCCAGCCCGACGATGGGCGCGCCCCGCGCGAGGAGCGGCTCGGCTGCGGCGAGGAGCCGGCGGGCCTCGGTACGCGCCTCCCCCACCAGGCCGGCCGAGAGGAAGGTGCGCCCGCAGCACAGGGGCCGCGTGCCGTCGTGCGGGAGGGGGCGCAACTCTGCGACGCTGTAGCCGAGCCGGCCCATCACCGTGGCAGCCGCCTCAAGGTTCTCCGGCTCGAAGTAGCGGTTGAAGGTATCGGCGAGGAGAGCGACCTCGCGGGCCCCCTCTCCCACTGAGGGGGTACTGTCGCGCAAGTGGAAAGGCCGCGCCCTCCACCTCGGCAGCGGGCGTCTCGCCGACATCCCCAGGAAGCGCTCCGACAGCCATGCGGCGCCGGGCAGCGTATCGCGCGCGTTCATCAGCGGGGCGAGGCGGGCGGCGTAGGGGGCGTAGCGCGGCAGCCAGGCGACAAGCCGGTCGCGCAGAGAGAGGCCTCGGCGGGCGTTGGCGGCGGCCAGGACCTCGATCTTCATCTTGGCCATGTCGACGCCGGTGGGACACTCGCGGCGGCAGCCCTTGCAGGAGACGCACAGCTTCATGGTCTCCAGCATGTCGTCGGATGCCAGCGCGTCGGCGCCCAGCTGGCCGGAGATGGCGAGACGGAGGGAGTTGGCCCGGCCGCGCGTCGCGTCGCGCTCGTCGCCGGTGATGCGAAACGAGGGGCACATCACGCCGGCGGCCGACTTGCGGCACTCGCCGTTGTTGTTGCACATCTCCACCGCGCCCTGGAACCCGCCGCCGTCGCCGATATGGCCCGACCAGTCCAGCGCCGCTTTCATCTCCGGCACCCGGTAGTCCGGCTTGAAACGGAACAGCGTGCGGTCGTCCATGCGGGGCGCGCGCACGATCTTGCCGGGGTTCAGAGCCCCGCCGGGATCGAAGCGGTCCTTCACCTCCTCGAACAGGCGCACCGTTCTGGCGCCGTACATCCTCTCGTGGAACTCGGAGCGCACCAGGCCGTCGCCGTGCTCGCCGGAGTGCGAGCCCTTGTACGCGCGCACCATGTCAAACGCCTCCTCGGCGATGGCGCGCATGGTGCGGGCGTCCTGCTCCAGCTTGAGGTTGAGCACGGGCCGCACGTGCAGGCAGCCCACCGAGGCATGGGCGTAGAAGGTGCCGCGCGTGCCGTGCCTGGCGAAGATGGCGGTGAGACGCTCGGTATAGTCGGCGAGGTGCTCGAGCGGCACCGCGCAGTCCTCGATGAAGGACACGGGCTTTCCCTCGGACCTCATCGACATCATGATGTTGAGGCCCGAGGCGCGCACCTCCCACACAGCCTTCTGGCCTGCCGCGTCCGGCACCTTCACCACGCCGCTCGGGTGGCCCAGATCGCCCATCAGCTCGTCGAGCCGGTCGAGGCGGCGCAGATTCTCGCCCTGGTCGTCCTCGGCGAACTCGACGAGCAGCAGCGCGTCCGGTGCCCCGCGCACATAGGCGTCCATCACGGGACGGAACATGGCGATGTCGCGGGCGAGCTCGATCAGCGTGCGGTCCACCACCTCCACCGCCACCGGCGCCAGCTCGACGATGTGCCGAGTGGCCTCCATGGCCTGGCGGAAGGTGGCGAAGTGGCAGATGCCGAGGGCCTTATTCTTGGGGAGAGGTGAGAGCTTCAACTCGATGCGGCGCGAGACGGCAAGGGTACCCTCCGAGCCGCACAGCAGCGTCGCCAGGTTGACCGGGCCGGCGCCCGGCACCAGCGCATCGATCAGATACCCACCGACGCGCCGGCTCACCTCGGGGAAGGCGCAGGCGATGTGCTCCGCCTCGCGCCGGCCGAGGGCGAGCAGGTCGCGGAAGAGGGCGATGTTGGCCTCCCCCCCGCCAGGAGCGCCGACGTGATTCCCCTCCCCCTTGTGGGGAGGGGTTAGGGGTGGGGGGAACCCCGACATTCGAGGTTCAGGATTCCCCCCCACCCTGTCCCTCCCCCACAAGGGGGGAGGGGACGCCGTGTCCAGGTTGTGCCCTACCTCGCCGAAGCGCGCCTCGCTCCCATCGGCCAGGATGGCGTCGATGGCGAGCACGTTGTCGCGCATGATGCCGTAGCGGATCGAGCGGGTGCCGCACGAGTTGTTGCCGGCCATGCCGCCGATGGTGGCCCGGGTCGCCGTGGAGACATCGACCGGGAACCACAGGCCCGTGGGTTTGAGCTGCCTGTTCAGGTCGTCCAGCACGATGCCGGGCTCGACCGTGCAGGTGCGCGCCTGCGTGTCGAGGGCCACCACCCGCTTCAGGTGCTTGGAGAAGTCGAGCACCAGCGCCCGCCCCACCGTCTGCCCCGACTGCGAGGTGCCCCCGCCGCGCGGCAGGAGCGCCACGCCGTCCTCGCGCGCAATCTGCAGCGCCGCCCGCACGTCGTCGTCCGACCTGGGCACCACCACGCCCACCGGTTCGATCTGGTAGTGCGAGGCGTCGGTGGAGTAGCGCCCGCGGCTGAAGGCATCGAACAGGACCTCGCCCTCCAGCGCCTTGCGCAGGCGCTCGGCGAGCCGATGGGAGAGGGGAGGTACTTTCTTCGCTTCAGCCATACTTGGGTATCACCCGCCCGAAGCTCTGAATGCAAGATCACACGGCTGCAAATGAGCCTCTGTTGGCTTCCGGGGGAACGTGGTTAGGTAGCGCTCCGTCACCAACGGAGCCCGCCCTGATGTCCAACGCCCCCCGCCGCGCCGGCCGGCATTTCCTGCAGATCCCCGGGCCGACCCCGGTGCCGGATCGCATCCTGCGGGCCATGGATATGCCGGTGATCGATCACCGGGGGCCGGAGTTCAAGCGGCTGGGGCTGCGTGTGCTCTCGGGCATCCGCACCGTGTTCAAGACCGCCCACCCGGTGGTCATCTATCCTTCCTCCGGCACCGGTGCGTGGGAGGCGGCACTGCTCAACACGCTGTCGCCCGGCGACAAGGTGCTGATGTACGAGACTGGGCACTTCGCGACGCTGTGGAGGAACATCGCCGTCAGGCTTGGCCTGCAGCCCGAGTTCATCCCCTCCGACTGGCGCAGCGGGGCCGATGCGGCGGCCATCGGGGCGCGGCTGGCGGAGGACAAGGGCCACGCCATCAAGGCGGTGTGCGTGGTGCACAACGAGACTTCCACGGGGGCCACCTCGCGCATCGACGAGGTGCGGCGCGCCATGGATGCGGCGCGGCACCCGGCGCTGCTGATGGTGGACACCATCTCCTCGCTCGCCTCCATCGACTACCGCCACGACGAGTGGGGCGTGGATGTCACCGTTGGTGGCTCGCAGAAGGGGCTGATGCTGCCGCCGGGGCTCGGGTTCAACGCCATCGGCGACAGGGCGCTGGCGGCGAGCAAAGCCGCGCGGCTACCCAAGTCCTACTTCGGCTGGGAGGAGATGCTGGCGGCCAACAAGGACGGGTTCTTCCCCTATACGCCGGCCACCAACCTGCTCTACGGCCTGGCCGAGGCTATCGACATGCTGCACGAGGAGGGGCTCGCCCAAGTGTTCGCCCGGCACGACCGGCACGCCGAGGCGGTGCGCCGCGCCGTGAAGGCGTGGGGGCTGGAGATCCTGTGCCGGGACCCGAAGTACTACTCCTCCACCCTCACCGCCGTGCTGATGCCCGAGGGCCACAATGCCGACGCCTTGCGCGGCGTGGCGCTGGACCGGTTCGACGTGTCGCTGGGCACCGGCCTCTCCAAGGTCGCCGGCAAGGTGTTCCGTATCGGCCACCTGGGCGACACCAACGACCTCACCATCGTCGCCACCCTGGCCGGCGTGGAGATGGCGCTCGGCCTCTCCGGCGTGCCGCACAAGCCGGCCGGCGTCGCCGCGGCCATGGGCTATCTCACCGAAGTGGCCAGGGCCGACCGGACCTGAGACGGGTGAGATAGTGAGTGGTGAGGTGGTGAGTTGCGGTCCGAGCTTGTGAGAACCGGTGGACCCATCCGTCAAGGGTGGAAAACCTGCGTGCTCGACCGCGCTTCGAGGAGCCGCTTTCGGGGCGATTCAGCTCACGCCGGCATCGGGGCGTCCATGTCCGTTGTGGCGGCGTCCGCGCCAGCTACTCGCCCCAAAATCTCACCACCTCACCACTCACCATCTCACCCCGGTCAGTTCCCGAACAGCAGCTCGAACAGGGTCTTGGGGCGCTTCTTGCCCGTGTCCCAGGTGCTGCCCCAGGGAGACCAATCCTTCTGCTTGTCGGCGGCTACGCGCTTGGGCGGGGCCGGCTCCTTCGGCTTCTCCGATCGCAGCGCCAGCTCCTCGGTGGTGCCGTCGACGCTCGCCAGCACCAGCTTGCCGGCATCCCAGGTGAGCTGGCCCTGCTTCGCACCCCGGCGCACCGTCTCCACGGCCACCACCGTGCTCGACTGCAGGTCCACGATGGCCGCCTGCTCGATCTCCTCGGGACCGCGCGGGCCATCCGCCGTCCCGGCATGGAAGCGCAGCACGCCGATGCCGGCGAATGGGGCGGCCTTCACCTCCCAGTCGAGGATGCGCGGGCGGCCCTTGCCCAGCATCTCGATGTCGACCTTGAGCTTCGGGAGCTGGTCGTTGCTCGCCACGTACTGTGGCCACCTCACGAACACGCGCCAGCGGTCGAACCCGGCGTCGCCCACCTCCTCCTCGGCATCGGCCAGGGGGGAGGGCCGCAGGCGCTGCTGGGCGACCTGCGCGGCCTTGAGGCGCGGATCGATGGCGAGCGCCTTGGCGATGTCGGTCGCCGCCTCGACGGCCTGGCCGCGCGCCTCCTCAATCTCGCCGCGCGCCCAGTAGGCCTCCGCGCTGTTGGGATCGAGCTTGAGGGCACGCTCCACGTCCTTGAGAGCCAGCTCCGGCTGCTGCTTGCGGTAGGTCCAGGCGCGGTAGGCGAAGGCCTTGGGCGAGCGCGGCTCCAGCTCGATGGCGCGGCCGAGATCGTTGAGCGCGTCGTCGTAGGCCTCCGCCTTGGCATAGGCGAGGCCGCGGGCGGCCCAGGCGCGCGCGTTGCGCGGGTTGAGGTCGACGGCGGTGCTGAAGTCCTTGGCCGCGGAGGCCGCGTTGTTGGCCGCCAGGTAGGCATCCCCACGCAGGAGATAGAGCTCCGCGTTGCGCGCCTCGAAGGCGATGGCCCGGCTGAAGTCCTCGATCGCCTCGTCGTGGCGCTCGATCATCATCTTGGCCTCGGCGCGGGCGCGGTAGGCGGCGCTGAAGCGGGCGTCGAGGTTGATCGCCCGGGAAAGGTCGCGGATCGCCGTCTGCGGCCGGCGCGCGGCCAGGTGCGCCCGCCCACGCCCGGTGAGGGCCGCCGGATTGGTGGGAACCAGGGAGATGGCCTTGGTATAGTCGACCACGGCTAGGTCGACCTCGCCCAGCCGCACCTGGGCGCCAGCCCGGTTGGAGTAGGCGGCGGCATAGCCCGGCGCCAGCAGCAGGGCGCGATCGAAGTCCTTCATGGCCTCGCGCACGGCGCCGATGCCGAGCAGCACGTTGCCGCGATTGTTGTAGATGGCGGCATATTCCGGAAACAGCTGGATGGCGCGGTTGAAGTCCTCGATCGCCTCGCGTGGGTTCTGAAGGCGGGCATGGGCTACGCCGCGGTCGGACAGCAGGATGGCGCGGCGCTCGTTGGGCAGCGTCTTGTCCTGCAGGGCCTGGGAGTAGAGCGCCACGGCCTGGTCGAAGTTGCCGCGCGCCAGCGCCGCCCCCGCCTCGCGCACCGAGGCGGCGTCCTCGGCCGAGGCGGGCGCTAGGGGAAGGAAAAGGGGAAGCGCCAGCCACAGCGCCAGCAACGGCATCGGCCACTGGGCGAGGCCGGCGAGGACCCTCCGCGGCACGGCTGGCAGCTCCTTTCCCAGGCGGCGCGGCGACGCCCCTGCTCCGGTTGGACTCCGAAAGGGCCTTATAGCCAATTGCGGGGGCATCCGAAATGCACTCCAGACCCGAGAAACCGGAAGACCGAATACCGATGTGGCGGGCTGACACGAAACGTGTGCGGCAGGCGCCGCGCGGATTCCCCTCCCCCTTGTGGGGAGGGGGTTAGGGGTGGGGGGAGCCACGATCTTCGAGGTGTGGGGATTCCCCCCACC
>JBIOWI010000044.1:0-10246 GCA_044868325.1 Hyphomicrobiaceae bacterium
CTCAGATGGGCCACGTCGGTGGGCGCAACCGCACGGTCTATTGCGCCACCAAGCACGCCATGGAGGGCTTCACCAAGGCCATGGCCATCGAGCTGGCCCCGCACGGCATCCGCGTCAACACGCTGGCGCCGACCTTCATCGAGACGCCGTTGACGCGGCCGTTCTTCGAGAATGCGGCGTTCCGCGAGGACACGCTGAAGCGCATCAAGCTCGGCCGCCTCGGCCGGCTCGATGACCTGACGGGCGCCATCGTGTTCCTGGCGAGCGACGCCTCCGCCCTCATGACCGGCACCTCGCTGGTGGTGGACGGCGGCTGGACCGCCGAGTAGGCCTGCCGGTCCAGCCCGCAGCAACGCTGGAGGAGCGTGAAGGCATCCGCACGAGCATCCAGGGCATACTGGCTGCCTGACCGTGGCCGGCAGCGCCCCGTTTGTCACTTCGCCAGCCTGATCCCAACCTACAGCGGCTTCACGATCACCAGCACCACGATGCCGATCATGAGCACGGTCGGCACCTCGTTCATGATGCGGTAGAAGCGCGGGCTGCGGGTATTCCAGTCTTCAGCGAAATCCTTGCGCCAGACGGCGAGCGCGTGGTGATAGCCGGTCAGCAGCAGCACCAGGCCGAACTTGGCCCACAGCCAGCGGTCGTTGACCATGCCCTGCGCCCAGGCGAGCCAGCCGCCGCTGGCCCACACCACAACCATGGCCGGGTTCATAATGAAGGTGAGGAGCCTGTGCTCCATCGCCTTGAACGTCTCGGACTGCTTGGAGCCCTTCTCAGCCGTGCAATGATAGACGTAGAGCCGCGGCAGGTAGAGCAAGCCTGCCATCCAGGCGATGACCGCGACAACGTGAAGGGCCTTGATCCACAGCACCATGCCGCGACTTCTGCTCTCTAGTGCATCCCCTCGCGAACCAGCTTCACGAGCCGCGCCACGTTCTCCCGCGGGGTATGCGGCAGGATGCCGTGACCGAGGTTGAAAATGAAGGGCCGGGCCGACATCGCCTGGAGAATCGTCCTGGTCTGCCGCTCCATGGCCGGCCCGCCCTCAGCCAGCAGGTGCGGGTCGAGGTTGCCCTGGACGACCGCCCGGTCGGCCAGCTCTCCCGCCATCACGTCCAGCGATGTCGCCGCGTCGCAGCTCACGCCGTCCACCCCCGTCTCGTCCGCATACCGCGTCAGCTCCGTGCCCACCCCCATCGGGAAACCGATGATGGGAACCTTGGGGTGACGCTCCCGCACCCTCGTCACGATCGCCTTGGTCGGCCCACACACCCAGCGCCGGAATGCGCCGCCGGACAGACGGCCGGCCCACGTATCGAAGATCTGCAGCACGTCGGCACCGGCGGCCACCTGTCCCGAGAGGTATTCCACGGAAGCGTCCACCAGGCGGTCCATGAGTTGGGCGAACCCGGCCGGATCCGTGCCGGCCCACTCGATGGCCTCGGCCTGGTCGGCGCTCTTGCCGCCCGACACCATATACGTCGCCACGGTCCACGGGGCACCGCAGAATCCGATGAGGGCTGTGTCATTTGGCAAGCGCTGACGGACATTGGCCACAGTCTCGAAGATGCGCTCGAAGGTGGGCCGAGTCGCCGCTGGCTTCAACCGGCCAAGCTCGCGCTGGGAGCGAATGGGATCGAGGCGTGGCCCGCAACCCTCCACGAACTCCAGCCTCTGGCCCAGCGCGTGCGGCACCACCAGGATGTCGGCGAAGACGATGGCCGCATCCAGGCCGTATCGGCGCACGGGCTGAAGCGTGACCTCGGCCGCAAGCTCCGGGGTGTAGCACAGGTCGAGGAAGCTGCCGGCCTTGGCTCGGACCTCGTGGTACTCGGGCAGATGGCGCCCGGCTTGGCGCATCAGCCAGATCGGCGGCGGCACCGAGGCTTTGCCCGCGAATGGGGCAAGCAGCCGGAACCGACGCGAGAACGAACTCCGAGTCACGATGCCCTCTTCCCTCTTCAAGAAGAAGAGATCTTCAAGGTTATTGCTATGACTCTTAGTCATTGGATTATGTAGACCCGCCGCATGCGACCGAGTTGCGCACAGCATGTACGCTTTGGAGCACAACACCGGATCAATCCCTAGCGGGTCCTTCCCCCAGACACCACAAGCGTCAGAACGCCATGTCTTTCCAAGGCGTTGCTGTCGAACCCCCGATAGATCACGAGGCATACAAGTAGATGTGAAACTGTTTATAATGTGGCGACGATCTGCGCAGCACTTTTTCCTGTCCCGCCATGGCCGGTTGGTCTGTCCACGACACCCAGCCTGTGGGTGGACCTGTTGACAGACGGCTCGTCCGGCTCCCCGGTGCGGGGCGGGCGGCTTGGAATCCCGCATGAACTCTGGTGTTTTCCACAGATGACCGGCAGCCACCCTTCGGGCGCGTTCCACCTGCATCTCATCTCGGATGCGACCGGCGAGACGCTCCTCACCATGGCCAAGGCGGCCGCCGTACAGTACCCGCAGGTGCGCGCCATCGAGCACGTCCACCCCCTCGTGCGGACGGAGAAGCAGCTGGAGCGCGTCCTCGACGAGGTGGAGCAGGCCCCCGGCATCGTGCTCTACACGGTGGTCAAGAAGACCATGATCCGGGAGATCGAGCGCCGCTGCCGGCTGCTCAAGGTGCCGTGCCTGCACGTGCTGCAGCCTATCATGAAGGTATTCGAGTCTTACCTCGGGGCGCCGCAGACCCCGGTGGTCGCCGGCCAGCACACGCTGGACGCCGACTATTTCCGGCGCATCGAGGCGCTCAACTTCGCCATGGCGCACGACGACGGCCAGCTGCCCCAGGATCTCAGCATGGCCGACGTCATCCTGGTCGGCATCTCGCGGACGTCCAAGACGCCGACGAGCATCTATCTGGCGCAGCGCGGCTTCAAGACCGCCAACCTGCCGCTGGTGCCGGGCATCGAGCTGCCGTCGGCGCTGACCGAGCCGCATACAGCCTTTGTGGTGGGCCTGGTGGCCAGCGCCGACCGCATCGCCGAGATTCGCCGCAACCGCGTGCACCTCCTGGGCGACCGCAACCTGGGCGACTATGTGGACCGCGCGCAGATTGCCAACGAGATCCAGTACTCGCGCCGGCTGTGCGCCCAGAACGGCTGGCCCCTCATCGACGTGACGCGCCGCTCGATCGAGGAGACCGCCGCCACCATCATCCGGCTGCTCCAGGACCGCCATGCGCACGTGGGTCCCCCCGTGGGTCCCCTGGTGGGTCCCTTGCAGGAGCCGCCGACGGGCGGTGGGGCGGTCGATGCGTAGGGCGGATGCCTGCAGGCCCGGCGAGCTTGTGCTGGCATCGGCCAGTCCGTTCCGGCGCAGGCTGCTGGAAGCGGCCGGCGTGCCGCTCCGTGTGGTTCCGGCGGATGTGGACGAGTCGGTGCTGAAGCGCGACCTGGCCGGCAAGGTTGGGCCGGAGGGGTTGGCCGACGCTCTGGCCGCGGCGAAGGCGGAGGCCGTGAGCGCAAAGCTCCCCGCCGACCTGGTGATCGGCGCCGACCAGGTGCTGGCCCTGGGCGATGAGACCTTCGGCAAGCCCGCCGACCTGGCCGCGGCGCGCGCGCAACTGGAGGGCCTGCGTGGCCGGACGCACCGGCTGCTCTCAGCTGTCGCCCTGGCCCAGGGCGGCCGCGTCGTTTGGTCGATGGTCGATACCGCGAGCTTGACCGTCCGCCACTTCAGCCCTGAGTTTCTCGATGAGTACGTGAGCGGGTGTGGCGAGCGCCTGTTGGGCACAGCGGGGGCGTACGAGATCGAAGGTCTGGGCATCCAGCTCTTCGACAGGGTAGAAGGCGACCACTTCACCATCATCGGTCTGCCCCTTCTGCCGCTGCTGGCGGAGCTCAGGGCGCGCGGAGCGATCCAAGCATGACAAGTCCAGTCTCGGGCCCAGGCCTGAAGCGCGCCTGCGTCGTCGGCTGGCCGGTTGCGCACTCGCGCTCGCCGCTGATCCACGGCCATTGGCTGGTCCGCTACGGCATCGATGGCAGCTACGGGCGGGCCGCCGTGAAGCCCGAGGAGGCGGCCGGTTTCCTGCGCAATCTGCGGGACGAGGGCTACGTCGGCTGCAATGTGACCATCCCGCACAAGGAGACGGCCTTTGCGGTGGCCGACGAGGCGCTGCCCGCCGCGCGTGCCGCCGGCGCGGCCAACACGCTCTGGTACGAGGACGGCCGGCTGATGGCGGACAACACCGATGGGGCCGGCTTCGTAAGCAACGTTTGCGCCACCGTGCCGGGCTTCTCCTTCGACGGCGCCGTGGTGTCGCTGCTCGGCGCCGGCGGAGCGGCCCGCGGCATCGTGCACGCCCTCAATGAGGCCGGCGCCTGCGAGATCCGCCTCTTCAGCCGCGCACGCGAACGTGCCGATGCGCTGGCGGCTGCGTTCGGCGCAAAGGTGAAGGCCTTCGACTGGGGCGAGCGGGATGACCGCTCCCGCGGCGCCTCGCTGCTCGTGAACACTACGCCGCTGGGCATGCACGGCACCGATGCCCTGGCGATGGATCTTGACGTTCTGGGCCGGAGCTGCGTAGTCGCCGACATCGTTTACGTGCCCCTTGAGACGCCGCTGCTGGCGGCGGCGCGGCAGCGCGGCTTGGCGACGGTCGATGGCCTCGGCATGCTGCTGCATCAGGCAGTGCCCGGCTTCGAGCGCTGGTTCGGCGTGCGCCCCGAGGTGACAGACGATCTGCGCGCCGTGATCGTGCGCGACATCGAGGGCGCGCGATGCTGATCGTCGGGCTCACCGGCTCCATCGGCATGGGCAAGTCCACCGTCGCTGCACGTTTCCGCCACCACGGCATTGCCGTGTGCGATGCCGACGCCGAGGTGCACAAGCTCTACGAGGGTGCGGCCGTGGCGCCCGTCGAGGCGGCTTTTCCAGGCACCACCCACGCCGGCAAGGTCGATCGCCAGAAGCTGGCACAGGCGCTGATTGCGAGGCCGGAGGGCTTCGCGCGGCTCGAAGCCATCGTGCATCCGCTCGTGCTCGCCGCCGAGCGCGCCTTCCTGCACGCCGAGGCGGCCAAAGGCGCGGCCATGGCGGTGATCGAGATCCCCCTCCTCCTGGAGACGGGCGGCGAGGCCCGTGTCGACGTCGCGGTGGTGGTGAGCACGCCGGCCGACAAGCAGCGCGAGCGCGTCATGCAGCGCCCCAACATGACGCCGGAGAAGCTGGAGCAGGTGCTGGCGCGGCAGATGCCCGACGCCGAGAAGCGCGCGCGGGCCGATTTCATTGTGGACACCGGCGGCACCCTCGCCGAGACCGACGCGCAAGTCGATAACATCGTCGAATCGCTCAAAGGCCGCACGGGAACGGCGTTCGCCACGGCCTGGGCGTGAAGTATCAGACAGTGCGCGCGTCTTTGCAGCGGAGGCCACAAGGATGCTGCGCGAGATCGTGTTCGACACCGAGACCACCGGTCTCGACGCCGCCAACGGCGACCGCCTGATCGAGATCGGCTGCCTCGAGATCGTCAATCGCATTCCCACCGGCCGCGAGTTCCACCGCTACCTCAATCCAGACCGTCAGGTTCACCCCGACGCCGTCGCCGTCCATGGTCTCACGGATGAGTTCCTGCGGGATAAGCAGCGCTTCCCGGAGGTCGTCGACGAGTTTCTGGCCTTCATCGGCGATGCGCCGCTGGTGGCGCACAACGGCACCTTCGACCTCGGCTTCATCAATGCCGAGCTCGAGCGGGTCTCGCGTCCGCCGCTGCCGGCCAGCCGCATCGTGGACACGCTGGCCCTGGCGCGCCGCCGCCATCCTGCAGGCCCGAACACGCTCGACGCCCTCTGCAAAAGGTACGGCATCGACCTGTCGCAGCGAACCAAGCACGGCGCCTTGCTCGACTCGATGCTGCTGGCCAGCGTCTACGTCGAGCTCCTGGGCGAGCGCCAGGCCGCGCTCGTCTTCGGCGGCAACGGTGCGGCCGGTGTCACGCGGGGAATGCAAGTCGCACAGGCCATCAAGCGCCCGGAGCCGGTGCCATCTCTGCTGACACCCGAGGAGGAGACCGCTCACCTTGAGTTCGTCAAGACGCTCGGGGCGGAGCCGGTGTGGTTGCAGTACTTGGGTGGAGAGGCGTAGGTCCGTAGGGTGGTTTAGGCCCGAAGGGCCGCAATCCACCATGGCAGGCACTAACGCTGGGTTCGGCATTGCCGACGGTGGGTTACACGCCTTCGGCGCTAACCCACCCTACGCAAGACTTGCCTGCCGCCGCGTGGCGCTGACGAGCTCGTGGACGATGCCGGGCTCCGTCATGGCGTGGCCGGCGTCCGGCACGATCCGCAACGTCGACTCGGGCCAGACCCGCCACAGGTCCCATGCGCTCTTCACCGGCGTCACCACGTCGTAGCGACCGTGCACGATGGTGCACGGCAGGTGCCGGATGCGGTGCACGTTGGCGAGGAGCTGGTCCTCGCGCTCGAAGAAGCCGCGGTTCACGAAGTAGTGGCACTCGATGCGCGCGAACGCGATGGCATAGGTGTCGGCGCCGAACAGCTTCACCCGCTCCGGGTCCTGCAGCAGCGACAGCGTGCTGCCCTCCCAGACCGACCACGCCCGCGCCGCGGCGATCTGCACGTCGCGGTTGGGATCGGTGAGGCGACGGTAGTAGGCCGCGATCATGTCGCCGCGCTCCTCCGGCGGGATGATCTTGCGAAACTCCCCGAAGGCCTCCGGGAACAGCCAGCCGCACCCTGCTTGGTAAAACCAGATCAGCTCCTCCCGCCGCAGCAGGAAGATGCCCCGCAGCACCAGATCGCGCACCCGCTCGGGATGCGTCTCGGCGTAGGCCAGCGCCAGCGTCGAGCCCCAGGAGCCGCCGAACAGCTGCCAGCGGCCGATCCCCAGATGCACCCGCAGCCGCTCCATGTCGTCCACCAGGTCCCAGGTGGTGTTCGCCTCCAGGGTGGCGTGGGGCAGCGACCGGCCGCAGCCGCGCTGGTCGAACAGCACGATGCGATAGCGCTCCGGGTCGTGGTAGCGCCGCATGGTGGGGTTGCAGCCCCCACCCGGGCCGCCGTGCACGATCAGCACCGGCTTACCGTGGGGATTGCCGCACTCCTCGTAATAGATCTCGTGCCCGGCCCCTACCTTCAGGCGGGCGTGGCGGTAGGGCTCGATGGGCGGATAGAGAGCAAGTCGCTCCCGTGCCGACATTGCGTGGGGCATCCCTCTGTCGTTGGCAGCCAAGCGTCAGTGCCTTGAATTAGAGGCGGGTGGCGGGAAAAGGCAAGCCAGGGTTGAAGCTTCAGGCCACGGCGCGTGTCTTCAGCCGCTGCAGGCGCAACTCGCGATCGTAGAGCGTCTCGCCGCCGGGCACGCGGATCTCCTCCAGGACATTGACGACGTTGCGGCTGGGCTTCGGCGACAGCAGGCTGACCGCGATAGTCGCCGCGAACCCGGCCGGCAGGCCGACCGCGCCGGCCAGCACGCCGGGCAGGGCCCATGCGTCCACCTCGCCGAGCAGGATGGCCGCGACGGCGGTTCCGAGCCCGGTGAGCATGCCCGCGATGGCTCCCAGCGCGGTGGTGCGCTTCCACCAGACCGACAGGATCAGGACCGGAAAAACCGCCGAGGCGCTGAAGCTGAGCGACCAGAGGAACAGCTTCAGCGGATCGGCGGGCGCCGCCACGGCCAGCCACCCCGCTGCGAAGGCGAGCCCCGCCAGGGCCGCCCGCGCCGTGCCGAGGCGGGCGCTGCCAGTGGCGGGCTCGGCTCGCAGCCCGTGCACGATGTCCTCCGAGAGGATGTTGGCGCCCGCCAGCATGCCGGCTGCCAGCGCCGCCAGCGCGGCGGCTACCGCACCGGCCAGCGACAGGTAGACCAGCACGCCGGGGAACCCCGCCGCGTACGACAGGGCGAACCAGGCCGCATCGCGGTCGAAGCTGACGTTGATGAAGCTCACCGTCGGCCCGGTCGGATCGATGCGCGCTACCCCCGCCTGCTCCAGCGCCTGGAACCAGGCCGGCAGCCGGTCGGCCGGCTGGCCCACGACCTGGTCGAGCAGCATCTGGCGCAGGAAGATGGCGATGGCGGGCAGCGTCAGGAACACGACGCCGGCGATCGTCACCGCCCAGCCGGTCGACTTGCGGGCGTCGTGCACGCCGGGCGTCGCCCCCGGCCTGTGGAGCAGCGCCGGCGAGGCGGCGGTGCCCGCCGTCGCCACCAGCGCCATCAGCACGAACGCTATGCTGCCGACGCTGCCGAAGGTCTGGATGAACCGCTTGGCCAGCGGCTCCAGCCCCTGTGCCGGGATCTCGAAGGCCAGCGGCGGGGCCGCCAGGAACGGCAGGTTGCGCGCCGTCTCCATTCTGGTGATGACGCGCAGGATGTTGCCGTGGGTCATCTGCGGCAGGGGCAGGTTGGAAATCATGAGGGCGACGATGGTGGCCGGCACCGCCAGTGCCGCCAGTGCCACGATGGCCTTGGCCGAGGCCGACCAGGTATGGGAGCGCATGCCTCCGGCGAACACCATGGCGCAGGCGCAAAGGACGACAGCGATCGCCATCGCCGGCTCAGGCTGGTCCGTCAGCCAGGCCGCTGCATAGGCCGCGAGTCGCGCTTCCGCGGCCAGCAGTAGGAGCAGGGGCACTGCAAGCACGGCGGCCGCCACGATGCGCAGCGAGCGGCTCTCGAACCGCCGGCCGAGATAGCTCGGCACCGTGAAGTCCCCCGACTTGCGCAGGAACGGCGCCACCAGCACGCCCATGAAGACGAGGCCGGCCGAGATGCCGAGGCTGAGGCAGAGCGCGTCGAACCCGACCGTGAAGAAGGCCCCCGTCAGGGCGATCAGGCCCGCCCCGCCCAGCGCGGTAATGGCGAGCACGAGGCCGTTGAAGAAGGCCGGCACGCGCCGCCCGCAGGCAAAGTAGTCGTTGGGGTCGCTGGCAGGCGTCAGCAGGCCTATCGATCCGCACAGTGCAATGGGCCCGCCGAACATGAGGAGCCGGATCGCCGGATCGGCGATGCCGAGCTGCTCCAGCATGAGCGCCATCAGCACCAGCGACGCAAAGGCGGCCGTGAAGATGCCGAAATACGTGCCGAGCCGCGGATTGACCAGCCGGACGCCCGATGTGACCGCCATGGTTCCTCAGATGCCTTTGTACGCCGTCAGATGTCCTCGTGCGCGCCGTGCCAGTGGTCGATGGCGTCCTGGCGGTTGACGAATACGGCGACCGTGACGAAGGCAATGATGAGGAGCCCGTGGCAGGCCAGGAAGTAGCCGAGCGGTATGCCGAAAATGCGCATGTCGTTGAGCACGTCCGCGTACAGAGGGAGGATGATTAGAACGAGCAGGAACGGCAGCAGGCTGGTGAGCATCTGCATCTTGGTGTTGCGCCAGTAGGCTTTGCGCTCGCTCCATTCGATCATGGCTTGGTGTCGGGGTCAGACCCCTTTCCTCCTCGCTGGAAGTGACTCTCGGCCGGCATTCGAAGGAGGTATGACCCCGTACCCCGGTGGTTTCCGCCCGTGCCGGCAGCGATTGGCGGGACGATTCATGGTTGCACGAGGGCGGCGTCCGTACAATCGGCGCGGGGCCTGCCCTTGCGTTTAGGCACCGGACAGGGTGCATTGGCCAATGCTGCCAAAAGCGGCTATTTTGCGACGTCCTGGACGACGCCGGCACGCGCGTGGCGTTGTGCCGGCGATAGGGGAGATGGATGCGGGCGGCATGACAGGCTACCGTTTCATCATTGTGGACGACCACCCGCTGTTCCGCGGCGCCCTGAGCCAAGCGCTGGCGAGCGCCTTTCTGGGTGCCCAGATGCTGGAGGCGGGCTCGCTCGACGAGCTGACCGAGCAGGTGGCGACGGCCGGCGAGATCGACTTGATCCTGCTCGATCTTTCGATGCCGGGAGTGCACGGGCTGTCGGGCCTTCTCTACCTCCGGGCGGAGCATCCGGAGGTCCCCGTGGCGATCGTGTCGGCCAGCGACGACCCTGTCACCATCCGCCAGTGCATCGACTGCGGCGCCTCGGGGTTCATCCCGAAGTCCCAGCCGGTGGAGGGCATCCGCGACGCCATCCGCCGGATCATGGACGGCGAGGTGTGGCTGCCGGCCGACCTGGACCTCTCCAGCGTTCCCAGCGGCGAGACGGCGGAACTGGTCTCGCGCATGTCCACGCTGACGCCGCAGCAGGTGCGCGTCCTCATGATGCTGGGCGAAGGGCTCTTGAACAAGCAGATCGCCTTCAAGCTCGGCGTCTCCGAGGCCACCATCAAGGCTCAT
>JBIOWI010000045.1:0-13829 GCA_044868325.1 Hyphomicrobiaceae bacterium
TTCAAGTGCGTGAAGACCTACACCGACGTGATGAACCACAAGTCGATCCGCCTCAAGAAGGTGGCCGGCGAGGAGTTCGAGATCACCGAGGAGGACGCCGCCAAGGCCATGGACGTGTGGGCCGGCGTGCCGCCCGAGGTGTTCGCCGCCGACCCGCGCGAGCAGCGCGAGCGCACCCTTCTCAAGATGATCGAGGCGGCCGTGGCCGATCCGACCATCCCGGAGTTCGACCGGCAGCAGGCGGTGGACGAGCTCAAGCAGTACCTGTGGGCCGGCACCGAGACCACGGCCCTGACGCTGGCCTGGGCGCTCTATCTCACGGCCAGGCACCCGGAGGCCGCCGACCGCATCCGCCGCGAGGGCGAGACCGTGTGCGGCGACCGCGAGCCCACCGCGGCGGACTATTCGGCGCTGGCTTACACCCGCGCCGTGATCCAGGAGACCATGCGCCTCTACCCGCCGATCTGGATGCTGATCCGGGTGGCGGCCAAGGCCGACGAGATCGACGGCAAGGAGATCCGCCCGGGCGACCGCGTGGCGCTGTTCGCCTACGGCGCCCATCACAGCCCCAAGTACTGGGAGAGCCCCGAGGCGTTCATGCCCGAGCGCTGGATGGGCGACGCCGCCAAGAAGCGCATCCCCTATACGTATCTGCCGTTCGGCGGCGGCAAGCGCTCCTGCATCGGCGGCGCCATGAGCCAAGTGGAGAACACGCTGGCCCTGTCGATCCTCCTGCGCCGCTTCCGCCCGGAATACGTCGGCACGGAGCCCCCCGGCATCAACGCGACCGTGACACTGACGCCCAAGGGCGGCCTGCCGTTCAGGATCCGGCCGCTGAGCTAGGAAAGGGGTCAGACCCTGCGGGTCTGACCCCATGCTGCGCCGTTCGCTGCGATGTCACGTGGTTTGGGGCACCGGTGTTAGACCTACCGATCGGTATTCGGAGCGGTAGTCTGCCGCGCCTGTCCATGGGTGTGTGTGCACCAGCTGCGTTGAGCGTTGTGCGAGAGAGGCGAGTTGCGCGGGTCCCCCTCTCCCCGCCGCCATCGAGCCATCCACACGGGCAAGCCTCGCGTGGAGAGGCTTTTCGCTTGGGGCTGCCCCTCACCCTAGCCCTCCCCGTAAGCGGGGAGGGGGCACCTGGCGGCGCCTGCCACGCGCTTTCGCGTCAGACTCCGAGGATCTGACGGCGAATCAATCCTGCTCACCCTCGCGTGAGACGCCCTTTCCGCGGCGGCGGGGGGTGGCCACCTGAGGGGCAGAAAGGATCGAGGCGGCCGTCAATGGTGTCTGACACCATGGCTCCAAAGCCGGTCGCGTATCGGTGTCAGACCCAGAGGGTCTGACACCACGCGAAGCGGCCGCCTACAACTACCATGAGCGCAAATGTCGACTGGGTGCGAACGCTGCGGGCGATCGTCATCGCCGCCGTTCTGCTGACGGCCCTCCTCGGGGCGGTGCTGGCGTCGATCGGCGCCGGCGCTCCCGTGTGGCTGTGGGCCAGCGACCCCGTCACGCGCGGCACCGCCCTGCCGCACGATGCGGGCCGCCCGGCACCGGGATAGGCCCTGTCCCCCCTCCCTGCTCCACGGCCCAATGGAACCGCCGGCGAGGCGATGCGTTTCGGATTTTATGGGGTTCTTCCGCGATCCGCTCGTCATCCTTCTCGTGGCCGCCGCCGCGGCCATCGCGTTCTTCGTGGTGGGGCTGACGGTGTGAGAGCCTATTGGAGGCCTTGGACGGCAGTTAGATGTCAGCCGGCCTTGCGCGAGCGTCTCGGCGCCTCGTTGACAGCCTTGCGGCCCTTCGCCTTGGCCGTTCCCAAGTCGCCCTCGTCGCCGACTGGGGCGAGGGCGTCCTCGTCGAGGCGGATGCCCACGAAGGGCGCGCCCTCTGCCTCACCGCGCACCTCGGGATCGCGGTAGAGGGCCTCGAACGTCCTCGGCTTGGGCAGCCGCCGCCCGGCGCTTCCCTCCGCCTCGGCGTAGAGCCGCAGGGCGACGTGGGCGTTGGCGATCGCCTTGTCGTAGGTGTCGCCTGCGCTGAAGCAGCCCGGCAGGTCGGGGAACACCACGCCGACCGCGCTGTCCTCGTCCTTGTGCACTATGGCGAAGTAGGTCCTCATGGCGCTCCTCAGCCCACAATCTTGGAGAAGTCGGCCACGGTGTGGGTGGCGGCGCGGATCTCGGAGAGGAGGGCGAGGCGGTTGGCGCGCAGTGCCGCTGCGTCGGGGCCGTCGGCGACGTTGACGGTCACCTTGTCGAAGAAGGCATCGACGGGCGCGCGCAGCTCGGCCAGCGCGCGCATGGCGCCGGCGAAGTTCTCGACGTTGATGGCGCCGGCCGTGTCCTTCTTCACCTTCTGGATGGCCGCATAGAGCGCCTTCTCCTGCGGCTCGCGCAGCAGCGCCGGATCGGCGGCGCCGGCGTAGCTGCGCTTGTCCTTCTTCTCCTCGTCGCGGACGATATTGATGGCGCGGCGCACGCCGACGAGCAGGTTGGCGCCGTCGTCGGTCTTAAGGAACTCGCCCAGCGCCTCGACGCGCCGCACGATCAGCGCCAGGTCGTCCTGTCCGCCGAGCGAGAACACCGCATCGATCAGGTCGTGCCGCGCGCCCTTCTCGCGCAGGTGCACCTTGAGGCGGTCGGCGAAAAAGGATAACAGATCGCTTGCTATCTCTTCTACCAGCGCCTTGTATCTATCGGCTTCATCAGTGAGCCCAGAAAAGTCGACCGTTTTGGCGAGGCGCTGGACCTCGTTGGCTTTCTGGGCACGGGAACCGTAGCGCCTCAGTTCTGCAATCATTCGCACCGTTTCATCAACCCCGGGGCGTGACGCGACGGCTGATGACCCGATAAGGTGGTCCGCTAGCGACCTGCGTAGCGGCAGCCGCAGATCGTTCTCCAGCACGATCCGGATCACACCCAGCGCCGCGCGCCGCAACTGATAGGGGTCACCTGAGCCCGTCGGCTTCTCACCGATGGCCCAGAAGCCCACCAGTGTGTCGAGCTTGTCGGCCAGCGCCACGGCCACCGCCACCGCGTCGCCGTCCTCCACGCGCGGCACGGTATCGCTCGGCCCCTTCGGCTTGTAGTGCAGCTCGATGGCGCGGGCGATCTCCGGCTTGGCGCCGGCGGCCTCGGCGTAGCAGCGGCCCATCAGCCCCTGCAGCTCGGGGAACTCGCCGACCATGCCGGACACCAGGTCGGCCTTGGCGAGCTGCGCCGCGCGCCGCGCGTCCTCCTTGTTGGCATCCACGGCGCCGGCAATCTCGAAGGCCAGCTCGGCGACGCGCTCCACGCGGTCCTTCTGGCTGCCGAGCTTCTCGTGGAAGGTGATGCCGGCAAGGCTCCCCGCCATCTCGTCGAGCGGACGCCTCTTGTCCTGCTCCCAGAAGAACCTGGCGTCCGCGAGCCGGGCCGCGATCACCTTCTCGTTGCCGGCGACGATGGCCGCCCCGCCGTCCTTCGGCGTCAGGTTCGAGACCAGCAGGAACCGGTTGGCGAGCCTGCCCGTCCGGGGGTGCCTCAGCGAGAAGCACTTCTGGTGCTGCTTCATGGAGAGCATCAGGCATTCCGCCGGCACCTCAAGGAACGCCTCGTCGAACGCGCCCATCAGCACCGTCGGCCACTCGGTGAGGCCGGCGTTCTCGGCGAGCAGCGCCTCGTCCTCCACCAGGGCCAGCTTGTGCTCCCTGGCTAGCGCGCGCGCTTGGCTCGCGATCAGCTCGGCGCGCTCGGCTGCGTCCAGGATCACCTTGTGGGCCTTGAGCGCCTTCACGTAGTCGGCCGCGCTCCTCACCTCGAACGGCTCGTTGCCGTAGAACCGGTGCCCGCGCGTGACGCGGCCCGCCCCCACGTCCTCGATAGCGAACGGCACCACCTTGCCATCGAGCAGGCACACGATGGAGTGCAGCGGCCGCACCCAGGTCGTGCGTCCCGAGCCCCAGCGCATGGACTTGGGCCACGGGAACCTGGCCGCCACCGCCGGCACCAGCTCGGCCACGATCTCGCCGGCGGGCCGGCCGGGCCTCTCGATCTTCACGACGTAGAAGTCGCCCTTCTTGTCGTCCTTAACGACCTGGGCATCCTTGATGGAGCGGAGCCCCGCCGATTTGACGAACCCCGCAATGGCCTGCTCCGGCGCATTGACGCGCGGCCCCTTGCGCTCCTCGGCGATGTCGGGCGACTTGCCCGGCACACCCTCCACCACCAGCGTGAGCCGCCGCGGCGTCGCAAACGCCCTGGCCTCCCCCGCCTCCAGCCCCTGCGCCTTCAGCCCCTCCGTGACCAGCCGCCGCAAATCCTCCGCCGCCCGCCCCTGCATCCGCGCCGGGATCTCCTCGGAGAACAGCTCGAGCAAGAGTTCAGGCATTGCGAGTCTCCAACCCCCGCAACTTGCCGTGCGCGGATTCCCCTCCCCCTTGTGGGGAGGGGTTAGGGGTGGGGGGAACCACTCCCTTCGAGGTTGGGGATTCCCCCCCACCCTGTCCCTCCCCCACAAGGGGGGAGGGGACCCTGCGGCCCCCTCCTTGCCCTGAACGCTGCGTCGAGCGGGCCTTGCGCGGCGTTCTCAGCCGAGCGAGCTGGCGCACCTTCTTCTGCAATGGTTCCATTTGAGAGGTTGCGAAGATGTCCGGGTTGGGCTCAGTTCCGTCCTCGCCCAGCGTTCCGAGAGCCACCTTGATTTCGATCTCTACACCCCCGATGTTCGTCAGCACCTCGTGGTTCCAGAAGCGCAGCACACGGTAACCCTGAGAGGTCAGCCATCGCGTTCGACGCTGATCGGATGCACGATTCTTCAGCTCGTCGTGCTGCGAGCCATCGACCTCGATGACCAGCTTTGCTGTGTGGTCGCAGAAATCCGCGATGTAGTGGCCGATGGGTGCCTGCTGACGAAAATGAAAGCCGTACCGGTTGAACTCGCGAAGCAGATACCACAGCTTGCGCTCCGCCGGCTCCTTGTCGTGCCGCATGCAACGAGCCCGTTCGCTCATCAGATTCGTCATGCGAGGCTCCCAAACGAGGATCATTTCTCGGGAATCATATCGACCGTCGCCACCACGGCGAAGCGGTCGGCCAGCTCGGCCAGGGCGGCGCGGTGCAGCGCGTCGGCGGCGATGACGCCGCCCATCGGGTCGGGCAGGTCGCGGGTGGCGGCGGCGTCGGCGGCCACCGTGGCCTTGTAGCCGAGGTCGAGGGCGGCGCGGGCGGTGGAGCTGACGCACAGGTGCGTCATGAAGCCGGCGATCACGAGCTGGGTGCGGCCGAGCCTCTTGAGCGTGGCGTCCAGGTCCGTCTGGGCGAAGGCGTTGGGCAGCGGCTTCGTCACGACGCGCTCCCCGCCCGCGGGCCTCACCGCATCGATGATGGCGCCGCCGCGGGCGTCGAGGTCGAACAGGCCGCCGGCGCGGCCCTTGTGCTGGACGTGCACCACCGGCGCGCCGGCGGCGCGGGCCTTGGCCAGCAGCCGAGCCAGGGCGTCGACGGCGGGCGCGATGCCGGGCAGCGCCAGCCTGCCGTCGAGGTACTCGTTCTGGGCGTCGATGACGACGAGCGTAGACTGCGCGAGCGGAGCGGGCTGCATGTCGGCGCCGGCCATCTCCAGCAGTGTCCTGGGCGCGCTCATGATCATATGCCTCCTGCGTCTGTCTCGTCTCTAGCCTGCGGGCTGCAGCATCGGTGCCGGCATGATCGAGCGGGCGATATCGTCGGTGGCGCCGGTCGCCATCAGGTAGCCGAGCCCCACCAGGATCAGCGCCAGCGCGAGCCAGAGCACCGGCCGCTGCCGCCACAGCACCGCCCACGCCAGCACGATCAGCGGCACACCGAGGATCGCGGCGCCGGCGAGCTTGGCGGGGATCATGGCGCGGCGCGCTCCGCTCGTAGGGTGCAATGCCGCAAAGCGGCATTGCACCGATGCGCCCTCCTCACGCCCCGCCTCCTTCGGTCTGCAGCCAGGCCGCGCAGCAGGCCTTGGCCAGCTCGCGCACGCGCAGGATGTAGCTCTGCCGCTCGGTCACGGAGATGACGCCGCGGGCGTCGAGCAGGTTGAAGAGGTGCGAGGCCTTGATGCACTGGTCGTAGGCGGGCAGCGCCAGCTTGTGGCGCTTGTCGTTGGCGTCGGCGGCCGGCGCGCCGGCCGCCAGCAGCGCGTTGCACGCCGCCTCGGCGTCGCGGAAGTGCCGCAGCAGCATCTCCGTGTCCGCATGCTCGAAATTGAAGCGCGAGTATTCCTGCTCGGCCTGCAGGAACACGTCGCCGTAGGTGAGCCGGCGCGCATCCTCGCGGCCGTTGAAGCTCAGGTCGTAGACCCGGTCGACGCCCTGGACGTACATGGCCAGCCGTTCGAGCCCATAGGTGATCTCGCCAGAGACCGGGTTGCAGTCGAAGCCGCCGACCTGCTGGAAGTACGTGAACTGGGTCACTTCCATGCCATCGCACCACACCTCCCAGCCGAGCCCCCAGGCGCCGAGCGTGGGGCTCTCCCAGTCGTCCTCGACGAAGCGGATGTCGTGCAGCATCGGATCGATGCCGATGCGGCCGAGGCTTTCGAGGTAGAGATCGAGGATGTCCGGCGGCGACGGCTTCATGATCACCTGGAACTGGTAGTAGTGCTGCAGCCGGTTGGGGTTCTCGCCGTAGCGGCCGTCCTTGGGCCGGCGCGAGGGCTGGACATAGGCCGCGTTCCAGGGCTTGGGCCCGAGCGCCCGGAGCGTGGTGGCCGGATGGAAGGTGCCCGCCCCCACCTCCATGTCGTAGGGCTGGAGGATCACGCAGCCCTGCTCACCCCAGAACTGCTGCAGCGCCAGGATCAGGTCCTGGAACGACCTGGTCGGCTGCAGGCCGGAGGCGGCGCGCGACGCCTGCGGGAACGCCTTTGCGGTCGCCGCGGGTGGCGCCTTCTGGGGCGCCCTGGCGGACGCCGGCTTGGCGGCTTTCTTCTGCATGTGCGGGTATGGCCGAGGTTTGCGGCGCGCACTATACGCAAACCGCGCCCGCCGTCATCTGGATTTGCGGAGCCTGCGGTGCCTCCGGTTGCAGCGCGGGTCATATACACATATCCTATGTGTAGGAGTGTGAGCCATGACCAGGATGATTCGCAAGCAGCTCTTCATAACAGAAGAGCAGAACCGCAAGCTTAAGGAGCGCGCTGCTGCGACTGGCGTGTCCGAGGGTGAGCTGATCCGGGCCGGTATCGACTTGCGCCTTGAGCAGGCAGCGGAGGATCAGCGCACCTGGCAGGAGATCGTGGACGAGACGGTCGCCAAGCTCTCCGGAGCCTGGACGAAGCGTGAGAATCTCGACGAAGAGATGCGTGAGATACGTCGTCGGTGGAACCGACGCTCGACCCTGTTGGGCAAGGGGTGGGGACGCGCATCGTGAGCCTCCTACTCGATACCAACATCCTCATCGACTGCATCCGGCGTGTGCCGGCTGCCGTGGCCTGGCTGAGGGCACTCCCCGCAGCACCCCACATCTCCGTCATCTCGGTGACGGAGCTCTATGCAGGCGCCCGGAGCCAGCAGGAGGAGAAGGACATCGAGGCGCTGTGCGCGCCCTTCAGGGGCTTGCCGATCACCGAGGAGATTGCAAGAAGCGGAGGCTCCTTCCTGCGACATTTCGGCAAGACGCACGGCATCGACGTGCCCGACGCAATCATTGCCGCCACAGCCGAGCGTCATGGACTGAAACTGGCGACCCTCAATGTGAAGGACTTTCCAATGTTCCCTAAGCTCAAGCGCCCGTATTGAAGGGCAAGGCGCCCCGTCCGCAGACCCGACCATATCGGAGAAGCTCCTGAAGCTCATTGCCAAGAGCTGCGGCTCGTCCACCAGGATCGAGGCGGGTACGCTGGGCCTGGGGGCGGGCACCGCTGGACCTTCGATTTCGACGCCGAAGCCTGAAGCGGGCAAACGCGGCCGGCACCCCCGCGCGTCATGTTGCGCTGCAGCAGCGGCGCTGACGCTGCGCGCGCCGGGAAGGTTGGGTCGGCAGGAGCCGAGATCGCCGGACCCGAGCGTGCCGCAGCCTGCGAGCCAAAGAAAAGGGGCCGCTCGGTGAACCGAACGGCCCAAGTCTAGGGAGGAAACGCCCAAGGAGGGCAACGACACCATCGCTGGCGTCGTGGTCAAAACATAGATGTGCGGCGCACAAACTGCAAGGTTTTTTTATTGCATTGCAGAAGCTCGCCTGCCGCATAGGTCAGCCAGACTGACATATTAACGCCAGCTCATGCCGCCCGCGTCTGCCAGCCAGCGTCTGGGCGGACGGCGTAAGAAAAAGGGCCGTTCGCAGGCGAACGGCCCAAGTCTAGGGAGGAAACGCCCAAGGTGGGCTGCAACGCCGGCGGGAAATCGGCCGGGTCGCGCGCCTCATATGGTCGTCTTCGGTGTGCCTCGCAATGGGGCGTGGTCCATTTTCAACAACCATGTGGCGAGATGCCCACAGGAATGCCAGGGTCCCCAAAGGTCCCCGCGGCCCCCAAGGATGCCCTGCCGCCCTCTGTCCCTATTCGGCCGCGGCGCGCCGCTCCACCAGGAGCGGCAAGACCTCGAACACCCGCGCCGCCATATCGAAGAGGGTCCGCGCCAAGGCCTCGAAGTGCCCGCTCTTGGCGAACGCGGTCTCGTCCAGGTAGAGGGCCCGGTTGATCTCCAGCTGCAGGGCGTGCACCCCCTGGCCCGGGTTCCCATAGTGCTCCGTGATGAAGCCGCCAGCATAGGGCCGGTTGACCTGGACGTCATAGCCGGCCCGCTGCAGGACCTCGCGGATGAAGCGGGTGAGCCTGGCGTCGCAGGAGGCCCCGAAGCGGTCGCCCAGCACGAAGTGCGGCCGGCCGCCGCTGGGCTGGCCGGCGGTGGCCGACGGCATGGAGTGGCAGTCGATCAGGACGGCGGTGCCGAACCGGAGGCGCGTCTCCTCCAGGAGGTCCGCCAGCGCCCGGTGGAAGGGCGCGTAGAGCCGCTCGATGCGCTCGAACGCGGCCCCGATGGACAGCCGCTCGCGGTAGATCTCCTCGGTGTCCGCCACGATCCGGGCGATGGTGCCGAGCCCGCCCACCACGCGGGCCGACTGGGTGTTGGCAAACGCCGGCAGCCGGCCCACGAACAGCTCCGGGTCGAGCTCGTAGGGCTCGCGGTTCACGTCGAGGTAGGCCCGCGGGAAGCGCGCGGCGATAAGCGGCGCGCCGAGGCCCACCACCGGCTGGAACAACTCGTCCACGTAGCAGTCCTCGGACTTGCGCAGCGTGATGGGGTCGAGCCGGGAGGCGGCGAGGAACGCTCGTGGGTAGACGCGGCCCGAGTGGGGCGAGCACAGTACCACGGGCGCCAGCTGCGCGGGCGGCCTGATGAGCGTGAAAGGGGGCGTCAGCTCCGCCAGGATCGAGGCGCGTTCGTTGTCGGACATCTGGGAGTGCGGATTCCCTGGCGAATCTTGCGAATTGCTCATGCGGTCTTGCTGGGCAGGTGCCGCCCCGTGGCGAAACGCCTCCAGTCTGCCAAGCCGCACACGCCCTGTCCATGCGTCGCGTCGGTGACGGTTGGCCGGCAATGTGGTCAGACCCATCTCCACCTCTGCGAATTGCGCATTTACCAAATTGGCGCCAGATTCGCCTGCCAACGCGGCACCTCGCTGTCGCCATCCCGTTCGAGCCCCGACCGCCGAGCCCGAGACCGCCCCGAGACCCGAGATCCCCATGACCGCCAAGCCCTCCCGCGTGCCGGCCCGGCGCATCCTGCTGGCGGAGGACGACGAGTCCATGCGCGCCTTCATCGAGCGCGCCCTGGTCAAGGCCGGCTACGAGGTGACGAGCTTCGCCAACGGCCGCGAGGCCTTCGAGCGCCTCAAGACGGAGCCCTTCACGCTCCTCCTCACCGACATCGTCATGCCCCAGATGGACGGCATCGAGCTGGCCCGCCGGGCGAGCGAGATCGACCCCGACCTCAAGATCATGTTCATCACCGGCTTCGCCGCCGTGACCCTCAACACGAGCACCCAGGCCGTGAAGGACGCCCAGGTGCTGTCCAAGCCGTTCCATTTGAAGGACCTGGTCCGCGAGATCGACCGGCTGCTGGGGGCCAACCCGTAGGGTGCAATCGTGCGGGAAGCGCCATTGCGCCGACGGCCGTCTCCACTCGCGGCGCCGGCATCGGCGAATCGATTCCGCCCACGGCCCCTCGGAACCCGCCGTTCGCGAAACCTGACTCCGGTGCGTGGCACGGCGTCTCAACGGCGCCGTCCGGACCCCCTCCCCGTTCGCGCCACTTCGGCGGGACGCGGCCCGCGACGGCTGCAGGGCAGTCCTGCGCAAGTGCGGCTAGGCAGGATCGTAAGCCTGCTCATTATGAGCCTCCTTTCGAGGCTCCCCACATGTCTCCCAAGCCGCCCCGCCGCGAGATCCTGTTCCAGTTGACCGACGTGGCGCGCGCCTTGCGCACCTACGTCGACCAGTGCGTGCGCCGCCACGGCATGACGCGGGCGCAGTGGGGCGTGCTTCTGAGGCTCGACCGGCGGGAGGGCATGACGCAGGCCGAGATGGCCGAGGCGCTCGAGATTCAGCCGATCTCCCTCGTCCGCCTCATCGACCGGCTGTGCGAGCAGAAGCTGGTGGAGCGGCGCCCCCACCCGAGCGACCGGCGCGCCAACCTGCTCTACCTGACAGCCAAGGGCCGGGCGACGCTGGAGCGGCTCGCCCCGCTCGGCCGCGCGATCTCCGGGGATGTGCTGGCCGGCTTCGCGGAGCGGGATATCCGGCAGGTGCTGCAGCAGCTCATGCGCATCAAGGACAACATCCGCGCCGCCGCCGAGGCACACAGCGCACGCCGCGCGGCAAACGGGGGGCGCCATGCCGGCTAGATCGCCCTGGCTGGAGCGGGGGCTGGCGCGGGTCTCGGCCCGCATTCCCGTCTCGAAGCTGCCGTCGCTGCGGCTGACCTTGCTCGTGCTGGTGCCGGCGCTGATCGCGGTAGTCGGCCTCGTCTACTACCTCCTGAGCGGCCGCTACGTCTCCACCGACAATGCCTACGTCGGCGCCCAGAAGGTGCTCGTGACGCCCGAGGTGTCGGGCAAGGTCGTGCGCATTGCCGTCGCCGAGGGCCAGCCGCTCAAGCCCGGCGACGAGCTATTCGCCATCGATGCCGAGCCCTATCGCCTCACCGCGCAGGAGGCCGAGGCCCGGCTCCTGCGCGTGCGCGGCGATTTCGCCGCCCTCAAGTCCGGGCTTGCGAGCCTCGCGCGCCAGATCGAGCTGTCGCGCCAGAACCTGGCAGCGGCGCGGGCCGATTTCGACCGCAAGACCAGGCTGCTCGGCGACCGCATCAGCTCGCAGTCCGACCTCGACAAGGCCCGTGTGGCGCTGGTGGCGGCACAGACCCAGCTGGAGCAGCTGGAGCAGCAGGAGCGGGCCGTGCGCATCCAGCTCCTCGGCGATCCGGACCTCCCGATCGAGAGCTATCCGCAGTTCGTGGAGGCGACCGCGGCGCTGGACCGTGCCCGCCGCGACCTCGCCAACACCGTGCTGCGCGCCCCCATCGCCGGCGTGGCCACGCAGGTGTCGAGCATCCAGATGGGGCGCTATCTGACCGCCGGCATGGCCGTGTTCAGCATCGTCGGCAGCGACGCGCTGTGGATCGATGCCAACCCCAAGGAGACGGACCTCACCTACGTGCGCCCCGGCCAGCCGGTCGCCATCACGGTCGATGCCTTCCCCGACCGGCGCTGGGAGGGCGCGGTGGCGGCCATCAGCCCCGGCACCGGCGCGCAATTCGCCATCCTTCCCCCGCAGAACGCCGCCGGCAACTGGATCAAGATCGTGCAGCGTGTGCCCATGCGCATCGAGTTCGCCCCCGGCCAGGACCTGCGCCGGCTGCGCGCGGGCATGAGCGCGGTGGTGGAGATCGACACCGGCCGCCGCGGCCGCATCGCCAGGCTCCTCGGCGGTGCCGTGGCAGCGGAGCACGACCGCGAGCCCTGAGACAGCCCCGAGGAACCCATGAGCGCCGCGCGCGCCACCGTCGGGCCGCTCCAGCCGGGGCGGCGGCTCATGGTCACCATCTGCGTGATGATGGCCACCATCATGCAGGTGCTGGACATCACAATCGCCAACGTGTCGCTGCCCTACATGCAGGGGAGCCTCTCCGCCACCCTCGACCAGGTGAGCTGGGTGCTCACCTCGTACGTGGTGGCCGCGGCCGTGATGACGGCGCCGGTGGGCTGGCTGGCGACGCGGTTCGGCATCAAGACGCTGCTCGTCGTGTGCGTGGCGGGCTTCACGGTCGCCTCCATGCTGTGCGGCATCGCCCAGGGCGTCGAGGAGATCGTGCTCTACCGGGTGGTGCAGGGCATGTTCGGCGCGGCCCTGGCGCCGCTGTCGCAGACCGTCATGCTCGACATCTATCCGCCCGAGCGCCGCGGCTGGGCCATGACGCTCTGGGGCCTCGGCGTGATGATCGGCCCGATCATGGGGCCGATCCTGGGCGGCTGGCTCACCGAATACTACTCCTGGCGCTGGATCTTCTTCATCAACGTCCCGTTCGGCATCGCCACGGTGCTGGGCCTCCTGGCCTTCATGGACGAGACGGAAGGCAACGCCGGCCTGCCGTTCGACTGGCTCGGCTTCGCCGCCCTCAGCATCGGCATCGGCGCGCTGCAGCTGATGCTCGACCGCGGCGAGCAGCTCGGCTGGTTCGACTCCGGCGAGATCGTCGCGACGGCGCTGGTGTCGGCGGCGGGTTTCTATATCTTCCTGGCCCACACGCTCACCACCTCGCGGCCGTTCATCCCGCTCGGCATCTTCCGCGACCGCAACTTCACGGTCGGGCTCGCCTTCATGTTCGTGGTGGGAGTGCTGCTGGTCGCCACCATGGCGGTGATGGCGCCCTTTCTGCAGGGGGTCGTCGGATTTCCCATCATCGACGTGGGGCTGCTGCTCGGCACGCGCGGCATCGGCATGGCCATCGGCATGGTCGCGGCGGGCCGGCTCATCGTGCGCACCGATTCCCGCCTGCTCCTGGGGGCAGGCCTCGCCTGCTGCGTGGTGTCGCTCTACTACAGCATCGACTTCTCGCCCGACACCGCCGTCCTCACCATCGTCTGGACCAGCATCCTGCAGGGCATCGGTCTCGGCGCCATGTTCGTGCCGCTCAACACGCTGGCGCTCGGCGGGCTGCCGCCGGCGCTGCGCACCCAGGGCGCCGCCATGTGGACCCTGATCCGCAACCTGGGCGGCTCCATCGGCGTGTCCATCGTCATCGCCAGCCTCACCAACAAGACCACCGTGATGCACGCCCGCCTGTCCGAGAGCGTCACGCCTTTCAATCAGGCGCTGGCCGATCCGGCCGCGGCGCTCCTCGATCCGTCCACCGACACGGGGCGCGCGCTGCTGGAGCAGCTGCTGAGCCGGCAGGCCGCCATCATCGCCTACGACAACAACTTCATGCTGATGATGGTCATGACGCTGCTGGCCTTCCCGCTGATCGCCCTGGTGCGCGTGCAGAAGGGGCTGCCGGCCGCCGCAACCACGCCCGCGGCGGATTAGGGCCTGTACCCAATCGGGCGCACGGCAGAACTGCCTCTCACAGCTGACCGGGTCGCCGCAGTACAGCGGACGGTGAGCTCGTGCCAGAAGGTGAAGTCACTGTGTCGCTCCGCCCGCGTTGGCAACCAGGCTTTGGTGAACGCGCTGCAGCTTGTCGGGATTGCGCAGCAGATAGATCGCTCTCACCTGCCCATCCGGGTTCCAATCCAGCGACCAGGTGTGCAGGCCGCCATCGGCCTCCGTGATGGCGAAGCCGTCGCTTCCATTGAGTGGCAGTCGGCGGATTTCCT
>JBIOWI010000046.1:0-2441 GCA_044868325.1 Hyphomicrobiaceae bacterium
GACCCATCGTGGCCTCAACGCCGGCTCTTTTGTCGCACACCCCCTCCGGTGTGCGACAAGGAGCATTCGCCGGCATGCTCGCGTTGGGCCAACGACGAGAATCTGCCTGGCGCGCGCCCTCGCGGCCAGGCCTCCCTACGGCACCAGCTTGTAGCCGCCGGTCTCCGTCACCAGCAGCTCGGCATGGGCCGGGTCCTTCTCGATCTTCTGCCGCAGCCGGTAGATGTGGGTCTCCAGCGTGTGCGTGGTCACGCCGGAATTGTAGCCCCACACCTCCTGCAGCAGCACATCGCGCGTCACCACCTTCTCGCCGGCGCGGTAGAGGTACTTTAGGATCGACGTCTCCTTCTCCGTGAGCCTCACCTTGGAGCCCTTCTCGTCGATCAGCATCTTCGAGGCCGGCTTGAAGGAGTAGTGGCCGATGGTGAAGACGGCGTCCTCGCTCTGCTCGTGCTGGCGCAGCTGAGCGCGGATACGCGCCAGCAGCACGGCGAACTTGAACGGCTTGGTGATGTAGTCGTTGGCCCCGGAATCGAGCCCGAGGATCATGTCGGCGTCCGAGTCGTTGCCCGTGAGCATGACAATGGGGCTCTTGAACCCCGTCTTGCGCAAGAGCTTGCAGGCTTCCCGGCCGTCCATGTCGGGAAGGCCCACGTCGAGGAGGACCAGGTCCAGGTGGTTGCCTTTGACGGCGTCGATGGCCTTCGACGCCGTGGGGGCCGTCACCACCTCGAACTCGTCGTGCAGCGCCAGCTGATCCTTGAGTGACTCACGAAGGTCCTCGTCGTCGTCGACGATGAGAATCTTCCGTGCGGTGCTCATATCACTTTGGCTCCAGGTACGGATTGTTTCCAGGGAGCGGGGAGTCTAGCATTTCTGTGGCGTGTGAAACAGATCCCCGGGCCACCGGTCCCCCAGGAATGCCCCGAAGACCGCCCTCCCCCCGCCAACGGCGTGTGCCGACCGCCGTGGTCCTTGGCCTGTCGGCGGCGGCAACGCGCGGGGTCGTCAAGCTTGGCGGGTTGGCTTTTGCCTGCGCGCTTGGCCGCAGCGGCCGCAGCGTACGCAAGCGCGAAGGCGACGGGGCCACGCCGGCCGGGCGCTGGCGCCTCACGGCCGTGCTGTACCGCTCCGACCGGGGCCGGCGCCCGCCGACGCGGCTGCCGGTGCGGCAGATCGCGCGCCACGACGGCTGGTGCGATGCGCCCGCCGACCGCAACTACAACCGCCCCGTGCGGCATCCCTACCCGGCGAGCGCCGAGCGGCTGTGGCGCGAGGACGGCCTTTACGATCTCGTCGTCGTTCTCAGCCACAACATGAGGCCACGGATGCGCGGAGCCGGCAGCGCCGTGTTCATGCACCTGGCGCGGCCGGGGTATCGGCCAACGGAGGGCTGCATCGCGCTGCGCCGCGAGCACCTGGAGCGCCTGTTGCAACGGATGGGCGCCGGCGCCCGGATTTGCGTGCGGCCCTAGGCCACCCGTCATCGGGATAACCTCGCCCTTGCGGGAGCCGGCTTCCGGGATGACGGGTAGATGACCAGGGCGCCCGAGGCTCGGGCCTCGGGCGCCGGTGAGCGCACGCTGGCTGCTGCGCGCTCGGGATGCGGCGGAGCCCATGGAGTGGGGGCTCCGGCCGCGGTGTTGCATGGCTTTAGTAGTTGTAGGCCCTCTCGCCGTGATCGACGAGGTCGAGACCCTCGCGCTCCTGGTCGCTGGCCGGCCGCAGCCCGATGACCAGGCGGATGATGCCGAGCAGGATGAGGGTGCCGAGCCCCGACCACACCAGCGTCAGGCAGACTGCCTTGAGCTGCGCCCACAGCTGGGTGGCGGTGTCGAAGTCGGCGACCTTGCCGGCGGCGTAGTCGAAGATGCCGGTGCCGCCGAGCGCCGGGTTGGCGAGAATGCCGGTGAGTAGCGCGCCGACGATGCCGCCGATGCAGTGCACGCCGAACACGTCGAGGGCATCGTCGTAGCCGAGCGCGCTCTTCACCGCCGAGCAGGCGATGTAGCACACGACGCCGGCGATGATGCCGAGCACGATGGCGCCCATCGGGCCGGCGAAGCCCGACGCAGGCGTGACGGCCACGAGGCCGGCGACCGCGCCGGTGACGGCGCCGAGCAGGCTCGGCTTGCCCTTGGCGATGTTCTCGACCACCAGCCAGGCGAGCGCCGCAGCCGCCGTGGCGACGAAGGTGTTGGTCATGGCCAGAGCCGCGGTGCCGCCCGCCTCAAGCGCGGAGCCCGCGTTGAAGCCGAACCAGCCCACCCACAGCAGGGCGCCGCCGACCAGCGTCAGGGTAAGCGAGTGGGGAGGCATGGCCTCCTTGCCGTAGCCGACGCGCTTGCCGACCATCAGGGCGCCGACCAGGGCCGCGATGCCGGAATTGATGTGCACCACGGTGCCGCCCGCGAAGTCGATCGCACCCCACTGGAAGGCGA
>JBIOWI010000047.1:0-4810 GCA_044868325.1 Hyphomicrobiaceae bacterium
CGGGCAATCGATGATCGCCGCATTCAGCATGTTCGGCAGCTTGAGGTCGGCGCCGTAGACCTGCTTGCCGGTTACCTTGTCGACGGTGTCGAGCCGTTTCACGGGTTTGCCGGCGATCTTCCAGGTCTTGGGGTCCTTGAGCGGCACGTCGGCCGGCGGCTGCAGCTTGGAGGCCGCCTCGGCCACCTCGCCGAATCTGAGCTTGCGCCCGGACGGCGTGTGCGTGACGACGCTGTTCTCCGCCTTGCACTCGGCAGCCGGAACATTCCACTGGTTGGCGGCCGCCTGCACCAGCATCATGCGCGCGGCGGCGCCGCCCTTGCGGACGTAGTCGTGCGAGGTGCGGATGCCGCGGCTGCCGCCGGTGGAGAACGAGCCCCATATCTGGTTGCGCTTCACGCTCTCGCCGGGCGTCGGGTATTCGTAGGTCACCTTCGACCAGTCGCACTCCAGCTCCTCGGCGACGAGCTGCGCCAGTCCGGTGATGGTGCCCTGGCCCATCTCGGAGCGGACGATGCGGATCACCACGGTGTCGTCGGGCTTGATGACGACCCAGGCGTTGACCTCGGGCGTAGCGCCCTGCGCGAGCGCAGCTTTCGAGCCACGGAAGGGAATATCGAGGCCTAGCGCAAGGCCGCCGCCGCCTGCTGCGGCAGCGCCGACCACGAAGGAGCGTCGGCTGAGCTGTGGCATATGGGTCATAGGGTTCATTTGGGTTTCCTCCCCGTCACGCGTTGGCCGCCGCGTGGATGGCCGCGCGCACCTGCTGGAAGGTGCCGCAGCGGCAGATGTTGGTGATGGCGTTGTTGATGTCGGCGTCGGTGGGCTTGGGCTTGTCCTTCAGGAGGGCCGCCACCGCCATGATCATGCCGGCCTGGCAGTAGCCGCACTGGGGCACGTCGTGGTCGATCCAGGCCTGCTGCACCTTGTGCAGCTTGCCGCCCGAAGCGAGCCCTTCGATGGTGACGATCTGCTTGCCCTCGGCCGCGCCGACGGGGAGCGAGCAGGAGCGAACCGGCTCGCCGTCGATATGTACCGTGCAGGCGCCGCACTGGGCGATGCCGCAGCCGTACTTGGTGCCGGTCAGGCCGACGTTCTCCCGGATCGCCCACAGCAGCGGGGTGTCGGGAGCGACGTCGACCTCGTGCGATTGTCCGTTGATGGTCAGGCGTGCCATGGTGTCCTCCTCATTTGGCACTGCTCGCATTGGGTGCGATGTTGATTGAGCGCCAGCATAGCCCTGTCGAACTGTTCTAAGAACAAGGAAGGGCAACCTTGAGGCGGGCCTTCACGGCAACGTGAGGTGTCCCGCGGCCGAATGTCGGGTCGGGTCATGAGCCATCCGCGCGAGGCTCCGCGAGGAACCGTCCCACTCGCTGGTGTCAGACCCTGGGTCTGACACGAAACTCGGGACCGCAGGCAAGCGTTGCGCGGATTCCCCGCCCCTTGTGGGGAGGGGTTAGGGGTGGGGGGAACCACGATACCTCTGAGCTTCTGGAATCCCCCGACCCTGTCCCTCCCCACAAGCGGGGAGAGGGGACCCCAGCTACGTCGCGATTTTGCCGCCGCCCCTCTTGCGGATCGCCACCACCGACGGGCGCGGCGGCATGTTGGGCGCGAAATCCGGCCAGCGCGTCGCCGGATCCTCGAAGGTCGAGTCGCGGCCGAACGGCTTCCAGCTCTTGACGCCGTCCGTGGCCGGATGCTGGACCGCCACGAACAGGGTGGTGCCGTCCGGGGTGAAGCACGGCCCGCACAGCTCGGCGCCGACGGGCGCCCGGTAGAACAGCTTGGAGAGCCCGCGCAGCTCGCCCTCGGTCTCGATGGCGTAGAGGCCGTCGGCGTGCTGCGTCCTCGGCCAGGCCGTGCCCTGGTCGGTGGAGATCCACAGCCGGCCCTCCGCGTCGAACGTGCAGTTGTCGGGCGAGCCGAACCAGCCGTCGGCGCTCTGCTGCGGGTGCCACTGCGCGCCGACCTGCGCCACCCGCGGGTCGCCGCACTTGATGAGGATGTCCCAGCGGTAGGTGGCCGCGGCGTGGTCGCCGTCGGGCGCGGTCAGCTCGATGACATGGCCGAATGTATTCTCCGGCCGCGGGTTGGCCTTGTCCGCCTGCTCCGGCCGGCGCCGGGCGTTGTTGGTGAGCATGACATAGACCTTGCCGTTGGACGGGTGCGGCTGCACGTCCTCCGGCCGGTCCATGGGTGTGGCCTTGAGCAGGTCGGCGGCCAGGCGCGCGTCGATCGTAACGTCGGCCTGCGAGTTGAAGCCGTTGGCAGGCGTGAGCGGCCCCTCAGCGAACACCAGCGGCAGCCAGGTCACGGAGCCGTCGTCGTTGAAGCGGGCCACCGACAGCGTTCCCTCCGACAGCAGGCGCATGTTGTGGGCCCTGTCGCCCGGCGTGTCGCCCGGCCTGATCCGTTCCCTGGAGACGAAGCGGTAGACATACTCGAAGGGCGAATCGTCGCCCGAGTAGACGACCACGCGGCCGTCCTTGTTGACGATCGTCTCGGCGCCCTCGTGCCGGAAGCGGCCGAGAGCGGTGTGCTTGACCGGGGTGGAGGCAGGATCGGTGGGGTCGATCTCCACGATCCAGCCGAACCGGTTCGGCTCGTTGGCCTCCTTATCCACGTTGAAGCGGTCGTGGAACTTGCCCCAGCTGTACCAGTTGCCGGGCACGCCGTAGCGGTCGTAGCTCTTCTGCCGCTCGCCACCCAGACCCTTGAGGAGGCGCTTGCCGTCCGATCCCTTCTGGTCGGTCCAGAAGTAGCCGTGGAAGTTCTCCTCGGCCGTGAGATAGGTACCCCAGGGCGTCTGGCCGCCGGCGCAGTTGTTGAGAGTGCCGAGAATCTTGCGCCCCGTGGGGTCGGCCTTGGTCTTGAGCCGGTCATGACCGGCGGCCGGGCCGTCCACGCTCATCTCGGTGGTGGCGGCGATGCGCCGGTTGAGGCGGCTGCCCGGCACGGTGCGCCACTTGCCGTCCGTCAGCGCGATCTCCACTACGCTGGCGCCATGCGCCGCCATCTCGACGCCCACATGGGCCTCGGTGATATCGGCAAAGTCGTTGCGGTCCGGCCGGCCCTTGATGCCGGGGAACATCACCTCGGGGCTGGCGTACTCGTGGTTCACGCACAGGAGCGCGCGGGTGGCCTTCTCATCGAGCGGGAAGAAGCCGAGGAAGTCGTTATTGTAGCCGAAGCGCCTGACCTGGTCGGTGGCCGTGAGCGTGGCGGGCTCGAACGGCCCGAGGCCTTCGGCCAGCGGATCGCCCCAGCGGACCACGATGTCTGCCTCGTAGCCCTCGGCCACGTGATGGGTCTCGTCCACGCCGTTGGCGAGCTCGGTGAATGCGAAACCGGCCGCGGCTGCGCGCGCCGGACCCGATGTCAGGGCCGCGGTCAGCGCCGTGGTGCCGAACAGGGCGGTCGCCGCGGCGACGCCCAGCGATCCCTTGAGCATGTCGCGGCGGCTGTAGCGGCGCGCGATGACGGCGCCGATGGTGTCGTCCGTGGGCGGCGACAGCGGGATATCGTCGAAGGCCTCGAAGGCTTCCGCCTTGTTGGAGAAGTTGTCCTCTTGCATGGCACTCTCAGGTTTCAGGTTTCAGGTTTCAGGTTTCAGGTTTCAGGTATCAGGTGCCAGGTTTTGGGCCTGCGCCGCCTCTGACACCTGATACCTGAAACCTGAAACCTGGTCCGCCCAGCGGATCACCTGCATGACGCCGTCGTGTCCCTCCACGATGGCGGTGCAGCTTTCCACCCAGTCGCCGCAGTTGAGGTAGTGCACGCCCTCGAAGATGCGGTCGGCGGCGTGGTGGATATGCCCGCAGACGATGCCATCGGCCTCGCGCCGCCGCGCCTCGGCCGCCACCGCCTCCTCGAACGCGCCGATGAAGGCCACGGCCTTCTTGACGCGGTACTTGAGATAGGCCGACAGCGACCAGTAGCCGAGCCCCAGATGCCGGCGCACCCAGTTGAGCGGATGGTTGAGCCACAGCGCCAGCTCGTAGCCCCGGTCGCCCAGCAGCGCCAGCCACTTTGCGGTGCGCACCACTACGTCGAACTCGTCGCCGTGCATGACGACGTAGCGCCGTCCCTGGGCGGTGACATGAACGCAGTCGCGGTAGATCTCCACCCCCCCGAACTGCATGCCGGCGTAGTCGCGCAGGCCCTCGTCGTGGTTGCCGGGGATGAGGACGAGCCGGGTGCCCTTGCGCACCTTGCGCATCAGCTTCTGCAGCACGTCGTTGTGGCTTTGCGGCCAGTGCGGCCCGCGCCGGACGCGCCAGAAGTCGATGATGTCGCCGACGAGATAGATGACGTCCGCCTCGCAGCACCTCAAGAGGTCGAGCAGCTGGTCGGCCTGGGCGGTGCGGGTGCCGAGATGGACGTCGGAGATGAACAGGGCGCGCACATGCGCCTTGGCGGGATGATCGTCCGCGAGGGGATCATTGCTGTCTTTCATAGTCCTTCACATAAGGGGCTTCAGGTTGCAGGCGTGTGACACGGGGCGCGCTCGCGAGCGGCCCACCGGCCGCGCTGTGGAAAAAAAATGCGGCCGCAGGAGAGCGGCCGCAGGGAGACTGGGCAGATGAAGGACCAGTCGGCGCCTGCCGGCCGGCGGGGCGGGGCCGATGCAGGCACCGAGCTGGCTCAGTATCGAACGCCACACGCGTCCGACCTCGCCTGCGGGCCGGCTGCTCTGGGGACAGCAGCCAGATATGGAGCGCGACAGCCAGCCTGCACTACCGCCGCTTGTAGCCGCGGAACGTGTAGGGCGGATGACAGGGGCGGATGGTGTCAGACCCTCTGG
>JBIOWI010000048.1:0-2255 GCA_044868325.1 Hyphomicrobiaceae bacterium
GGCGGTCGTAACCTCCCGCTGCATCGAGGCCACGGGGCCCAGCGCCTCGACCTCTTCGGCCACCGCCACGTTGCCCGTGGAGCGCAGCGCGAACACCCGGCTCTCCTGCCCCCGCAACAGCCCGCGCGACAGGAACTTGGCGGCCGGCGGCGGGTCGCGGCCCTCCTCCAGCTCCTCGTCCGACGAGCCGAGCCCGGTGTTGGCGATCTCGCTCAGATCGACATGCGCGAGGTCGTTGCGGGCGAGATAGGAGACCGCCAGCTCGCGGAAGATGTAGTCGAGGATCGAGGTGGCGTTCTTGATGGTCTCGTTGCCCTGCACCAGGCCGGCCGGCTCGAAGCGCGTGAACGTGAAGGCGTCCACGTACTCCTCCAGCGGCACGCCGTACTGCAGCCCGAGCGAGATGGCGATGGCGAAGTTGTTCATCAGCGAGCGGAAGGCGGCGCCCTCCTTGTGCATGTCGATGAAGATCTCGCCCAAGCGCCCGTCGTCGTACTCGCCGGTGCGTAGATACACCTTGTGGCCGCCGACCGAGGCCTTCTGGGTGTAGCCCTTGCGGCGGCCCGGCAGCTTCTCGCGCTCGCGCGCGCGTTCCACGATCCGCTCGACGATGCGCTCGGCCGCCACCGCGGCGCGCGCCGCCATCGGCTTGTCGGCCGTGAGCTGCTCCGCCACCTCCTCCGCTTCCTCGGCGTCGTCCGCCAAGAGCTGCGCGTTGAGCGGCTGGGACAGCTTGGAGCCGTCGCGGTAGAGCGCATTGGCCTTGAGGCCCAGGCGCCAAGACAGGAGATAGGCCTCCTTGCAGTCCCCCACACTCGCCTCGTTCGGCATGTTGATGGTCTTGGAGATGGCGCCGGAGACGAACGGCTGCGCCGCCGCCATCATGCGGATGTGGCTCTCCACCGACAGGAAGCGCCTGCCCTTGCGCCCGCAGGGGCTGGCGCAGTCGAACACCGGCAGGTGCTGCGGGCCGAGATGCGGCGCCCCCTCCAGCGTCATGGCCCCGCAGGCGTGCTCGTTGGCAGCCTCGATCTCCGCCCTGGAGAAGCCCAGATGGCTGAGCACATCGAAGCCGGGCTCATTGAGCTTCTCGTCAGGCACCTTCAGCGTCTGGGTCAGGAACTCCTCGCCCAGCGTCCAGCGGTTGAACACGAACGAGATGTCGAAGGCGGTCTTCAGCGCCTCGTCGAGCTTGCGCAGGACCTCCTCGGTTAAGCCCTTGGCCCTGAGCGTGGCGTGATTGATGGCCGGAGCCCGCGCCAGCGAGCCGTGCCCCACGGCATAGGCCTCGATCTCGGCGATCTCGCTCTTGCCGTAGCCGAGCCCGCGCAGGGCCTCCGGCACCGCCTGGTTGATGATCTTGAAGTAGCCGCCGCCCGCGAGCTTCTTGAACTTGACCAGCGCGAAGTCGGGCTCGATGCCGGTCGTGTCGCAATCCATGACCAGGCCGATGGTGCCGGTGGGAGCGATGACGGTGGCCTGCGCATTGCGATAGCCGTGCTCCTGGCCGAGCGCGATGGCGTTGTCCCAGGCGCGGCGGGCGGCCGCGATCAGCCGCTCGTCGGGGCAGGAGGTCGCATCGAGCGGCACCGGCGCGGTGGCGAGCTTCTTGTAGCCCTCCTTGAAGCCGTAGGCGGCGCGGCGGTGATTGCGGACCACGCGCAGCATCGCTGCGGCATTGGCCTCGTAGCCGCGGAACGGGCCGATCTCGCTGGCCATCTCCGCCGACGCGGCATAGGCGACGCCGGTCATGATGGCGGAGATGGCGCCGCAGATGGCGCGCCCCTCCGGGCTGTCGTAGGGGATGCCGGACGCCATCAGGCAGCCGCCGATGTTGGCGAAGCCCAATCCCAGCGTGCGGTAGCGATAGGAGAGCTCGGCGATCTTCCGGGATGGGAACTGCGCCATCATCACGGAGATCTCGAGCACGATGGTCCACAGCCGGCAGGCGTGCTCGAAGGCGGCGACATCGAAGTGCTTGTCCGCGCCCCGGAACATCATGAGGTTCAGCGAGGCGAGATTGCAGGCCGTGTCGTCGATGAACATGTACTCCGAGCACGGGTTCGACGCCCGGATCGGCCCGGCCTGGGGGCAGGTGTGCCAGTCGTTGATGGTGGTGTGGAACTGGATGCCGGGATCGGCCGAGGCCCAGGCCGCATAGCCGATCTTCTCCCACAGCTCGCGCGCCTTCAGGGTCTTGACGGTGCGCCCGTCGAGACGCGCCGTGAGCGCCCAATCCTTGTCGGCGATGACGG
>JBIOWI010000049.1:0-8344 GCA_044868325.1 Hyphomicrobiaceae bacterium
TCCCGACTGCCGATTGCCGACTGCCGACTGCCGCCGTATTAAGGGCACATGGCCAAGGAAGGACAGATCCGGGTCGGCGTGGGTGGCTGGACGTTCGAGCCGTGGCGCGGGGTATTCTACCCCAAGGGGCTGCCGCATGCGCGCGAGCTGGAGTACGCCAGCCAGCGCCTCACCTCCATCGAGATCAACGGCACCTACTACGGCACACAGAAGCCGGCCAGCTTCGCCAAGTGGCGCGACGAGACGCCGGAGGGCTTCGTGTTCTCGGTCAAGGGTATCCGTTACGCGACCAACCGGCGGGTGCTTGCGGAGGCCGGCGATTCGATCAAGCGGTTCCTGGACTCCGGCGTCACGGAGCTGGGCACCCGCCTGGGGCCGATCCTGTGGCAGTTCGCGGGCACCAAGAAGTTCGACGAGGTCGACTTCGGCGGCTTCCTGGAGCTGCTGCCTCAGATGCAAGACGGCGTGAAGCTCCGCCACGTGGTCGAGCCGCGGCATCCCTCGTTCCTGACGCCGGCCTTCATCGCGCTCCTGCGCAAGTTCAACATCCCGGCGGTGTACGCCGAGCACGCCACCTATCCGGCCATTCCCGATCCGGTGGGCGAATTCGTCTATGCCCGTCTGCAGAAGGGCCAGGACGACATCACGACGGGCTATCCGGAGAAGGCGCTCGAAGCCTGGGCCGAGCGCGCCCGCGCCTGGGCCAAAGGCGGCGCGCCCAAGGACCTGGCGCTGGTAGAGCCTACCAAGAAGGCCAAGGCGCAGCCTCGCGACGTGTTCGTCTATTTCATCCACGAGGGCAAGGTGCGCGCCCCCGCCGCCGCCATGACGCTGATCGAGCGACTCAAGTCCTAGCGCCAGCGTGCTGCGGCGGGTCGGCAATGGGGCTGTCGCTTGTCAGGCGACCGCCTCGATCACCTTCGCCACGCGGTCGCGGATCTCGGCGAGGTCGGCCTCGGCGGCGATCAGCGGCGGGGCCACCACCAGGGTGTCCATGGCCACGCGCACGTAGATGTTGAGCGCGTGATACATGTGCTCCATCGCCTGATGGCCGCGCAGGCCCGGCTTGCCGGCGATGGGCTCCAGGTCGATCCCGGCCAGCAGGCCGACCGTACGGATGTCCACCACGTTGGGCTTGCCTTTGAGGCTCATCATGGCGTCGGCGAACACGGGTTCCAGCTTGGCCGAGCGCTCGAACAGGCCCTCGTCCTTGTAGAGATCCAGCGTGGCGATGCCGGCCGCCGCCGCCAGCGGATGGCCGGAATAGGTGTAGCCGTGGAACAGCTCCACCAGGTGCTCAGGGCCGCTCATAAAGGCGTCGTAGATCCGCTTCGAGGCCATGACGCCCGCCATTGGCACCGCCGCGTTGGTCACGCCCTTGGCGAAGGCGATCATGTCGGGGATCACGCCGTAGCGCTCGGCGGCGAAGCAATGGCCGAGCCGGCCGAAGCCGGTGATGACCTCGTCGAAGACAAGCAAGATGCCGTGCCGGGCCGTGATCTCGCGCAGCTTCTCAAGGTAGCCCTTGGGCGGGGGCAGGATGCCGGTCGAGCCCGCCACCGGCTCCACGATGACGGCAGCGATGGTCGAGGCGTCGTGCAGGTTGATGAGCCGGGTCAACTCGTCGGCGAGATGCGCGCCCCACTCCGGCTCGCCCTTGGTGAAAGCCTGCTCGGCGCGGTTGTAGGTGGCCTGCAGGTGGTCCACGCCCGTGAGCATGTTGCCGAACTGCTTGCGGTTGGCCACGATGCCGCCCACCGAGATGCCGCCGAAGCCGATGCCGTGGTAGCCGCGCTCGCGGCCGATCAGACGGGTGCGGGCGCCCTCGCCCCTGGCCTTGTGATAGGCCAGCGCCACCTTGAGAGCGGTATCGACCGCCTCCGACCCGGAATTGGCGAAGAAGGCGTAGTCGAGGTCGCCCGGGGCCAAGAGCGCCAGCCGCGAGGCCAGCTCGAACACCTTGGGATGGCCGTACTGGAAGGCTGGGGAGTAATCCAGCGTCGCCGCCATGTACTGGATGGCCTTGACGATGGGCTCGCGGCAGTGTCCGGCGTTGACGCAGAACAGCCCGGACGTGGCGTCGATCACCTGGGTGCCGTCCGGCTTGAGGAGGTGCATGCCCCTGGCGCTGGCGAACAGGCGGGGATGCTTCTTGAAGGAACGGTTGGCCGTGAACGGGATCCAATACGGCTCAAGCTCGTTGGGTTTCATATCGAGCGGCGCCATGGCGGTCTCCGGGAGCTAGAGCGTTGAACTTCGCACCTGTTCTGCCGTGCGCGGGGCAGGCTCGCACCGGGCTTGCACCCCAGGGCATAGGGCTCCGGTCGTTCTAGCAACCGCCGCAAGCGGCTCCAAGCTCCCCTGGGCGGAATGATGCAAAAAGGGGCAGGGACTAGGTTCCAGGGATTAGGGATTAGGTTCCAGGCGGCTGAACCTGAAACCTAATCCCTAAAACCTAATCCCCGACCTGTGCTATTCTCTGGACCTGCCTCACCTCGGCCACACCGCTGCCGGTGAGTCGGCCCGATTCCGGCACATGGGCACCCGAATCGGTCTCGCATCTCGGGGGCGAAAGGACGTTTAGAGCTTGTTAGCCGAATCGGCTGGAGAAGCAGAGGACCATCGAACTCCAGGCTGACGTGGCTGCGTCGAGGAGGACTCCCCCAATGTTGATGAGCGTGATCGAAGGCGCCCTGTCGGTGCCCGCATACCCCGAGCTTGTCGGCAAGCGCGTGCTGATTGCCGGCGTGACGCGCCGGTCCGGCATCGACATCGCCCGCGCCTTCGCCGAGCGCCGCGCCCGCGTCATCCTGCAGTTCGCGGAAGCGAGCGCCACCATGCAGGCGGTGGCCGAAGTCGTGGCGCCGGACGCTCTGGAGACCAAGGTCTACGGCCCTGTCGGGAGGGGGGACGACACGGTGCGCTTTGCCAAGAGCGCCGTGCAGGCGTTCGGAGGGCTCGATGCGGTGATCAACCTGGTGCCGCTGGAGACGGCCCACCTCGACCCGGCGGCCACCGTGGAGGACATCGACCGGCTGATCGCCGCGCAGCTGGAGCTGCCGCTCGCAATCTCGCGCATCGCCGCCAACCGCATGAGCGTGACCTGGACGCAGGGGCTGATCCTGAACGTCGCCACGCTGGCCGGCCGCCCCGGCGGCACCCGGCAGGCGTTCGCGACGCTGGCCAAGTCGACCTTGGTGGACATGACGCGGTCACAGGCCGAGGAATGGGCCGGCCGCGGCATCCGCATCAACGCCATCGCCCCGGAGACGGCGCTGGGCGAGCCTGGCTCCAGGCTTCACGGCGAGGCCGACGTGGCGTCGCTGGCGCTGTATCTGGCCTCCAACAGGGGCAAGACGCTCTCGGGCTGCGTGTTCGAGGCGGCGCCGTAGGCCCGGACTCGGTTGAGGCGGGGCGGCGACCGACCCCACGTACGCGATCAGTTCGGCTCCGCCGATTTCTTCAGCTTGGATTTGGGGCGCTGTTTTGGCGAGGCTCCGTCATCCTCGGCTGCCGTGCCGTCGCTGGCCGCGGAGGAGGCCTCGCTCTGCTTCAGCTGGCGCCGCATCTGCACGATCATCTTCCAGGCCGCATTCTTGGCGGCCCGCTCGCGCGCGGCGTCCTCGCGCGCCTGCTCGGCGGCACGCTCCGCTTCCTCCCTGGCGCGCTTTTCGTCGGCGCCGAGCTTCTGGGCCTTCTCCAGGGCCTTCTGCAAGTTGGTCAGAGCCTTCTGAATGTCGGCGGCTGGCCTCTTGTCGTCGGCGCCTGCCGCGGCCGCGGCCGGATTTGCGGCCGCCTTCTGCCGTCCCAGCTCGGCACGCGCTTCCTCGACGGCGCGCTCGGCGGCCTCGCGGGCGGCCTGCTCCTCCTCCGCCCGGCCCAGCGCGAAATCCTTGGCCATCTCGGCGGCGGTCTTGCCGGCCCGCGCCTTCTCGAGCTCGGCGCGCGCCTCCTTGACGGCGCGCTCGGCCGCCTGCCGGGCGCCCCTCTCCTCCTCGACGCGCCTCACGAGGTCCGGGGGCGGCGTCTCGGCGGCCTTGCGGGCGCGCTCCCGTTCGCGCTCCGCCTCGGCTCGCGCCTCCTTGACGGTCCGCTCGGCCGCCTCGCGGGCGCGACTCTCCTCCTCAAGCCGCCTGACGAGGTCGGGCGGCGCCGTCGCCGCGGCCTTCTTGGCGCGTTCCCGCTCCAGCTCGGCGCGCGCCTCCTTCACGGCACGCTCCGCGGTCTCCCTGGCCCGCTGGGCCTCAGCCGCCCGCTTCAGCGCCTCGTCGCCGGTCTTGTCGGCAGCAGCCCTGGCCGCGCGCTCGCGCTCCAGCTGCTCGCCGGCCTCGCGGGCGGTCCGCTCGGCGTCTTCCAGCGCGGCGCGTTGGGCGGCCGCGGCCGGCACGGGATTCGGATGGCCCGTCGAGCTCACGGCGCTCGACTGCGTGAGCGCGCCGCCGAACCATGCCGCCACCCCCACCACCACCAACGCCGCAGCGGTGAGGCTGCCCAGCATGACACGCCGGCCGCTGCCGACCGGGGCGGTTGGCACCACCGCGGCTGGTGCCGGGAACTGGCCCTGCCAGGGATCGTAGGTCCCGAATGTCCAGATGTGGCCCTCGGGATCGCGGCAGGTGTAGCCGCGCCCGCCGAAGTCGTCGTCCTCGACAGGCAGGACGATCTCGGCCCCAGCGGCGTTCGCCTGGGCATGGTGGACGTCCGCGTCGGCGACCACGAAATAGGTGCTCTGCGTCTCGGCCCCGCCGATCTCGTCGGGCTGCTTCATGAACTTCTCGATCGGCGAATCGCCAACCGGGGCCAGCATCAGCAGGGCGCGGCCGAAGATGAGCTGCGCGTACAGGGTGCGGCCGTCGTCGTCGGCGAGGACCGTCTGCTTCTCGAACCCGAAGGCTGCGCACAACCAGTCCGCTGCCGCCGCAACGTCGCGATAGCGCATGGCGGTTGCGGGCGTAGACATGGTTGGCATCAGTTCTCGATCTGCCCGCATACCCCCGCCGCCATGTCGCTGAACCCGCCTCCCCATTCTATACAGGGCAAGTGTGCGCTATGAAAGGCAGAGGCTATCGGGGCGAGTTGTGCGCCCTGAATGGCGGCTGTCGTGGCGATTCTGCAACATCGGGTGCGGCAATCTCACCTGTCGCCGGGCATCAAGTCGGCCCGAGCATCTGTCTGCGCTTGATCCAGCGCCGCGCGATCTCGGCGGCGATGGTCTCGGCCGAGTTGAGGGGAGCGTAGCTCCATGCCTCCAGCCGATCGAGACGGTCGGGCAGGGGCCGCGTGGCGCCGTGCCGCCTGAGCGCCTCGTGAAAGCGCGTGCGCTTGGCCGAGCCGCCCTCCGGCTGGAACACATAGACCGGCTTGCCGGTGGCGCAGGCCTCTCCCACCATGTTGACGGAATCGGCCGTGGCGATGAAGGCGTCGGCATGGGCCAGGAAATGCGGATAGGGGTTGTCGCCCGCACCGCTCCAGAACAGGCGCGGCGCCCCATCGGTGGCCTCGCGCACGGAGGCGGCCAGCTCGGGCGGGGTGCGCCGGGACGGGGTGACCATCAGTCCGGCGCCAAGGGCCGTGAGCGAGCGCAGCGCCGAGATGAGACGCGCAACCGCGGCCGGCGTATAGCGATAGTTGCCGTCGGGTCCGCCCAGCGCCACCGCCACCCGCGGCGCCGGCAGGGCGGCGATCTCCGCCGGCATGGTGCGCTGCAACTCGGCGAGCCGCCGCGGGGTGTAGCTGTGCGGCGCCGTAGGCGTGGTGATGACATTGGGTCCGCGCAGGCTGTCGTGCTCAGGCACCCAGAACAGGTCGGCGGCGCTTGTGCCCACCTTCGGGTCCAGCAGGATGACGGTGTAGGTCTGGCGGCCGGCAGCCTGCTTCAGCCTGCGTATGTACGGCGTGGTGAGTCGACCGGCAGCGATGGCAACGTCGGGCCAGGGGGGGCGGAACTGGCTCTCGGCCGTCCCGAAGCGCTCGGCCGGGCTCACCGGCCCCCACGGCGCGAGCAGCCGCCAGAGGCCCTTCGGATCGACCGGCTTGACCTCGTAGCTCAAGCCCAGCGCATCGAACACCCCGCGCGTCTGCGCATCGTTGCCCGCCTTGCCGTCGCTGAGAATCCAGCCGCTGCGGCCGCGCGTGGCCTCGGGGACGGTCGCCGCCGCGGCCGTCTCCGGGCGCAGTCCGCGGTCGCTCGGAGAAATATTGTTGCTCATGCTGCCGGCTTGCGTCAGATTCGCGTTCGCGAAAGTGCGGCAAACGGCAAGAGCTATAGCCCCATGCGCGCCAGCCTCGATGCTACCGATTGGCGCATCCTGAAGGAGCTGCAGGCCAACGGCCGCATTACGAACGTCGAGCTGGCCCGCAAGGTCGGCATCTCGCCGCCGCCGTGCCTGCGCCGCACGCGCGCCCTGGAGCAGGCAGGGATCATCTCAGGCTACTTCGCGCTCCTCGATGAGAAGGCGCTCGATTTCGAGGTGATCGCCTTCGCCCACGTCGGCCTGCACAGCCAGGCCGATCCCGACCTGCGCGCATTCGAGAACCGTGTGCTCACCTGGCCGCTGGTGCGCGAGTGCTACATGCTGTCGGGCGAGACGGACTTCATATTGAAGTGTGTGGCCCCGGATCTCTCGACCTTCCAGGATTTTGTCAGGAACGACCTGACGGCGGCTCCGAACGTGGCGAGCGTCAAGACGAGCCTTGTCATCGGCCGCGCCAAATTCGAGCCCGGCGTGCCGATTGCCCTGGGGCAGAAGCCGGGCATGGGCCGGGGCGCAGCACGCAAGCGCAAAGCGTGAGGAGCGGAAATGCCGCACGGGGGTGCATCTCCCCGCGCGGAATAGGCGGAGTGCAGGCACGTTGTCGATAAGTTCCGGGGAGGCGGTGCGTGACCGATGACATCCGCGTCCGGATGGTGGCGGTTCTGCCGCGCCTGAGGCGGTTCGCGTACGCTCTCACCGGCAGCACCGAGCAGGGAGACGACCTGGTCCAGGACGCCTGCCTGCGGGCCTTGTCGCGTGTCGATCTCTGGCAGCCCGGAACCCGGCTCGATTCCTGGATGTACCGGATCGCCCAGAACATCTGGCTGGACCGACTCAGAGCCAACAAGGTCCGGGGCGAGGTGGTGGATATCGAGGCTATGGAGAGCATGCCCGGGCCGGACGGACGGGTGGTGATGGAAAGCGAGCTGACCCTGCAGGCTGTCGTCGCCGCCATGGGGCAGCTGCCGGCGGAGCAGAGGGCGATGGTGGCCTTGGTCTGCATCGAGGGTGCCTCCTATAAGGAGGCGGCGGAGATCGCGGGCGTGCCCGTAGGCACGGTCATGAGCCGGCTGGCACGGGCCCGCCGCGCCCTCAATGCGCTCCTCAATCAGCCGCGGCGTGCACAGGCGGCGCGCCTGCCGGCCAAGACAGGATCGTGAGCGATGAAGGACGCTGGCGAGAAGGCGATGGCGCTGGTGGATGGCCAGCTGCCCCCGGCCGAGGTCCCGGGCTTGGTGCAGGAGCTGGCGCGCAACCCGTCGCTGGTCGCGGAGCTGCAGACCTATCTGGCCCTGTCGCGGAGCCGCATCTCGTCTGTCTTCGCCGTCAAGAGCGAGGAGCCCGTCCCGGCGTGGCTCGCCGACACGGTCATGCGCGGCGGCACCGGCGAACGCCAGCCGGTGCAGCAGGCGGGCTTCGGTCGCAGCTTCCTCCGGTGGCTGCTGGGCAGCTGTCGCGTTCCCGTGTGGTCGCTGGCGGCGGCACCCGCTGTCGTCGTCCTGGCCGCGGTGCTGGTGGGCGGCCTCGCGACGCTGCACACCGGCCGCGGAGACGGCCTGCAGGTGGATCTGAGCGCCGCCTTGGAGGGGGCCGCAAGCGGCAAGGACGCTGCTGTCGCCACCGTGCGGCCAGTGCTCTCGTTCAGCAGCAAGACCGGCGCCTGGTGCCGACAGGTCGAGGTACGCCATGCGACGCGGCAGGTGTCGCATGCGCTGGCCTGCCGGGACGGGGACGGACACTGGAACGTGGTGGCATCCACGGCGCCGGGGCCCACCGGCTTCACCCCGGCCAGCGCCGACCGGCGCAAGGCGATCGACGATCTCGCCACCTCCATGATGCGGGGCAGCCCGCTCTCGCCGGAGGAGGAAGCCACCGTCGTTGCCAGGCGCTGGCGGTTCCAATAAAGCTCGCAGTATTGAGCACATTGCCGTGAGCGAGCGGTGCGGAATAGCTGTGGACACAGCATATTGTCGCCGACTTCGGCGGTCACATTGACCGTGCCGCAGCGCCTGTCGCCTCCCTGTATCTCTGTCCGACATCTTCGGCCGGCTGCGCCGCTGATGCCCGCACCTTGGCAGCGCAGCAATGGT
>JBIOWI010000050.1:0-18370 GCA_044868325.1 Hyphomicrobiaceae bacterium
AGGCTCTTGATCTTTCGTCAGGTTCGCTCCGGAACCTGCCGAACGGGGATCACAGCCTCGTATAATCACAGCCCCGTATCGTCACAGCCCCGTATAGATGAACCCCGCCCAGTAGTAGGGGTGCGCATAGGGCCGCGCGACGCCGGCCGCGCCGCGCGAGGCCGATTTACGCGCGCCGACGGCCGGCGCCTTTGGCCCGATCCACTCCACCGGTGCGCGCTTGCGGGCGCGGCGGAGCCCGTCGGCGCTCAGCTCCGCCTCGATGGCGGCCACCTGCGTCCGGTCGAGCCGGCCTTGTCTCGCCGCGCCCCTGGCGTAGGCGGCGAGGTCGGTGTCGGTGGTCTGGCGCAGCCACAGCTGGGCCTGCCGGAGCGCCGTGGGCGGGGACAGGCGGTCCCGCAGATGCAGGTCGTAGAACTTGGCGACCAGCAGAGCGGTGGCCATGTCGTTCACCGGCCAGAGCGTGCCGAGCACGCCCGCCGCGCCGAGCGCCGTGAAGGTGCCGGGCAGGCCGATGAACTCGTCGGGGTTGCGGGAGATGTCGTAGAGGCCCGTCTCGCACGCGGAGAGCACCACCAGGCGCGGCCGCCCGAGGCCGCCGGTCTCCAGGAGCCGTCCGACGCTCAGGCGCTGGTGGCCATGCATGAGCAGCGCCGACTGGCGCGGGTCGCGCCACGCGAAGGTGCCGTGCGAGGCGAAGTGCCAGTAGCTCCGGCCCTGAAGGGCGGTCAGCACGGCGTCGGGCGTGGCCTCGGCGCCCTGCAGCACGGCGCGCGCCGTGGCGGGGAACAGCGTCGCCACCAGCCGGCCCTCCTGCTCCGCGGCCGGCAGGTCGCCCGTCGGGTTGACGACGACGGCGAGCGTGGCGGGCGCGGGCCTCGCGATCTGGGCCGCGATCTGGGCCTGGGCCGAGGCCAGCGCATCGAGGCTCGGCGCGTAGACGATCTCGTACATGTCCAGGAGCCGGCGCTTGCTGGCCGGGTTCTGGGCGAGGCCGAACGGCAGGATGCCGAGTGCGCCGGTGGGCAGCCAGACGACGCGCCCGCCCGGCTTCACGCCGCTCCGCCTCAGGCCGGCCTCGAACCGCCCCCCGAGCAGCCGCCAGAGGTCCGGTCCGACGCCGTCGATGGCGGCCATCCACTCCGGCCAGCGCCGGTCGAGCTCGCTGTCGTCGGCGATGAGGTTGATCTCGTAGGCGCCGAGCCAGCCCGCGACCTTGTCGTCGCCGCGCACCAGCATGTCGAGCGCCGCGGCGGTGAGATTGGGCAGATCGATGGGTGTCAGACCCTCTGGGTCTGACACCATAGTTCCGACCTTCGCTCTTGGCCCCGCCGCGTCCGACTTCTTAGGTCTCATCACGGTGTCAGACCCAGAGGGTCTGACACCTACGATCAGAATCTTGCCGCCCAGCTTCGTCACGATGGGCACCGCCACCGCCCCGTCCTTGCCGGCGAGCGCGCGCGCCTGGGCCAGAGCCGACCCGCGTGTCTTGGCCTCGGCGGCGTCGGCATCCTTGACGAGGGCCATCAGCTCCTGGCGCAGGCCCAAGAGCCGCTCCACCGCCGCCGCGCGCTCCGCACCTTGGGCACCTTGCCCCTCGACCGAGCGCTCCGCGAAGCGGATCTCCGCGCGCAGCGCGTCGAGGCGGTGGCGCTTGTCGGCCGGCAGCTCGAGGGCCTGCAGCTTCAGGGCGGTGGCCATCAGCCGCGCGCGGCCCTCGCTGGCGAGCGACAGCGCCTTCTCCATCTCGCCCAGCTGGGCGGCGGCATAGGCCGCCTCGGCGAACAGCGGCCCGGCGCTGTCGATCAGCGCTGCGGCGGCCGTGTCGTCGAGCCCCTGGGCGGAGAGCAGCAGGAACGTCTCGCGCGCGTCCGCGTATGCGGCGGCAGCCCGCTGCCACTCGCCTTTCTCCGAGAGGGCGGCGCCAAGCGAGCGAGCCAGGCGCAAGGATTCGCGCGGTGCGCTCTCGCGCGTCTGGATCGAGAGGGCCGCCTCCAAATGAACAATGGCTTTCGCGAGGGCGGCTTGCCGGTCTCCGCGAGTCCAGTCGAGATACGCCATGCCAAGGTAGCCCTGCGCGATCGACCACTCCAGCGGGAAGTCTTCGCGGTTGAAGACGCTGAGGGCCGCTTCCGAGGCCGCGATCGCTGCGTCCAGATCGCCGCCGACCTTGTTCGAATGGAGATTGGCGAGAGCCATCTTCGCCACGGCCCAGCCGTGGCGGTTGGTGTCGCGCGTCATCACCGTCAGCGCCGCCTCGAAGTGCGCGATGGCGTTATCCAGGTTCTCTGCCGGGTTGCCGACACGGCGTTCGTTGTAGGCCATCCCCAGACTGACCTGGGCCGTAGCCCACTCGTCCGGGAACGCTTCCCTGCTCAATACTTTGAGCGCGGACTGGAGGTGGACGATGGCCTTCTCCACATTGTCCGCGCGCGTCCCGCGGATGCGGTAGGAATAGACGAGCGCAAGTGTGGATTGCGCTTCCGCCCAGTCCTGGGGGAACGACTCTGCGCTTAGAACGGTGAGGGCGGCCTCGAACGCGGCAATCGCCTTCTCGTAATTGTCGGCCCGCTCGCCTCTTGCTCGCAAAACGAACGCCCGCCCCAGCCTCTGCTGGGTATAGGCCCAATCCTGGGGCTGTTCCGCACGGGACCGGGCGGTGAGGGCGGCTTCGAAGTGCTCGATCGATTTCTCCAGGTTGTCGGCGCGATCGCCGAGAACGCGCATCGAATAGACGACGCCCAGGCTGTGCTGTGTCTTCGCCCAGTCTTGCGGCAGCGCCTCGCGCGTACGGACAGCGAGCGCCGCCTCGTTGAGGGCGATGGCCTTCTCCAGATTGTCGGCTCGACTGCCCCGCATCCGGCTCTCATACGCGAGGGCCAGGTTGTGCTGGGTCCATGCCCAGTCTTGCGGCACGGCCTCTCGCGTTTGCACCGTGAGGGCCGCCTCATAGGCGGCGATGGCCTTCTCCAGGTTTTCGCTCCGGTCGCCACCGATGCGGTCCGAATACGCGATGCCCAGACTCGTCTGCGTGAGAGCCCATTCGGTCGGGAAGGCCTCCCGCGTTCGCACCGTGAGGGCCGCCTCGTAGGCGGCGATCGCCTTCTCCAGATTGTCCGCCCGCTCGCCGCGGATGCGGTTCTGGTAGACCCGGGCGAGGGCATCCTGTGTCCACGCCCAGTCGCTGGGCGCCGTCGTGCGCGTGAAAACCTGCGCTGAACGCTCGTACGCGGCGATGGCCCGCTCGAGATTGTCGTCCCGCTTGCCGCCCGTCCACTCGGCGTAGCCGAGGCCGGACCACCGCCAAAGGTGGGCCCGCATCTCCTCGCGTGCCACCGAGATAGGCCAGGGGTCGAGCTCACCCTCCAGCTTCAGGGCCTCGTCGCTCCAGGCGATGCGCTCCGCCGGGTCCTGAGTCTTCCCAAGCCGCTCCCAGAGGCGGACGAACGCCTCGGCCTTGCGCTGCAGCTCCGCGTCGTCCTGCTGCTGTGCGAAGGCGCCCGGAGCAGGCCAAGCCCCCGCGGCCACGACGAATACGCCGAACGCAATTCTCGCCAGTATGCGCCGCATGCTCCCCTCCCAATCGGTCGCGCCGCAGCCGGGCACACCAGGACAACACCTGAGCTGAGCCTGGGCCGGCAGAGCGGCGACAGCGTGGCCGCCCACTGTGTCCGACGCCGCAACGCGACGCATCAATCGAGTGGTTGATGTCCCACCGGCGCAGGCCGCCGCAATGCCATGCCGTTTCGTCATGTACTTTACGCGATATTGACCAATTCCAAGACAGGACTGGATCTGCCAAGATCGTGCCTAACCGGCGCGAGCCCATAGCTTTCACAGCCGCCCTCCGTGTCACGCCTCCAGTGCCATACCCAGGCGTGTCACCCCAGGCCGCGACTGCCCAGGGAGGAGACTTTGAACCGCATCGATCGAGACTTCATGCGCGGCACCCGGCTGCGCGCCGAGACCGTGAGCGAGGTCGTCTTCGACTTCCTGCGCCGGCACGGCATGACTCGCATCTTCGGCAATCCGGGCTCCACCGAGATCCCGATGTTCGCCGACCTGCCGGAGGACTTCTCCTATGTGCTGGGCCTTCAGGAGGCGAGCGTGGTGTTCATGGCCGACGCCTGCGCGCAGCTCACCGGCCAAGCCCAGTTCATCAACTTGCACTCGGCCGCCGGCGTGGGCCATGCCATGGGCGCGATCTACACCGCCTACCGCGACCGCGCGCCGCTTTTAATCGTCACCGGCCAGCAGTCTCGCTCGTTGCTGCCGCACGATCCGTTCCTGTTCAACGAGAGTCCCACGGAGCTCCCCAAGCCCTATGTGAAGTGGGCGTCGGAGCCGGCGCGCGCGGCCGATGTGCCGGCGGCCATCGCCAAGGCGTACTACATCGCCATGCAGCCGCCGCGCGGCCCTGTGCTGGTCTCGGTGCCGCTGTCCGACTGGGATGAGATCGCCGCGCCGCTGCCTGAGCGGGAGGTCGTCGCCACCTTCGCGCCCACGCCCGAGGCTTTGGACAAGCTGGCGCGCAAGCTCGACGCGGCGCGCGAGCCCGTGATCGTGGTCGGCCCCGCGGTCGACGGCGACGGGGCCTGGGACGCCACGGTGCGCCTCGCCGAGCGCCTGCAGGCCAAGGCGTGGGCGAGCCCGAAGTCGCCGCGGGCGAGCTTCCCCGAGAGCCATCCGCTGTTCGCCGGGTTCCTGCCGGCCGTGCAGCCGGGGCTTGTGAGCTGCCTCAAGGGGGCGGACTTCGTGCTGGTGCTCGGCGCGCCGGTGTTCAACTACCACTTCCCCGGCACGGACGATCATATACCCGCGGGCGCGGAGCTTTGCCTCGTCACCGACGATCCCAAGCAGACGGCGGGGGCGGCGGTGGGCTCGGCGATGTTGTCCAACATTCGGCTGGCGGCCGAGGGCCTTGCGGCCCGTGTGCGGCAGCGCACGATCCGCACCGAGCCGGCACGGCCCAAACCGGCGTGCGTTGCCCGGACATTCGGCATCACCAATGAGTTCTTCTACCAGACGCTGGGTGAGCTGAGGTCGCCCGACAGCATCCTGGTGGAGGAGGCGCCCAGCTCGCACGACGCGCTGCACGAGCACTTCCCGATCGTGCGGCCCAACAGCTTCCTCGCCACCGCCAGCGGCTGCCTCGGCTTCGGACTGGCGGCGGGCGTGGGTGCGGCGCTCACCAATCCGGCGAAGCCGGTGATCTGCGTCGTCGGCGACGGCTCGAGCCTCTACACCATCCAGTCGTTGTGGACGGCGGCCGAGCACGATGCCGACATCCTCGTCATCGTCCTCAACAACGGCGGCTACCGCGTGCTGGAGGCCATCGCCGCCAGGAGCCAGCCCAAGCGGATCGCCGGCGTCGACATCCGCCACGTCGACTTCGTCAAGATCGCCGAGGGCCAGGGCGTGCGCGCTGTCCGCTGCGCCCGCGGGGCCGAGCTGGCCGACGTGCTCAAGACCATGCTCGCCGAGAGGGGGCCGCGGCTCCTGGAGGTGACGATCACGGACAAGGACACCGACATGAACACGATGGCCAAGATCGCCGCCCAGCCGAAGGCGCCGGAGAAGTTCTTCATCGGCGGCAAGTGGGTGGAGCCGCTCTCCAACCGCAAGCTGGACGTGATCTCGCCCGTCACCGAGGAGCGCATCGTGAGCTATCCGGAGGCGAGCCAGGCCGACATGGACTGCGCCGTGGCCGCCGCCCGCGAGGCCTTCGACAACGGCCCCTGGCCGCGCATGGCCCCCTCCGAGCGCGCCCGCTACCTGCGCAGGATCGCGGACCTGCTGGCCCAGCGCCTCGACGACATCGCCTATTCCTGGACCCTGCAGGTGGGCGCGCCGATCATGCTCACCAAGAAGCTGGTGGGCCAGAACCCGACGCTGTTCAACTACTACGCCGACCTCGCCGAGACCTATCCGTTCGTGGACGAGCGCAGGCGCGACGACGGCGGCAAGGTGAAGGTGGTGAAGGAGCCGGTGGGCGTCTGCGCCGCCATCACGCCGTGGAATGCGCCGCTGGTGCTGCTTTCCTACAAGGTGGCGGCGGGCCTGGCCGCCGGCTGCACCATCGTGTCGAAGCCGTCGCCCGAGACGCCGCTGGAGGCGTACATCCTGGCCGAGTGCATCGAGAAGGCCGGGCTGCCGGCGGGCGTCTTCAACCTGGTGCCGGCGGGCCGCGACAGCGGCGACTATCTCGTGCGCCATCGGGGCATCGACAAGGTCGCCTTCACGGGCAGCACCGCCGCCGGCAAGCACATCGCCGCGGTGTGCGCGGAGCGCCTCGCCCGCGTCAGCCTGGAGCTGGGCGGCAAGTCGGCGGCCATCCTGCTCGACGACGCCGATTTCAAGGCCGCGCTGCCGCCGCTGATGGTCTACTCCATGCCGATCACCGGCCAGGTGTGCTTCTCCCTCACCCGCATCCTGGTGCCGGAGGCGCGCAAGCAGGAGTTCCTCGACCTCTATCTGGGCGCGGTCTCCAACATCAAGGTCGGCGACCCGTTCGATCCGAGCACGCAGATGGGCCCGCTCACCATGGCGCGCCAGCTCGACCGCGTGCAGGGCTACATCGCCGCCGGCCGCAGCGAGGGTGCCAGGCTGGCCTGCGGCGGCGGGCGGCCGCGGCACCTCCACAAGGGCTACTACATCGAGCCTACCGTGTTCGTGGACGTGAAGCCCGACATGAAGATCGCCCAGGAGGAGATCTTCGGCCCTGTCGTCTCCGTCATCGCCTACACGGACGAGGACGACGCTATCGCCAAGGCCAACGATTCCACCTACGGCCTCAGCGGCGCCGTGTTCACGACCAATCCGGACCGAGGCTATGCCATCGCCCGGCGCATGCGCACGGGCAGCGTCACCGTGAACGGCATGATCGTCGATCCGAAGCACCCCTTCGGCGGCTTCAAGCAGTCCGGCATGGGCCGCGAGGGCGGCCCCGAGGGCCTCGACAACTACATCGAGACCAAGACCATCCACATCGCCTGAGGCCGAGGGCGATCCGGGTCGTTCCTCGCATTCGATTCTGTGCCGGGCAGGGTCGGAGTCGAATGCGAGAGGCCGGATGCCGCAGGGTCATGAGGGCCTGCGGCTTCCGCGGCACGCCGCTAGGTTCTGGCTGCGGCTGAGGAGTCTCCACGCGCCCGTTGGCATGAAGTGGAGCGCGGGCTCCACAGAGGTTGCATTATCGCAACAGAGCAGCCGCAATCGCATCATCCAGATTATCGGATAACATATTTCAGAATTGACACATTCGATATCGGCAAGCGAGCCTCCTGCAACTTTGCGTACGACTCAATAGATGGATGGCACGTCGTGTCCGATATTGGTGCTGCTCACACAACTTGCGCTCGATCGTCCCGGATGTTTGCCGAGAATCGGGCGACTGGTCGTCGAATGACGATCTTGCCCCTGCTTATCGGATTTGCGGCAATTGCTGGTTGCTCCTCGTATCCCATTCCGGACAACGCGACCTTGATCAAGACCGAGGAGATCGTCCGTTATGCGCGCTGCGAGATGCGAGCGGCAATCGTCGATCAGGTTCTCGAGAAAAAGGTAGTTCCTGCGCTTGCAACCGAGGGCGACGTCGTTTCCTTTGTCAAGAAGGCGGTCGATAAGGAAAAAGACGGCAAGAAATTGAGCCGGCCCGAAGACGACATGATGAAATACATGAACGTTGCCGTTGCCTACGATTTCGACTTCGACATTACCGAGGAGAACCAGGCGGACGGTGGAGCGGCCTTCAAGCTCCCGCTGACCTCGAGCGTCCTCGATGTCGGCTCCTCGGCATCGCTGCATCTAAAGCGTCAAGGCAGGCGCGTCTTCAAGGCCCAGAACCAGTGGAGCGGACTGGTCATCCGCGCCGAGCGCTGCACGGATTTTCCATCCTGGGGCAAGAATCCCGTCTATCCGCTCGGCGGCTCGATCGGGGTTGGTCGCGTCGTTGCGACGTACATGGACCTTATAGACCAGGGAGGCGTCAAGGAGAGCTTCGTCGATACGCTGATTTTCACGACGGACGTCGACGCCGGAGCCAATGCGAGCATCAAGATCAATCCTGTACCTCACAGCTTCCGGCTGGTCTCGGCCAGCCTTGCCTTCGGCGCTTCGCGGCTGGACATTCACAAGATGACAATCAGCCTCACGGCACCGCGCCCGAAGTCGCCGAAGGCGATTACCGGCGTGGAGCGGTATGATGGCGACCTGAACGCGCCGTTCGACCGGCCGGCGCCTTGGCGGGCGCGCTACAATCTCTGCGTCGCGGACGCCCGCGAGCGCGAGGATAGCTTCAAGGTCTTGCGACAGACCGCGCCGGAGATCTATTGCATACAGTACGCCGATGCCTTCTCGCCACAGGATGGGCCTCCGCAGCCCGTGGCGCAGTCGGCGCCGAGGGCGGCGCGAGACAGCGGGCTGCCAAGGGCCGCTGCAGGAAGCCTACCGGGGGCCGTGCCGCAGGAGCGGAGGAGGCCCAACTTCTACTAGAGCAGAGCAAAAAGGGAACTGATCACGACGGAAGCCCTGGCTTTCACAGCCAGGCTCCTGCCTTTTTGGAGTTCCGACGCTGCGAGCCGCATCAAATGCCGGCGGCTTTACATAGCCTCTCGTCATCGCGGCGCACGGCGTGGCGGTCGATCCAGCCTAGCATCTCTCGGTTCCACACCCACACGCCGCCGTCGCTCTTCCACTGGACACGGAACGCGCGCCCCCAGTCAACCCACACGCCGCGACAGCGATAGCTAGGGCACCACAACACTGGCGTATCGTACTTGGTCACGACGCAGGCACCATTGGGCAGGTAGTGGGCATGGGCAGGCGTGGAGACCCATGCGAACGAGCTTGCCATCAGTGCCGTGACGCACAGGGCAAGGACTAATCTGCGAGACACCGGAAGACTCCCCTGAGAACGAGCCATGGCAAGCTGAGACGGAGCCGAATAATACTCCGTTATGCGACGGCCGTCGATCCTCCGAGTGCTTGCGAATGGCCCAATGTTCTGGTTGCCACCTTCCGCTTGCAGAAAAGCCGACAAGCATCCGAAGGTTGTAGTCTGAGGTGTCGGGTAGCGAACTGCCATTCTTCTTGCGGAGCCGCCTGAGCCGCTCATCCACAGCATTCGATCCCGTCACCATCGGTGAGGCGGGCCAGGCAACCAACTCTTGCGATAGCCTGCCCATCTTCGATGGGAGACACCAGCGGGCACGAGGGAGACGCAGAGAGCGCATGTCTACAGTCGCCGAGGACTTTGCCCGCATCCTGAGCACAGTCCGCAGGCCGGGCGATTTCTATGCCTCCGGCCGCATCGAGCTGCTCGCGCCCCGCATCGATGTGGAGGGTGTGGGGCCCATCGCGCTGCCATTGTTGCCGGTGCAGGCCCAGCAACTGGTGGCAATCGCCGAGCAGGCGCCGTACGGGCGCGGCGCGGAGACCCTGGTGGATACGGCGGTGCGCCGCACCTGGCAGATCGCCCCGGACCAGGTGCGCATCGCCGGCAAGCATTGGTCCAAGACGCTCGACGACATCGTGGCGCGCGTCGCCGATGGCCTTGGCGTGAGCGAGCCGATTGCGGCGGAGCTCTACAAGCTGCTGATCTACGACAAGGGCAGCTTCTTCGTCAGCCACCGCGACACCGAGAAGGCGCCGGGCATGTTCGCGACGCTGGTGGTGGCGCTGCCGTCCCAGTCGGAGGGCGGAGAGCTGGTCGTTCGGCACAAGGGGCGGGAGGCCAAGCTCGACCTGAGATCCGACGATCCATCCGAGGTCGGCTTCGCCGCCTTCTATGCCGACTGCGTGCATGAGGTGCTGCCTGTCACCTCGGGATGCCGGGCGACGCTCGTCTACAACCTCGTCCGCAAGGGCAGGAAGGGCGCCGCGCCGCAACCGCCGAGCTACGACGCCGAGACGGAGAGGACGGTCGCGTTGCTGCGGGGCTGGGCCGAGGCACCGCAAGCGCAACGGGACCGCGAGCCGAAGAAGCTGGTCTACCTCCTGGAGCACGCCTACACGCCGGCGGAGCTGGGCTTTGCCGCCCTCAAGGGTGCCGACGCGGCCGTCGCCGGCGTGCTCACCGCGGCGGCGCCCCAGGCCGGCTGCGACCTGCATCTGGCGCTGTTGACGATCGAGGAGAACGGCATCGCCGAGTATTCGGGCTCCAGCCGGTCGCGACGTCGCGGCTGGGACGAGCCCGAGATGGAGGCGGGCGAGGTGCTGGACAGCACCGAGCACCTGCACGACTGGCGGCGTCCCGACGGCGCGCCCTCGACGCTGGGCGAGCTGCCCTACGAGGACGACGAGATCAGCCCGCCCGATGCGCTGGAGGACATGGAGCCGGACGAGGAGCACTTCCACGAGGCCACCGGCAACGAAGGCGCCTCGTTCGATCGCACCTATCGCCACGCCGCCCTGGTCGTGTGGCCCAGGAAGGGGACGCTGGCCGTCCTCAACCAGGCCGGCCTGTCCGCTACGCTGCCATACCTCTCGGACCTGGTCGGGCGCTGGAAGAGCGAGAGGGCCCAGCCGACGTCGCCGCACTATTCCGAGGCAATCGAGCTGGCGGGGCATATGCTGGCCACGTGGCGGACACAGACCTGGTACTCGCACGCCTCCAGGGACTCGAAGCCGAGCGAGATGGGGCGCATGCTTTCACTTCTGGCGCAGCTCAACGACAAGAATGGCGCCGAGCGTCTGCTCGACCTGCTTGTCGCGCAGCGCGGGCATAACAAGCAGGACAATGCTGCGATCCTCAAGGCGCTTCGCCTCTTCCCGGCGGATCGGGCGCTCGATCGGCTCCCGAGCATCGTCGCGTCCGGCGCGGTCTCGGCGCTGACCGCTTGCAGCGCCCTCCTCGCCGGCGCCGTGAGCGCGCGCCTCGCCCCCAAGCCGGCCGGTATGATCGAGGTGGCAGAGACCCTGGTCGGGTCTCTGCCCGGCGACCCCGAGCTGGCGCCCAAGGACACCTGGGGCCGGCCGCACCAGGCAAGCGTCGAGACCGGCGCCGTGGCCGACCTTGCGGTTGCGCTCGACGCCATCGACGGGGCGCTGGCGCAGCGTGCGGCGCACCACATGCTGGCGTGGCCGAAGCACTTCGATGTCGATAACATCTTGGTGCCGGCGGCCTGTCGCCTGGCCGAGTCCCGCAAGGCCGGCGGTCCGGCGTTCGACACCCTGCACGCGGCCTGCCTGGCGCACCTGAAGGCCCGTGCCGCCGAGCCCCTGGAGCCGCCGCAGGACTGGGCTCGCCCGAGCGCCGTCGGATGCAAGTGCCAGCACTGTGCCGAGCTCAGCCGGTTCCTCGGGAGCCCCGACAAGCCCACCTGGAGCCTCAAGGCGGCCCAGCCCATCCGCGACCACGTGGAAGGCACGATCCGCAGCGCGCGCTGCGACGTGACGACAACCACCGAGCGACGCGGCTCGCCGCACATCCTGGTCTGCACCAAGACACAGGCCAGCTACGAGCGCCGCGTCGCGCAGCGCAAACGGGATCTGGCGGACATCGCGACGCTGGAGAAGGCACCGTAGGGCGCAATGCCGCGGAAAAGCGGCATTGCGCAGATCCACTCTCACCTCAGGCGTCGCTGTTTGGTGGAGAAGCCGGTTCGGTGCAATCGCGCATTCGCGCGACTGCACCCTACTTGCGGTCCGGCACCGCCAGACGGATGTGCAGCTCGCGGAGCTGCTTGGGGGTGACCTCGCTCGGCGCGCCCATGAGGAGGTCCTGCGCCTGCTGGTTCATGGGGAACATGATGACGTCGCGCAGGTTGGTGGCGCCGGCGAGCAGCATCACGATGCGGTCGATGCCCGGCGCGATGCCGCCGTGCGGGGGCGCGCCGTAGGTGAGCGCCTTCAGCATGCCGCCGAACTTGGCCTCCAGCACGTCGCGGCCGTAGCCGGCGATGGCGAACGCCTTCACCATCACCTCGGGCAGATGGTTGCGGATGGCGCCCGAGGACAGCTCCACGCCGTTGCAGACGATGTCGTACTGGTAGGCCTTGATCTTCAGCAGGTCCTCGTTGGACTTGGCGGCTTCCAGCGCGGCGAGCCCGCCCTGCGGCATGGAGAACGGGTTGTGGGAGAAGTCGATCTTCTTCTCCTCCTCGTTCCACTCGTACATGGGGAAATCGACGATCCAGCAGAACTCGAACCGGTTCTCGTCGATCAGGTTGTTGTCGAGTTCGAGGGCAATCTTCTGTCGTGCCTCTCCAGCGAACTTGTAGAACTTGGCCGGGTCTCCAGCGACGAAGAATATCGCGTCACCCTCGGCGTAACCCCCAACCGGTGAGTCTCTACGTATCTGATCGTGTAGCGCGTTCATTCGCTCGGGCCCGAGGTTCTTGGCTATCGGTCCCGTTCCAACCCCACCCTTAATGATGACATAGCCGAGGCCCGGCTGACCTTGGCGCTGTGCCCAGCCGTTCATGCGGTCGCAGAAGGCGCGGCTTCCACCCTCGGACGCGGGGATCGCCCACACGCGCGCCTTGGGGTCCCTCTCGATCATCTCGGCGAACACCTTGAAGCCAGAGCCGCGGAAATGCCCGGTCACGTCGACCATCTCGATTGGGTTTCTTAGGTCGGGCTTGTCGGTGCCGTACTTCTGGATCGCCTCGTCGTAGGGGATGCGCGGGAATTTCGGCGTCACCGGCTTGCCCTGCCCGAACTCCTCGAACAGGCCGCGCATCACCGGCTCGACGGCCGCGAACACGTCCTCCTGCTCCACGAAGCTCATCTCCAGGTCGAGCTGGTAGAACTCGCCGGGCGAGCGGTCGGCGCGGGCGTCCTCGTCGCGGAAGCAGGGGGCGATCTGGAAGTAGCGGTCGAAGCCAGCGATCATGATGAGCTGCTTGAACTGCTGCGGCGCCTGCGGCAGGGCGTAGAACTTGCCGGGATGCAGCCGCGACGGCACCAGGAAGTCGCGCGCGCCCTCGGGGCTGGAGGCCGTGAGGATCGGCGTCTGGAACTCGAAGAAGCCAGAGTCGCGCATGCGCCGCCGGATCGAGCCGACGATCTCGTTCCTCAGCATGATGTTGGCGTGCAGCGTCTCGCGCCGCAGGTCCAGGAATCGGTATTGGAGCCGCAAGTCCTCCGGGTAGTCGGGCTCGCCGAACACCGGGATCGGCAGCTCCCTGGCCGCCGACAGCACCTCGATCTCGCCGGCCACCACCTCGATCTCGCCGGTGGCCAGCTCCGGGTTCACCGTGGGCCTGCCGTCAACGACGGGCCGGTCGCGCACTTTGCCGTCGATGCGGATCACCCACTCCGAGCGCACCGTCTCGGCCGCCTTGAACGCCGGGCTGTCCGGGTCGGCCACCACCTGGGTAAGGCCGTAGTGGTCGCGCAGGTCGATGAACAGAAGCCCGCCATGGTCGCGCACGCGATGCACCCAGCCGGACAGGCGCACGGATTTGCCAACGTCACCTTTTCGTAAGGCTCCGCAGGTATGGGAACGGTAGCGGTGCACGGCGCCCGCCGCCCCTGCTGTTCCCGCTGCGCCTTTTGCCTCAGCCATGACACCTCTGACCGGTATCGCGTTTGTTGCCGCGTTGCGCGCGGAAAGACACATGTGGGCCTCACCTTGTCAAGCCGACGGGTGCCGCCGGTTGCGGACGCCCCCATGGTTGCGGTGGAGTTGCGAAGAGGAGGGCGGCGATTTGCGTGCGGTTGGCCAATTTTCCTTTACCTGCATGGCGTCCTGGCTGTTGTTGCGCGGGCGCGTCACCGCGCGGCGCCTCTTCGATGTTGCCGTCCTCGCGCTCCTGGCCTCGATGCTCGCCGGCGCGCCTGCCAACGCGCAGCCGCGCGTCGCCGCGACCAACGTCAAGGAGAAGGCGGCTGACCGCCCCGGCCCGCTCCTCGCCGTCGTCTCGATCGCGAAGCAGCGCATCCAGGTCTACGACGCCGACGGCCTCGTGGTGGAGAGCCCCGTGTCCTCCGGCATGCCGGGCTACCGGACGCCGACCGGGGTCTTCTCGGTCCTGCAGAGGAGCCGGTTTCATCGGTCCAACATCTACTCCAACGCGCCGATGCCCTACATGCAGCGCCTCACTTGGTCCGGCATCGCGCTGCACGCCGGCGTGGTGCCCGGCCATCCCGCGTCCCACGGCTGTATCCGGCTGCCGCATCACTTCGCGGTCGAGCTGTGGGGCATCGCCAAGATCGGCACGCGCGTCGTGGTAGCGCCGGACGACCCCTCGCCGATCCCGATCGAGCATGCGCGCCTGCCGGCGCCGAAATTGACGCCGGTGCCCCAGGAAGACGACGAGACAGCCAATGGCAGGCCCAAGGCTTTCGGTTCCGACCTTGCATCCGCCGCCGGGGTGAAGGTGGCCGATGCGCATGGCGAGACGGTCCCGCCGCGCGCGCGCCTTCTCGATCCGATGCAGCGTGCCAAGGCAAACCGGGCTTTTGCCGCCGCGGATGCCGTCGCCAGGGCCAAGGCGGCCAAGCTGGCAGCCGAAGCGGCGGCTGCAAAGGCCGCCGCCGCCCGCCAGTCGGCTGCCGCCCTGCAAGGCGCCGAGCTGACGCTTGCCGCAGCGCATCGCCGCCGTGCAGCGGCTGCACGGGTCGCAGAGGCGATGTCGGCGCAGGATACCGCGGAGCGCGCCGCACAGGCGCTGGCCGCTGCGGAGTCCGATCTTGCCGACGCGGAGAGGACGGCGGACGAGGCGCGGCTGATGCAGGCGGTGCTGAGCGAGGAAGCGTTGGCCGCAGCCGCGGCGGCCGTCGAAGCGGAGAACGCGCGCCGAGCGGCCGCCGCTGCTGTCAAGGCGGCCGAGCGGGCCGTCGAGCCCATTTCGATCTTCGTCAGCCGGAAGGCTGGGCGGATCTATATCCGCCAGAAGTGGGAACCTATTCACGAGGCTTCCGTGCGGTTCCAGGATGCTGGCGCTCCCCTGGGAACCCATCTCTACCTGGCGATGGGTTCCGCACCGGATGGCGAGACGCTGCGCTGGCTTTCCGTCTCCCTCCCATCCTCCACCGCGGGTTCGCAGCGGCCGCGCGATGGGCGCAGCGAGTTCGCGCCGGTGGCACCCGCGGCCGGCGTTTCCCACGAGACCGCGGCCGGCGCGCTCGCGCGTTTCGAGCTGCCCGAGGAAACACAGAGATTCATCGCCGAGAGGCTATGGACCGGGGCCTCGCTGATCGTTTCCGACCACGCTGGTAGCGAAACGGGGACTTATACCGACTTCATCGTGCTCACGCGCTGAGCAATCCGCGCGGAGGATGGGCGTCCGCTTCCCGCAAGTTGCCTTGTCCCTGCCCCCGTCTTGCCCATCTGCGGCATTACTGACGGCCGCCTGAGGGGAGCAGGAGCCGTGCGGCCGCCGCCGGTCGCCGTTCAGCTCCGTGGCGGGGGATGTTTCATGCGCAAGCTCGTTGTGGGTCTCATCGTCGCGCTCGTCGTCGGCGCCGGGGCATATTTCGGCGCCGTCTACTGGGCGGAGCGCACCGCCGCGCGCGAGGTCGATGCCATGCTCGACCGCTGGCGCGCGGGCGGCGGCACGGCCACACGCGGCCGCGTGGCCTTCGATCTCTGGACCCGGACGGTCAGGGTGGCCGACGTGGCGCTGCAGTCGTCGTCCTCGCCCGACGAGCGGATTGCCATCGACGAGGTGGTCGCCGTCGGCGTCGAGCCGTCCGGCCGGGTGCGCCGCCTCGACATCGTCGGCCTGGACATGGGCTATGCGCTGCCGGGTCTGGCCGGCGCCAAGGTGCAGCAGAAGGCGCCGCGCGTCACCCTCACGGACTTCTCGGAGCGCCCGACGCCGCGCACCAAGGGTGCCTCCCCGGTCGACGCGATGCGCCGGTGGCTGGAGCAATTCAGCGCCATCGCTGCGTCCTCGATCGAGGCTCCCACGCTCACGGTGACCGTCACCCCGGCGGCAAGCAAGCAGCGCCCCGATCTGACGGGACCTGCGGAGTACACCTACTCCAACCTCGTCCTGCGCGACGTGGCCAACGGCCGTGTCGCCGAGGCCACCGTCGACAGCGTCGCGTACCAGGGCAACGCCGGGGGCACACGCCAGGGGTTCACCGGCGAGCTGGCCAACGTGTCGGTGCGCGACATCGACATGGGGCCGGTGCTGGCCTGGCTCGACCCGTCCCGGCCCCGGGCGGAGGACTACCAGCGCGTCTATGGCCAGCTCGCGGCCGGTCCCTACACGGTCCGTTTCGGCGAAAGCGCCAGCATGGGCGTCGATAGGGTCGTCTCCGAGGACATCGGCTTGCGCCCGGCCAGGTTGGACCTCGACGACCTCGTGTTCCTCATGGAGGTCACCAGGCCGGGCCCGGCGCAGGCGACGCCCGGCCAGCTCGGCATGCTGATCGACAAGATGGCCGGCATGTACGAGGGATTCCACGTCGGCAAGGTCGAGATGCAGGGCCTGCGCGTGGACACGCTGCGTGAGAGCATCAAGATCGCCGGCATCGGCCTCGACGCGCTCGATAACGGCCGGCTGGCCGAGATCTCGATCCAGGGGTTCGAGGGGCGGACGCCCGCCAAAGAGCCTCTCGGCATCGGGCGCATCACCGTCAAGGGGTTCCACATTGCCAACCTGATGCGCACCACCTCGACGCAGCTTGCCTCGCTCGGCGTGCGGCCCGGCGGGACGAACCCGCTGCTCGCGATGCTCGGCCTGGTGGAAGGCGTCGAGCTCAGGGACGCGACGGTTTCCGACCCGAAGAGCGGCCGGGCAATCCGCATCGAGGAGCTCGACGCATCGTGGGGGCAGCTGGTGGGGGGCGTTCCGTCAGAGGCCCGGCTCTCTGCCAGGCTGTCCGGCCCGACCAGCGCGACCGACCCAGAGCCCTTCATGAGGGCGCTGGCCACCCGCGGCATCGGCTCCGTGGCGGCCAGCCTCGACCTCGGCGCGCGCTGGGAGGAGGCCGTGCAGCGCGCGATGCTGGCGCCGGCGACCATGGAGATCCGCGACGTGCTGGCGCTGTCGCTCAAGGCCTCGGCCGGCAACGTCCCGCGCGAGATGCTCTCCGCCGATGTCGTCAAGGTGATGGGCGGCGCGCCGCTGGTGGAGGCGGGGCCCATTGAGCTGACCTTGCGCGACCTCGGCGTGGTCGAGCTGGTCGCCGCACAGGTCGGGCTGGCCAAGGGCGGGGATGTCGAGGCGGGCCGCGCCCTGCTCATCGAGTCGCTGGCCCAGAAGGCCACCGCGGTCACGCAGACGGCGCCCGAGCTGCAGCCCTTCTTCGACGCCCTGACCCGGTTCGTGCAGGGCAAGGGCGAGACGCTGACCGTCGCGCTGACGCCCAAGGGCAGCGTGGGACTGCTGCAGGCCGTCGAGGCGGCAAGGCGCGACGCGATGGGCGCGCTCATCGCCAATTTCACCGTCGAGGCGAAGACGGGAGGGTGACTCGTCTGGCACCTGCTCCGATGTCTACTCCCGTTTCACCTCCTCCACCCACGTCGCGAACTCCTCGACCCCGATCCGCTCCGGCGTGAAGCCGTTCACCTTGTCGCTGGGGTCCGGATAGCCGAGCGACATGCCGCACACGATCGTCTGCTCCGCGGGGATGCCGATGCGCTTCTGCAGCAGGTCGTGGAAGTTGAGGAATGCGGCCTGCGGGCAGGTCTCCAGGCCGAAGGGGCGGGCGGCGAGCATGACGTTCTGCAGGAACATGCCGTAGTCGAGCCAGGAGCCCAGCTCCAGGTCGCGGTCGATGGAGAAGATGAGGCCGACGGGCGCGTCGAAGAACAGGAAGTTGCGCCGGTGCTGGGCGTGCATCTTGTCCTTGTCGGTGCGGCCGATGCCGAGCAGCCCGTAGAGCCCCCAGCCGCAGGCGCGGCGGCGCGCCAGGTAGGGCTCGCGCCATCTCTCGGGGTAGTAGTTGTACTCGCGCGGCCCGATCCTGCCGGCGTCGTAGAGGGCGGCGACCTCGCGGGCGATCTCGTCCTTCGCCGCGCCCTGGAGCACCCACACCTTCCACGGCTGGATGTTGGAGCCCGAAGGGGCGCGGCCGGCGATCTGAAGGATGCGCCGGATAAGCTCGCGCGGCACCGGTTTTGGCAGGAAGGCGCGGTTGCAGTGCCGGCCGACGATGGCCTCCTCGACAGTCATCATGCAGGGTTCCTGAAGGCAACGGCGTTCCAAGGTCCGGCGACCATGTCGGGCGGGCCACGGCCGTCAATTGCAGGAGGGCGCGGCCGGACACCCCCCGGGCAGCGCATGCCAGGAGCCGGCGCACGGCAAAGCGCACGCACCTCGCGCAGGACCTTCGATCTTGCCGGGCAGCGCGTCTGCCACCCGGTCTCGGCGCCGCCGGCGACGAACCGGCCATCCCTGACGGTGGCGTCGGTGCCGTCGACCTTGCTGTTGGCCAGCGTCCTGATGCGGCCGTCGGCGCCCTTCATCAT
>JBIOWI010000051.1:0-7883 GCA_044868325.1 Hyphomicrobiaceae bacterium
GCAGCAGCATGACGACGATGTTGCCGCCGGACAGGAGCTCGACGATCTCGGTCATGACGAGGCCGATGCCGGTGAGGGTGACGGTGCCCACCATGATGCCGGCGGTGGCGGTGGCGATGCCGACGGCGGCCATGTTGCGCGCGCCCAGCTCCAGGCCGCCCACGAAGTCGCGCCAGCCCTCGCGGAAGCGCCGGGCGATCTCGCCCTGGCGCCGGAAGAGCGCCGCCAGCGGCTTTTGCGTCAGCACCACCCCACCCATGGCGACCACGCCCCAGAAGGCGGCCAGGCCCGGCGACATCTCCTCCACCATCAGGCACCAGATGAGGACCGAGACCGGCAGCAGATAATGCAGTCCGGTGCGCACGGTCTCGTAGAAGTCGGGCACCGCCACCAGCGCGCGGGTCGGGTCGTCGTGGGGCAGGTCCGGATGCCGCGCCTTGTTGGCGATGAGCAGGAGATAGGCGATGACGAGGAAGGCCATCGCGCCCCAGCTCGCGGCCTCGCCGAAGACAGTGCGCGTCCAGCCGAGGCCCCAATAGATGGCGCCGCTCAGGATGACGACGGAGCAGATGGTGAAGACCGCCTTGACGAGGCCCTGCTGCCAGGTGCGCAGCCGGGAGCCGGGCAGGCCGGTCATGCCCGCTTTCACCGCCTCCAGGTCGACCACGTAGAACAGCGCGCCGTAGGTGAGCAGGGCCGGCAGGATCGCGTGCTTGACCACATCGGCATAGGTGATGCCCACGTACTCGGCCATCAGGAACGCGGCCGCGCCCATGACCGGCGGCATCAGCTGGCCGTTCACGCCGGCGGCGCACTCGATGGCCGCGGACTGCGTGGGCGTGTAGCCGACCCGCTTCATGAGGGGGATGGTGAAGGTGCCCGCCGTCACCACGTTGGCGACCGACGAGCCGGAGATCATGCCAGTCATCGCCGAGGAGACGACGCCCGCCTTGGCCGGCCCGCCGCGGAAGCGGCCGAGTAGCGAGAACGCCACCTGGATGAAGAAGTTGCCGGCGCCTGCCTTGTCGAGCAGGGCGCCGAACAACACGAACAGGAAGATGAAGCTCGTCGAGACTCCCAGCGCAACGCCGAACACGCCCTCCGAGGTCAGCCAGAAGTGCGAGGCGGCGCGGTTGAGCGACGCGCCCTTGTGCGCCAGGAGGCCCCCGAGATACGGCCCGGCGAACACGTAGACGAGCATGGCGATGGAGATGATCGGCATCCACGGCCCCTCGGCGCGCCGCGAGGCCTCGATCAGCAGGGCGACACCCAGCACGGAGACGACAACGTCGGCGAACGTCGGCAGGCCCGGACGCTGCACCAGCTCGCGGTAGAACACGACCAGATAGAGCACGCAGGCGATGGCGGCCGCGGCCAGGGCGAGATCGACGAGTGGGATGCGGTTGCGGGGCGAGGACTTGAAGGCCGGGTAGCAGGCGAAGGCCAGGAACAGGGCGAACGCCAGATGGAACGCGCGCGCCTGCTCGTCGCCGAAGATGCCGAAGCCGAGCATGAAGGGCAGCGGGGAGGCGTACCACAGCTGGAACAGGGACCAGGCGATGGCGACGGCCGTGATGGCCTTGGCGGCCATACCTCCCGGCCGGCGCCCGCCGACATCGGCCTCCGCCACCAGCTCATCGAGGTCGACGGGCTTGCCACCCACACTCGCCACCGTCTTGTCCGTCATGGGATCGCGCTCGTCCGGCTCGCAAAATACGCCACGGGGCACCGTCGCCGGCGCCCCGCACAGGTTTCAGGCGGTCTGGCCGGTCACTTCAGCCAGCCCTTCTCCTTGTAGTACTTCTCGGCGCCCGGATGCAGCGGCGCGGAGAGGCCGTTCTTGACCATCTCCTCGGCCTTGAGGTTGGCAAAGGCCGGATGCAGCTTCTTGAACTCCTCGAAGTTGTCGAAGGTCGCCTTCGCCAACTGGTAGACCGCGTTGTCCGGCGTCTTGGCCGATGTGACCATGGTCGCCAGCACGCCGTAGGTCTGAACGCCGTCCGGGTTGTTGGCGTACATGCCGCCCGGGATCGTGGCCTTGGCGTAGTAGGGGTTGCCGGCGACGAGCTTGTCGACGGCCTGTCCGGTGATCGACACGAGCCTGGCGCCGCAGCTGGTGGTCGGATCCTGAATGTTGGCCGAGGGGTGGCCGACCCCGTAGAAGAAGGCGTCGATCTTGTTGTCGCATAGGGCCGGGCCGTGCTCGTCGGCCCTGAGCTCGGAGGCGAGCGAGAAGTCGGACATCTTCCAGCCCAGCGCGCCGAGCAGCTCCTCCATCGACGCCCGCGTTCCCGATCCCGGATTGCCGACGTTGACGCGCTTGCCCTTCAGGTCGGTGAAGCTCTTGGCGTTGACCTCCTTGCGGGCGAGCACCGTGAACGGCTCGGGATGCACCGAGTAGACGGCGCGCAGGTCGGCATAAGGCCCGGGCTCTTTGAACTGCGCCAGCCCCTTCAAGGCGTTGTACTGCACGTCGGACTGGGAGAGGCCGAAGTCGAGTTCGCCCGCCTTGATGGTGTTGATGTTGAAGGCGGAACCGCCGGTCGATTCCACCGAGCAGCGGATGCCGTGCGCCTTGCGATCCTTGTTGAGCAGACGGCAGACGGCACCGCCGACGGCGTAGTAGACGCCGGTGACGCCGCCCGTGCCGATGGTCACGAACTGCTGTTGCTGGGCGTGTGCGACGCCCACCGGGCCGAGCAGCGCAGAGCCGGCCAACAACGCCAGGCCGCCAGCCAACGCGGCCGTAGAGCTTGCAAAACTCCTCATCGATCGTCTCCTCGTGAGCGGGGTCGTGACTTGGTAGGACGGTCACGCCACGGATGCAACAGCCGCGTCCACGGCCTCGCCGAGCCGTTCCACGATGGCGTCGATGGCCAGGGCATCGACGATGAACGGCGGCGCCAGCAGCACGTGGTCGCCGCGGGCGCCGTCGATGGTGCCGCCCATGGGATAGGCCATCAGGCCGCGTGCCATCGCCTCCGCCTTGATGCGGGCGTGAAGCTTATGCTCCGGTGCGAATGGCTCCTTGCTGTTGCGGTCGCGCACCAGCTCGATGGCCTGGAACAGCCCCCGGCCGCGCACGTCGCCGACGTGGCGACAGTTGCCGAAGCGCTCCGCCAGGCGCCGTGCCAGGTGCTCGCCCTGCCGCCGCACGTTCAGCAGCAGGCCATCGCGCCGGATCGTCCGCTGGACCGCCAGCGCGGCGGCGCAGGCCAGCGGGTGGCCCATATAGGTATGGCCATGCTGGAACAGGCCGGAGCCCTTCTCGAACGCCTCGAAGATCCTGGCGCCGACCAGGACGGCCCCGATCGACGCATAGCCGCCGCCCAGGCCTTTGGCGACGGCGATCAGGTCCGGCGCGATGCCCTCCTGCTCGCACGCGTGGAGCGTTCCCGTTCGGCCCATCCCGCACATCACCTCGTCGAGGATGAGCAGGATGCCGTGCCGGTTGCAGAGCTCGCGGATGCCCTTGAAGTAGCCCTCCACTGGCGCGATTGCGCCGGAGGTGGCGCCGCCCACCGTCTCGGCCACGAAGGCGATGACGGTCTCGGGACCAAGCTCGTCGATCTTCGCGGCGAGCTCGCTCACCAGACGCTCGCCGTATTGCCGGGCCGTCTCGTCGTGCAGCCGGCCGCGGTATTCGAAGCACGGCGAGACGTGGTGGGCCTCGATCAACAGTGGCGCGAACTGCTGGCGTCGCCAGGCGTTCCCGCCCACGGCCAGGGCGCCCAGGGTGTTGCCGTGGTAGCTCTGCCGCCGCGCGATGAAGTGGCGCCGCTGCGGCTCACCCTTCTCGACGAAGTATTGCCGGGCCATCTTGAGGGCGGCCTCGATCGCCTCCGAGCCGCCGCTGACGAAGTAGGTGTGGCCGATGCCCGCAGGCGCATGCGCGATGAGGTCGTCGCCCAGCTCTTCCGCGGCCTCGCTGGTGAAGAAGCTCGTGTGCGCATAGGCGAGCTTGTCGATCTGGGCATGCATGGCCGCCAGCACGTCCGGATGCCCGTGGCCGAGGCAGGAGACCGCGGCCCCGCCGGACGCATCGATGTAGGCCTTGCCGGTCGTGTCGTGGATGGTGATGCCATTCCCACCGGCGGCGACGGGATAGCGCTGCGCAATAGAGCGGTGCAGCACGCGTGTCGGGGGCATTGCTCGTCCCTCGTTAGAGAATCGCGTTCGCGGCAACCATGTCGCCTCGCGGAAGCCGCCTCCAGCTTGCCAAGTGCGTACCAGGCCGTCGCCCAGCCCCCTATCCCGGCGCCCGGCTCCCCGCCTTCGCCTCGATGGCATCCCAGATCAGGGCGGCGATATCGGGGCCGCCGAAGGCCTTCACCTGGCGGATGCCCGTGGGGGACGTGACGTTGATCTCCGTGAGGTAGGGGCCGATCACGTCGATGCCGGTGAAGAGCAGGCCGCGGCGCTTCAGCTCCGGGCCCAGGCGGGCGCAGATCTCGCGGTCGCGTGCGGTGAGCTCGGTCGCGGCCGCCATGCCGCCCACGTGCAGGTTGGAGCGCGTCTCGTCGGCCGCCGGCACACGGTTGATCGCGCCCGCCACCTCGCCGTCCACCAGGATGATGCGCTTGTCGCCGGCGCGCACCTCCGGGCGGTACTGCTGCACCATGAAGGGCTCGCGGAACACCGTCAGGAACAGCTCGACGAGCGAGTTGAGGTTGGTATCCCCCGGCGCCACGCGGAACACGGACGAACCGCCGTTGCCGTAGAGCGGCTTTAAGATGATGTCCTGGTGCTCGGCGCGGAAACGCTTCACGTCGTCCAGGCTGCGGGTGACAAGCGTGGGCGGCATGAGATCGAGGAAATCGAGGACGAACACCTTCTCCGGCGCGTTGCGCACATGCGCCGGGTCGTTGACCACCAGCGTCTTGGGATGGATGCGCTCCAGGAGGTGGGTGGTGGTGATGTAGGACATATCGAACGGCGGGTCCTGCCGCAGCAGGACGGCGTCGAGCTCGGAGAGGTCCACCGTGCGCTCCTCGGAGAGCCTGTAGTGGTCGCCCGGCCTGTCCTCCACCTTAAGCGTGGCGCCGCGGGCCAGCAGCCGGCCATCGAGAAGGGCGAGGTTGGGCGGCGTGTAGTAGAACAGGGAATGCCCGCGCCGCTGGGCTTCCAGGAGCAGCGCGAACGTCGAATCGCCCGCGATATCGATGCGGTCGATCGGGTCCATCTGGCAGGCGACGCGAAGGGGCATGCGGCTATCTGCTCATCGATCGGGGCGCGTCCGGGGGCCGGAGTCCTCGCACCAAAGCGAGCGAGGCGTCGGATCTCTAGTGCATTTTCCGCCCGAGATGAAGCGCTAGCCGGAGCTTCGGGTGCGCCGGCGCCCGAGGGTTTGCGACGGGCTCTCGCCGAAGCGCCGGCGGTACTCGACCGAAAACCGGCCCAGATGCGTGAAGCCCCAGCACAGCGCGATGTCCGTCACGCTCTCCTCCGGCTCGGCGCGCTGCAGCGCCTGGCGGACCTGCAGGAAACGCGCGTTGAGCGCGTAGCGCATGGGGGAGACGCCCTTGAAATCCTTGAAATGCTTGAAGAGCGTACGCCCGGCAACGCCCGTTGCCTCGACAATGTCCGAGATCGTAAATCGCGTGGTCAGGTGAGCTTCGATGTAGTCGACGGCGCGCCGCACGTCGCGGGGGGCAATCGGCCTACCGTGGTGCCTCAGCGCCTCGCTGTAGTTGTGCGAGTGGGAAAGCAGAAGCACGGTCATAATGAAATGCTCGAACTCGCCGAGCGCAGCCGCCTGGTGCAACATCGACCCGGGGCGTTCCATGTCTGCGACCGTCAGGTGCAGGTACCCTGCGAGGGTGCGGCCGTGACTTGAGGTCAGATTCACCTTCGGCGCGAACTCGAGGGCCTTTACCGTCGGCTCGCCGAGCAGCATTGCCAGCTGGTGTTCCATCGCGCTCCGGACAATGGCTAGCGTGACGCGCTCGCTGCCGGCCTGTGAGCGTGTCACATGGCCAGCGGGACCCGAGAGAACGCCGTCCTGTCCGGACGCACAGGCGACGCTGCCAGCGCGGTTCGTCACCTCGAACGCTCCACGCAAAGGAAGGTGCAGCCAGAAATCGTCGCGGTCGCGATCCGCGGCAACCACGGTCACTGCCGGTCCATACTTGACGCGGCCGATATAGCTGTCCGCCAGGTAGAAGCCCTTCAAGCGCAGATCGATTTCCGAGGCGTGCCGTGGATCGAGCTCGAGGCGCAAATCCACACTTTGAAGGTAGGCGCGCGCTTCCTCGGCGTTGCGGGTGTGGAACGCGCGGTGCCGTTGCGGCAGAGGTCTTGCGCCCATATGCATCGGCTCCCTCACGAGCGAACGATAAACGCAAGGTGCCCCAGACGGGATCTTTCCGCTGGCATCGCACCCACCATGGCATCGTCGAGTTGCGCTGACGGCTGCTTGTAGGTCCAGCGAGTTGCTCCGTCGGGAGTCTCATGCCGCCTTGTTGTTGGCGTGGAAATAGATGTCGGCGAAGTTCCGTCAGCCGACCACGATTCTTGACAGATTCATGCAGTTTTCGGATAGCGGCAAGAGTGGTCCATCCGGCCGTATCGCTGTCCTGCGTCTTCTGGAGAGCGCACGCAGAAATGGGATATCGGCCGGCTGTGACAGAAGCTGGCTTGGGCGTGGCCGGTTGTCCGATTCAGGCCGCGCCGATGCATCGGCAAGGAGCCGAGTGCGCGGACGGCGTCGATCAGGGGTCAGCGACCGTACTCGATTTGCAGGGCATCTGGAAGGTGCGCCGGGAGGCGGCGCGGCACCACCAGGACGGCATCGAGCCCGCGGTCGTGGTCGCGGTAGCGCGGCCGGCGGCTCACCCAGTGCTCGGCGGCGCGGACGATGCGCCGGGCCTGATACGGGGTGAGTGCCGCCTCGGCCTTCTCCCGGGTGGCGCGCCGCTTCACCTCGACGAAGGCCAGCCGCCTGCCCCGCACGGCGATGAGGTCGATCTCGCCGTAGGGGGTGCGGCAACCGCGCTCCAGGATGCGGTAGCCCTTGGCCAGCAGCAGGGCCGCGGCCAAGAGCTCGGAGAGCCGCCCGCGCCGATAGCGCGCCTGCCGCTCGGCCTTGCCGGCCCCCGCCAGCTTCCCCGCCTTGCCCCTCACGCCCACCTCCGCCCACAACCCGAGATAGGGCGTGAGCCTACGATATCGCCGAAGCCGATGGAAGGGCGTACGTAGCTACGTAGGTTGGGTTAGGGCCGAAGGCCGTAACCCAACATGGCAAGCACGACCGTTGCGGGGCTGCGACCTCGGGGTCAGACCCTGCGGGTCTGACCCCATGCCGCGGCTTCACCTACCTTGGCTCCCCTGCTCGGTCGCGGCCAGGAATGCCGACACCCAGTCGCGCTGCGCCTGCGTGTCCGGCACCTGGATGCCGCGCGCCTCTGCGATGGTATCGAAGGCGGCATCCGCATCATAGCCGCTGCGCGCGAGCACGCACGCCGCGATCAGCGCGGAGCGGCCGATGCCGGCACGGCAGTGAATGGCCACTGCCCTGCCGACGTCCAGAGCATCGGACAGGCGACGAATGAGGCGGCCGGTCTCCTGTACCGACGCCGGCACTCCGCGATCAGGGATTGGGAAGGAGACGAGTTCGATCTCCGCAGCTCGGCACAACTCAGGAATCTTGCCCAGATAGAGCTCAACGATCTCCCTCTGCTCGAGGAGGCTCACTACGAGATCGACGCCCTCCGCTCTCCAGCTGCGATCTCATCCTCAAGCCAATCGCCCGCTCGGGGACGTGGCATGATCGCCAGTCGCCAGGGTTCTCGAAGATGGAGCCAATAGATCGATGGCCGCATGAGCAAGACCTGCGGGATCAGTGTGGGCCTTCGCTGTGCGAAGACCCAGCCTCCGGGCACAGC
>JBIOWI010000052.1:0-6900 GCA_044868325.1 Hyphomicrobiaceae bacterium
GTGGCGCGCGAGGTGGGCACCGAGGGCAAGCTCGGCGGCCAGGCCGATGTGCCCGGCGTCGCCGGCACCTGGAAGACGCTGACCGACTCGGTGAACTCCATGGCCGGCAACCTGACGGCCCAGGTGCGCAATATCGCCGAGGTGACGACGGCAGTGGCCATGGGCGATCTCTCCAAGAAGATCACCGTCGACGTGAAGGGCGAGATCCTGGAGCTGAAGAACACCATCAACACCATGGTGGACCAGCTGCGCTCGTTCGCGGCCGAGGTGACGCGGGTCGCCCGCGAGGTGGGCACCGAGGGCGAGCTGGGCGGCCAAGCCGACGTGCAGGGCGTGGCCGGCACCTGGAAGGACCTGACCGAGAGCGTCAACTCCATGGCCGGCAACCTGACGGCCCAGGTGCGCAACATCGCCGACGTGACCAAGGCGGTGGCGGCGGGCGACCTCTCCAAGAAGATCGCCGTCGACGTGAAGGGCGAGATCCTGGAGCTGAAGAACACCATCAACACCATGGTGGACCAGCTCAGAACCTTCGCCGGCGAGGTGACGCGCGTGGCGCGCGAGGTGGGCACCGAGGGCAAGCTCGGCGGCCAGGCCGCGGTGCAAGGTGTGGCCGGAACCTGGAAGGACCTCACCGACAGCGTCAACTTCATGGCCGCCAACCTGACCGACCAGGTGCGCGGCATCGCCCGCGTGGTGACCGCGGTGGCCAACGGCGACCTCAAGCACAAGCTCACCGTGGAGGCCAAGGGCGAGATCGCAGCGCTGGCCGACACCATCAACGGCATGACCGACACGCTCGCCACCTTCGCCGAGCAGGTGACGACGGTGGCGCGCGAGGTGGGCGTGGACGGCCGCCTCGGCGGCCAGGCCAAGGTGCCGGGTGCCGCCGGCACGTGGAAGGCGCTCACCGAGAACGTCAACCAGCTCGCAGACAACCTGACGACACAGGTGCGCGCCATCGCCGAGGTGGCCGTGGCTGTGACGCAGGGCGATCTGACGACCCGCTCCATCACCGTGGATGCCCAGGGCGAGGTGGCCGTCCTCAAGGACACCATCAACGAGATGATCCGTAACCTGCGCGACACCACGCGCAAGAACACCGAGCAGGACTGGCTCAAGACCAACCTCGCCAAGTTCAGCCGCCTTCTGCAGGGCCAGAAGGACCTGGTGACGGTCGCCCAGACCATCCTGTCGGAGCTGGCGCCGGTGGTGGGTGCCCAGCGGGCGGAATTCTACGTGCGCGAGAGCGCGGAGCTGAGCCTTACCCTGCTCGCGAGCTACGCGTCGGGAGGCGTGCGCGAGCACGGCAAGACCGTGGAGTTCGGCCAGGGCCTGATCGGCCAGGTCGCCATCAGCCGCCAGAAGGTGCTCCTGGAGAACCTCTCCCGCGCCGCGGTCCGGGTCGTCACCGGGATCAGCGAATGGACGCCGAGCAATATCATGGTGGTCCCGGTGGTGTTCGAGGGCGAGGCCAAGGGCGTGCTGGAGCTCGCCTCCATCGATCCCTTCAATCCGAGCCATCAGGCGCTCCTCGACCAGCTGACGGAAAGCATCGGCATCGTGATCAACACGATCCAGGCCAACATGCGCACCGAGGACCTGCTGAAGCAGTCGCAGTCGCTCGCCAACGAGCTGCAGCGGCGCCAGGAGGAGCTGCAGCGCACCAACGAGGAGCTGCAGGACAAGGCCAAGCTGCTGGCCCAGCGCAACCAGGAGGTGGAGCGCAAGAACCGCGAGGTGGAGCAGGCGCGCCAGGCGCTGGAGGACAAGGCGGTGCAGCTCGCCCGCACGTCGAAGTACAAGTCGGAGTTCCTGGCCAACATGAGCCACGAGCTGAGGACCCCGCTCAACAGCCTGCTGATCCTGTCCGACCAGCTCTGCCAGAACCGCGGGGGCAACCTGACGGAGCGGCAGGTCGACTTCGCCAAGACCATCCACTCCTCGGGCAACGACCTCCTGACGCTGATCAACGACATCCTCGACCTGTCGAAGATCGAGTCCGGCACCGTGGTGGTCGATGTGAGCGAGCTGCGCTTCGACGACCTGCACCGGTATGTGGAGCGCACCTTCCGTCCGGTGGCGGAAACGAAGAGTCTCGACTTCCTGCTGCGCATCGACCCGCTGCTGCCGACCTCGATCACCACCGACAGCAAGCGGCTGCAGCAGATCCTGAAGAACCTGCTCTCCAATGCCTTCAAGTTCACGCCCCACGGCCAGGTGACTCTGACCATGGAGCCCGCCAAGGCCGGCTGGAGCCCCGACAACGAGGACCTGAACCGTGCCTCCGGCGTGGTGGCCTTCCAGGTCACCGATACCGGCATCGGCATCTCGCCCGACAAGCAGCAGATCATCTTCGAGGCATTCCACCAGGCCGACGGCAGCATCAGCCGCAAGTATGCCGGCACCGGCCTGGGCCTCGCCATCAGCCGCGAGCTGTCGAAGCTGCTGGGCGGCGAGATCCGGCTCGTCAGCAGTCCGGGCCGGGGCTCGAGCTTCACGCTCTACCTGCCCATCGACTACACCCCGCCGCGGCTGGTCCGGCGGTCCCAGCCGGGCGCCGCTGAGAGCGACGGCGACGACGACGCCAACCTGTCGGTCGACGTCTCCGCGCGCATGCAGGTGCTGGCCGAGAGCCAGCCCGAGCCGACCTTGCTCGCTAACGAGGCTCCGGACGACCGCGACAACATCCAGCCTGGGGACACCGTTCTGCTGATCGTCGAGAACGACCTGACGTTCGCTCGCTTCGTGCTCGATGCCGCGCGTGAGAAGGGCTGCAAGGGTCTCGTCACCTCGCAAGGGGCGGGCGCGCTGGCGCTGGCGCGCGACCACATGCCCGACGCCGTCACCCTCGACATCGTGCTCCCAGACATGGATGGCTGGCGCGTGCTCGACCGTATCAAGCACGACCTGGCGACGCGCCACATCCCCGTGTGCATCGTCTCCACCGAGGACGCGCGCGAGCGCGCGTTCGAGGCCGGGGCGTGCGCCTTCGTCGCCAAGCCCATCCCGTCCAAGGACGTGCTCGACGCGGGGCTGCAGCGGCTCCTCGCCCGCATCCGGCGGCCGGAGAAACACGTCGTCGCCATCGGCGAGGACGCCGGCACGCTCGATCCGCTCGCGGAGGCGGTCGCCGGCGACGACCTCGTCGTCTCGCACGCCACGCCCGAGACGATGCTGAGCACGATCGCTGCCAAGTTGCCCGACTGCGTCATCCTCGATGCGCAGGCCGGCGTGGACATCGGCCGGATCGCCCGCACGCTCGATCAGGCCTCCGGCGGCACCCACCTGCCGGTGCTCGTCTGGGGCGGCTGCCTCAACCGCGAGGACGAGCGCAGCGCCAGGAGCTACGATGCGCTCACCGTGCGCCACGTCCAGTCGAGGGAGCGCCTCGTGGACCTCGTCGCCTTCTACACGCACCGGCGCGTCACGCGGCTGCCGGATGCCCAGCTGGCCCTACTGGAGGCGCTGCACCAGTCGGATTCCCCGCTCGAGGGGAGGAAGGTGCTGATTGTCGACGACGATATCCGCAACATATATGCACTGAGGAGCGTGCTGGAGGAGCACAACATGGAGGTCGAGTCGGCCGGCAACGGGCGCGACGCGCTGCGGCTGATGGCCCGCCCCGGCCCCATCGACATCGTGCTCATGGACATCATGATGCCCGAGATGGACGGCATCGCCACCATGCGGGAGGCACGCAAGATCCGCCGCGACCTGCCGATCATCGCGGTCACGGCCAAGGCCATGAAGGGCGACCGCGAGCGCTGCATGGAGGCGGGCGCGTGGGACTACCTCTCCAAGCCCGTCGATCCGCATCACCTGCTGGCGGTGCTACGGTCGTGGCTGCATCGGTGAAGCGTGCTGGCAGCCGCGGAGGACGCCCCCCCATGACGGGCACCCCCATGTCCGGATCGCCCATGTCCGGATCGCCCATGTCTGGATCGCCCATGACAGGGGCCAAGGCCGGCGCCATGGCCGGCCCTGAGCGTGTGGACATCCTGGTCGTCGACGACCTGCGCGAGAAGCACTTGGCCTACCAGGTCGTTCTTGAGGACCTCGGGCAGAACATCGTCTCGGTCACGTCGGGCGAGGACGCGCTGAAGCTCCTCCTGGAGCGGGAGTTCGCCGTCATCCTCCTCGACGTCAACATGCCGGGCATGTCGGGCCTCGAGACCGCCGCCTTGATCCGTGGGCGCCGGAAATCGCGCCACACGCCGATCATCTTCGTCACCGCCTTTGCCGACGACGTGCAGACGGTGGAGGGCTATGCGCTGGGCGCCGTCGACTACATTCTCACGCCGGTGGTGCCGGAGATCCTGCGCGCCAAGGTCAAGGTGTTCGTCGATCTCTACCGCATGCGGGTGGAGCTGGCGCGCTCGCGCGACCTGTTGGAGCAGCGCGTCGCCGACCGCACTGCCGAGCTGGAGGAGGTCGCCCAGCGGCTGCGGGCCGAGGTGCACGAGAGAAAGCTGGCGGAGGAGCGGCTGATGACGCTGGTGCAAGAGCTGACCCACCGGGTCAAGAACCTGCTCTCGGTCTTCCAGTCCATCACCTCGCGCACGCTCACCGGCGGGCGGTCGCTGCAGGAGGCGCACGAGGTCCTGATCGGCCGCTTGCAGTCGCTGGGCCACGCCCACGAGCTGCTGACCGAGGCGAGCTGGCAGGGTGCCGACCTGCGCGACGTGGTGATGGCCGAGATCGCCGGTTTCTCCGAGCGCGTGCGCATCTCGGGGCCGCCCGTGGCCCTGGGGCCGTCGGGCGTGCAGACGTTCGCCCTCATCGTGCACGAGCTTTGCACCAACGCCGCCAAGTATGGCGCGCTCTCCAACGACAAGGGCGAGGTTGTCGCCGAGTGGTCGCTCGGCGGCAGCGGCAGCGGCGCCTACATGGATTTCTCGTGGAAGGAGCAGGGCGGGCCGGCGGTGGAGCCCGCCTCGCACCAGGGCTTCGGCCTCTCGCTCATCAACGCCATGGGCAGCACGCCCACGGAGGAGCCGGTGATCGACTTCGCCCCCGGCGGCTTCGCCTGCCGTATCCGCGTTCCGCTCAACACCATCCGTCCCAACCGCTACGACAGGCTGTCGGCGACTTTCCCGCCAAGCCCCGCTGCGGCTGCAAATTGAGAGGGGTCAGACCCGGCGGGCCTGACCCCAGCGATCCATCCGGACACCCCGCCGCCCGGATGGGTCAACGCTTGTCGACGCCGCCGGACCGCATGCCCATCGATATATCCTTTAACGGACACAGTACATCCTTCAAAAGTCTGTCTGTGGATATGTTGCCCGACGCCCGTCCCCGTGCGCGACTCTGGGCGTCCGCAAACGTCGCTTCGGAGTGGTGAGAAAGTCTGGCGGTGCGACCCGGTCGTGGCCGGATCGCACCGCAGGCGCAGGGAGTGGGGAGGATCCCCCTGCGGTTCATCGCGTCATCGCCGTCTTGTCGCAGTTGCCGTCGCCCACGTCGTAGTCGCGGTCGATCTGCTCGACGATCTTGGCGTAGGCGGCCTGCTCCGCGGCCGGGTAGAGCAGCGACCAGCTGGTGATGTTGCGCCATCCGCACAGGAAGCTGACGCGGTGGTAGAAGGCCGTGGCGCCGTCGCTCTTCACGCCCGCGACCACGAACCCCTTGGCCAGCATCGGCGCGTCGCCGAGCTTGGCGTCGGGATACGCCGCGGAGAGCAGGAAGTCGCGGTAGCCGCCGAGGCTCTTGCCGTCGAAGTTGGCAATGGTGCCGGCCTGGAGGCGGGCCTTGCCGTCCCTCGACACGGCCTGGAACAGGTCCGGCGTGGCCGGCGGCAGGGCCAGGAGCTGGCCCGTGGGGTAGGTCAGCGAGAAGCCGTGCTTGTCGTTGGCGTAGGTGGCGAGGCCCGCGTTGTCCTTGGGCATCTGGGTGGCCATGGCGACCGCCTGCTTGGCCGGCGCCGCGGGCACCGCGGCCATCGGTTTCGGCTGCACCTGGGGCATCGCCGCCACCATCTCCTTGGGCGGCATGGTGGGCTCCATGGCCCCCGTCATGATGCGCTCCATGTCGCCCATCTGCTTCGTCTGCATGGCGGGGCCCTTGGGTGCCGTTTGGGGCGCCGTTTGGGGCCCCGCTGGTGCGCCGCCCATCTGCTTGGGCGGCATCGCCGGCGCCGTCATGACCGTCTTGCCGCAGTTGCCGTCGCCGACGGCGTAGTCGCGGTGGATCTGGTCGATGATCTTGGAGTAGACGGGCTCCTGGCCGGCCGGGAAGATCACGGCCCAGCTGTTGATGTTGCGGCCGCCGCAGACCAAATTCACGCGCTGGTAGAACGCGGTGATGCCGTCCTTGCGGATGCCGGACACCACGAACCAGGTCTGCCGCACCGGTGCGTAGTCGATCTTGGCGCCGGGATAGGCCGCGTTCAGCAGGAAGGCGCGGTACTGGTCGAGGCTCTTGCCGTCGAAGTTGGCGATGGTGCCGACCAGGAGACGCGCGTTGCCGTCCCTGGACACGGCCTGGAAGCCGTCGGGCGTGGAGATCGGCAGGGCCACGAACGTGTCCTTGGGGTAGGTGAGGGAGAACCCGTGCTTGTCGTTGTCGTGGGTGTCGAACCTGGCCGCCTGGGCGAGCGCGCCGGTGCCGACCAAGGCAACTGTGGCTGAGGCGAGGCCGCCGCCAAGGAGCAGCCGATGCAGTGTGCGCGACATGACGGAACCTCCACGTGCTTTTCTGGGCGAATCCTGACGCACATACGCCCCCGCCCGGTCCGGCGGATTGACCGCGAAGAACACAAGTTCGCGAGCGCCAAGTAGGTTGGGTTAGCCGCGAAGCGGCGTAACCCAAGTGCGCCGGTGATACCGGCGAGGAGTAGGTGGTGCAAGTCCACTGCGATGAAGGAGTAGCGATCCGCATCGGCCCCGAGTCATGCGCGGG
>JBIOWI010000053.1:0-17514 GCA_044868325.1 Hyphomicrobiaceae bacterium
CCAGCAACCATTCGCCATTGGCCATTCGCCATTCGCGGAACTAGAGAACCATATGTCCCTGGCTGCCACACCCCCAAAGCCCGACACGGCAGGCACCATTCTCGCCGTGAGGAACATCGAGGTCATCTACGACCCCGTCATACTGGTGCTCAAGGGCGTGTCGCTGGAGGTGGCGGCGGGAGGCATCGTCGCGCTCCTGGGCGCCAACGGCGCGGGCAAGTCCACCACGCTCAAGTCGATCTCCAACCTGATCCGCTCCGAGCGCGGCGATGTCACCAAGGGGTCGATCGAGTTCGCCGGCCAGCGCGTCGACGGCCTGACCCCCAACGACCTGGTGCGCCGCGGCTGCATCCAGGTGATGGAGGGCCGGCACTGCTTCGGTCATCTCACCGTGGAGGAGAACCTGTTGACGGGCGCCTTCACCCGCGCCGACGGCCGCAGCGCCGTGGCCTCCGACCTGGAGATGGTCTATGGCTACTTCCCCCGCCTCAAGGAGCGGCGACAGGCGCTCGCCGGCTACATCTCGGGCGGCGAGCAGCAGATGTGCGCCATCGGCCGCGCGCTCATGTCGAGGCCGCGCATGATGCTGCTCGACGAGCCGTCCATGGGGCTCGCGCCGCAGCTGGTGGAGGAGATCTTCGAGATCGTGCAGCGGCTCAACGCCGAGCAGGGCCTGTCGGTGCTGCTCGCCGAGCAGAACACGCACATGGCCCTCAAGTATGCGACCTACGGCTACATCCTGGAGAACGGCCGCATCGTCATGGACGGCGAGGCCAAGGCGCTCCGCCAGAACGAGGACGTGGCCGAGTTCTACCTCGGCATCGGCGGCGGCAATCGCAAGAGCTTCCGCGACGTAAAGTCTTACAAGCGGCGCAAGCGCTGGCTGGCGTGAGCTGCCGCAATAGGGCCCGAGGGGGAGGGCATGACGCCGGGAGGCAGGCTGAACGGGCGGGCGGGCGAATGGCCCGAGGTGGCACTGGAGGCTTCGCCTCTGCGAATGCTCGCTGTGCTGGCTGGAAGCGCTGCCTTCGTCGTCCTCGGCGCCGCACTGGCGTTCGGCTACCTCGGCCGCATCGCGCCCTGGAGCCTGCCGTGGCTCGCTGGCTGGGCAGCAACGATCTTCTTTGGCGTGTGCGGCGTGTTCGCGCTCCAGCAGGCCATGGCCCGTGGCCCCATCGTGACCGTCGGTCCACGCGGCGTGCGCGACGTGCGCATATCGCCGGACTGGATTCCCTGGACCGCCATCGCCGGAGCTACCGAGCACGTGGTACGCGGAACGCACTTCCTCATGCTCCGCATCGACCCAGCCTTCGAAGCCACGATGTCGCTCACGCGCATGGCCCGCTGGGGAAAGCCGGCGAATGCCGCGCTGGGCTACCAGGGCTATGGTATCGGCGCTGTCGGGCTCAAGGGCGGCTTCAGGACGCTCAGGCAAGTCATCGAGGACGGCTTGGCCCGCACCCACGGCGGTTGACGGCACCTACACACGTCGGCAAGAACGCAACCGGCCCCAAGCGGAAGCTCGCCAGCGTGGAGTGCAGGCACGGGAGACACGATGCATGGCGGAAGCGCAATACTATGACCAGCTGGAGACGCGCGACCTCGAGCAGAGGGAACTGGCCCAGTTCAACCTGCTGCCCGACCTGATCCGCAACGCCCTCGCCACGGCACCCGGATGGGCGGAGCACCTCAAGGGGGTCGATCCGGCCGCGGTCGCCTCGCGCGAGGCGTTGGCCAGGCTGCCGGTGCTGCGCAAGTCGGGGCTGCACGCGCTGCAGGCGCGCCGGCTGCCGTTCGGCGGGTTCGCCACCACCCCGGTGGCGGACGTGGCGCGCATCTTCATGTCGCCGGGGCCGATCTTCGAGCCCGAGGGATGTGGCGAGGACTGGTGGCGCGCTGCGCGCGCGCTGTTCGCGGCCGGCGTGCGCAAGGGCGACATCGTGCACAACACCTTCGCCTACCACCTGACGCCCGGCGGCTGGATCCTCGACTCGGGCGCCCGCGCGCTAGGCTGCGCTGTGATCGCCGCCGGCCCCGGCAACACCGAGCAGCAGATCGAGGCGATCCAGGTGCTCAAACCCTCCGTCTACGTGGGCGTACCCGACCATCTCAAGATCCTGCTCGACAAGGCGCGGGACGCCGGCAAGGATGCCACGTCGTTCAAGATTGCCATGGTGGGCGGCGGCGCGCTGTTCCCCTCGCTGCGGGCGGAGTACAAGCAGCGTGGAGTCGCCACCTTCCAGACCTACGCGACCGCCGACCTCGGCATCATCGCCTACGAGAGCGCGGCGCTCGACGGCATGATCGTCGACGAGGGCGTGATCGTGGAGATCGTGAGGCCCGGCACCGGCGATCCGGTGCCGCCGGGCGAGGTGGGCGAGGTCGTCGTCACCTCCTTCAACCGCGACTATCCGATGATCCGCTTCGCCACCGGCGACCTGTCCGCGGTCCTGCCGGGCATCAGCCCTTGCGGACGCACCAACATGCGCATCAAGGGCTGGCTGGGGCGGGCCGACCAGACCACCAAGGTCAAAGGCATGTTCGTGCACCCCGAGCAGGTTGCCGAGGTGGCCAAGCGGCATGCCGGCGTCGGCCGCGTGCGCCTGGTCGTGGGCCGCGCCGGCGAGCAGGACATCATGACCCTGCGCGCCGAGGCACCTGACGATGCGGTGCTGAAAGCCAAGTTGGCGGAGACCCTGCAGGCTCTCACCAAGCTCAAAGGCGAGGTGGAGATCGTCGCCCCCGGCTCACTGCCCAACGACGGCAAGATCATTGCCGACGAGCGGACGTACGGGTGAGTGTGCAGAACGGCGCTTGCCCAGCCTTTAGAAATAGGGCGTGGCGAACTCGAGCGCCTTGGGCTTGATCCTCTTGGCGATGCAGCGGGCGGCGGCGAAGCCGGCGATCTCGCCGGTCTGGGTGCACCAGGGGAAGTTGCGCATGACCATGAAGATGGTCTCGTAGGTGAAGGAGAGCGACGCGCCGGTCAGCAGCAGGTTGTCGACGCCCTTGGGCAGGAAGCTGCGGTAGGACACCGCGAAGGTGTGCCTCTGGAACCCGCCCCAGTGGAACAGCTTGGTCATCGGCTTCGTCACCGCATCTGGGAAGGTGCGGCCGGCGTGGACATCGTCCAGTGAGAAGACGTGCTCGCCAATGGGATGGCGGCCGTCGCGCACGCCCACGAAGCGGCCGACGTTGGCGATCTCGGCGGTCTCGAACCCCGGCACGTACCTCCTGAGGAACGCCGCCTCGGTGGCAATGAAGCCGCGCAGCGCCCGCTCGGCCCTGGCGCGGTCGCCCGTATCGTCGTCCATGTGCAGCGCCCACTCGTAGGGCACGTTCTGCCAGAGCACGTAGGTGCCGTGCTCGCCGATGGGGCTCATGTCCAGGGTGGGATGGCCGATGTAGAGGTCGCCGTAGACGTTGCGGCCGGCCATGCGCGGCCGGTAGAAGCCGGCGGGCAGGTCGCCCGCGGCGACGGCCTCGGCCATCGCCTTCTCTAGGAGAGGGTCCTTCGCGGCTGCCTGGTGCCGGCGCAGGCGCTGGAAGTCGACACCGGTCATGATCCACAGCAGGCCGCCTGGGATAGGCCGATTGACGCCGTCCCAGCCCGTGGCGGTGTCGGGCTGGCCGCCGCCGCCGCGCATGAACGGAACGCCGGCGCGGGCCGCAAGCTCGGCCGTGCCCGAGCCCTCGATGAAGATCTTGCCGGCGATCGCTTGCCGCCCCCCGGCGCCCTCGACGATCACGGCGGCGATGCTGGAGTTGCCGGGACCAGCCTTGACCACGGCATCGACGAAGCTGGTGCCGTAGAGGGCGACGACGCCGGCCTCCTCCAGCATGTCAGCCATGATGCAGCCGGCCGCCTCGGGGTTGAAGCTCATGCGCTTGAAGTCGGTGCCCGGCTTGAGGAGGCGCTCGTAGTGGGACAGCGGATTACCGGCCCAGCCGGGATGCGTCTCCTCCGTGGCGGTGTAGACGATGCCGGCCTTGGCGAACCGCTCCATCAGCTCGGTGTGGATGCCCCCGACGCCTGCCCCGGCCGATCCCTGCAGGCCGGATGTGTGCACGCCGCCCGGCATGTTGTGGCGCTCGACCACCACCACGCGGGCGCCCATGCGCGCCGCCTGCAGCGCCGCCGCAAATCCGCCGGGGCCGGTGCCGACAACGACGACATCCGCCTCATAGGCGACGGGGACAGCGCGCTGCGGCAGGATCACAGGGGCGGGCACGGAGCCGGGAGCTTGCGCGGATGGCGTCGGCATGCCGTCGAGCATCCGGTCCAGGCCCCGGGCGTGTCAAATGCGGGATGGGCGTGGCCGGTCGCCTCTGCGCGCATGCCGGGCGGCCCTGGACTATGGCCCGGGCAGCAGCGCCTCGATGCGGCCGCTGAGGTAGTAGGCCGCGAGCCCCGCGTACTCGCGCACGACGAAGTCGATGCGCCTGAGCCCCTCCGGGATGGAGCCGTAGACGCGCGTCATGTCGAGCCGGCGCGGCGTGCGGTAGTCGACCGGCCAGGCCTCCACCGCGAAGCCGGCGCGGCGGAAGCAGCCGATCGCCCGCGGCATGTGCCAGGCCGACGTGACGAGCAGCCAGCGCTCGTCAGGCCTGGGCTTGACGATCTGCGCCGTGAGGAGCGCGTTCTCGTGGGTGTCGCGGGACTTGGCCTCCAGCGTGATCCGATCCTTGGCGATGCCCAGCGCCGTGAACACGCGGCCCGCACCCTGGGCCTCGGGCTCCTCCACCGTCAGCAGCCGGCCGGACCCGCCCGAGAAGACGACACGCGCCGCCGGCAGGCGCCGCGCCAGGGCGACGGCCTCGATGTAGCGCTCGGCCGCCTCGTTGAGCCCCGCAAGCTGCGGCGCGCCCATGGCATGGCCGTCCTCGCCACCGCCCAGCACGATGATGCCGGCGATGGACGGCCCCACGCGGTCGAGATCGGGCCGCTGGAAGCGGGCTTCCAGCGGCTGGATCAGGACATCGCCGAGCGGCGCGATCCCGCAGGCGGCGAGCGCAATCGAGCCGCCCCAGGCGAGTCGGCGCCCCAGGCGGCACCACTTGGTGACGGAGAGAGCCGTGCCCGCCAGCACGGCCCCGACCATCAGGGTGGAGGGCTGCAGCAGGAACCACAGCACTTTCGCCAGAACGAAGAACATGCCCCTCCCCCGGTCCGCCGGCCGCCCGAATGGCACGCACGCGGGGCACGCCTATCGCACCGCTCCGTGGCGGATCAACGGCTGTCTTGGCAAGACTGCAAGAACGATCGGCCGTTAACTTTGTTCCGGCGGCATCCGGACTATCATGCGTCTCGTGGCAGCGTTTACCCCGAGCAGACCGATGACCCGGATCGCCTCGCTTCTGGCTGCGCTTGCGCTCGCAGCCGGCTTGTCGCACGCCGCCGAGCCCGCCAACGACTACCCGACCGTGGTGCGGGCCGACTACGTGTTCGGCTGCATGCAGGTCAACGGGCAGACCCGCGAGGCCCTGGAGAGGTGCTCCTGCTCCATCGACATGATCGCCTCGCTCCTCCCCTTCGACCGGTACGAGGAGGCCGAGACCGTGATGCGGGTGCGCCAACGCGCTGGCGAGAAGGGCACCCTGTTCCTGATCGCGCCCCTGCGGGCCAAGGTCGAGGAGCTGAAGCGGGCGCAGGTCGAGGCCGAGCTGCGCTGCTTCTGAGACGGCCGGACGGATGGGGTCAGACCCCTTTCGTCCGAGCGTCGTGTTGAGCCTCGACGGTGTCGAAAGGGGTCTGACCCCATCACCCCACGCCAGGACGGATACCGTCCGTCAGTCAGCGGCGGTTTCTTAACTTAATGCCCGGACGTGATTTGCCGAGGCAGGACATTCGTGTCTCCACTCGCCCTGGTAGTTGCCGGCATCCTGGAACGCGCGTGATGGCCCACCGCACAACGTTCCGCTCGCAAGCCCCAGATCGGCCCAGATCGGCCCAGATCGGCATGGGGGGGAGGGCTCGCCTGCGAGCCGCCGGGGCTTCGCTACCGCCCAACGACAACCCAACACACAGGGAGTGAACCCATGCCCAGATATGCACTCGTGGGCGCATCGCTGGCCCTGATCGCCTGCGCGGCGCCCGGAGCGGCCAACCAGGACGTGCTCCAGCAGACCGCCAAGCCGGAGCAGTGGGCGATCCAGACGGGCGACTACGCCAACCAGCGCTACTCCAAGCTCAGCCAGATCACCCGCGACAACGTCAAGAACCTGAAGGTGGCCTGGACGTTCTCCACCGGCGTGCTGCGCGGGCACGAGGGCTCGCCCCTGGTGGTGGGCGACATCATGTACGTCCACACCCCGTTCCCAAACGTCGTCTACGCCCTCGACCTCAACGAGGACGGCAAAATCCTGTGGAAGTACGAGCCCAAGCAGGATCCATCCGTCATCCCCGTTATGTGCTGCGACACGGTCTACCGCGGCGTGGCCTACGCGGACAACACGATCTACCTGCACCAGGCCGACACCACGGTGGTGGCGCTGGACGCCAAGACCGGCAAGGAGAAGTGGAAGGCCGTCAACGGCGACCCGAAGAAGGGCGAGACCAATACGGCCACCGTGCTGCCGGTGAAGGACAAGGTGATCGTCGGCATCTCCGGCGCCGAGTTCGGCGTGCGCGGGCACGTGACGGCCTACGACGCCAAGACCGGCAAGCAGGTGTGGCGCGCTTACTCCGTTGGGCCGGACAATGACATGCTGGTGGACCCGGAGAAGACCACCTCGCTCGGCAAGCCGATCGGCAAGGACTCCTCGCTCAAGACCTGGAACGGCGACCAGTGGAAGATCGGCGGCGGCACCGCTTGGGGCTGGTTCTCCTACGACCCGGACACCAACCTGTTCTTCTACGGCACCGCCAACCCCTCGACCTGGAACCCGGTGCAGCGCGCCGGTCCCGACGGCAAGCCCATCGATCAGAAGTGGACCATGTCCCTCTTCGCCCGCGACGCGGACACCGGCATGGCCAAGTGGATCTATCAGATGACGCCGTTCGACGAGTGGGACTACGATGGCGTCAACGAGAACATCCTGGCGGATGTCGACGTTGGCGGACAGAAGCGCAAGGCCCTGGTCCACTTCGACCGCAACGGCCTCGCCTACACGCTGGACCGCGTCTCGGGCGAGCTGCTGGTGGCGGCCAAGTACGACCCGAAGGTGAACTGGACCACCGGCGTCGTCATGGACAAGGCGAGCCCGCAGTACGGCCGCCCCCAGGTCGTCTCCAAGTACTCGACCTTCCAGAACGGCCAGGACGTGAACACCAAGGGCGTCTGCCCGGCGGCGCTTGGCGCCAAGGACCAGCAGCCCGCGGCCTTCTCGCCCCGGACCGGCCTGTTCTACGTGCCGACCAACCACGTCTGCATGGACTATGAGCCGTTCAAGGTGTCGTACACAGCCGGCCAGCCGTACGTGGGAGCTACGCTCTCCATGTTCCCAGCGCCGGGCAGCCACGGCGGGATGGGCAACTTCCTCGCCTGGGACGCCGGCACGGGCAAGATCGTGTGGTCGATCCCGGAGAAGTTCTCCGTCTGGTCCGGCGCGCTCGCCACGGCCGGCGGGGTGGTCTTCTACGGCACCCTGGAGGGCCACATGAAGGCGGTGGACGAGAAGGACGGCAAGGAGCTGTTCCGCTTCAAGACCCCGTCCGGCATCATCGGCAACGTGATGACCTACAGCCACAAGGGCAAGCAGCACGTGGCAGTGCTGTCGGGCGTGGGCGGCTGGGCCGGCATCGGCCTGGCGGCGGGCCTGATGACTGCGGACGGAGCCGGCGAATGGCAGACGGCCGCGGGCCGCGCACAGATGGGACGCCCGCTGGAGAATGACGCGAGGAACATCGACACCGCCGGCCTTGGCGCGGTGGGCGGTTACGCGGCTTTGCGCGACTACACGGCGCTGGGCGGCACGCTCACCGTGTTCACGCTGCCATAGCGCCGGCACCTCAGATCAAGGACTGGCGCGCCCCTCGGGGTGCGCCAATCTGTCTATAGGCCGATCCTCAATTGACCCGTTCTCGAAACCGGCATCATCAAGGGTTGCCTGTGAGACGAGCCGAACCCGTAGTCGTCCTGTCTGCCAGCGTCGGCCTTTTCCTCGCCCTGGTCCTCGCCCTCCAGGCGGTGGCGCAGACGGCCAAGACGGAGAAGGACGGCAAGTGGGAGGCGTCCGACGGCACCCCGATCTACAACATCGGCAGCGACGGCACGGTTGACTGGTACACCTACTCCGGCTTCCGCCGCTATCACTCCGAATGCCATGTGTGCCACGGGCCGGACGGCGAGGGCTCGACCTACGCTGCGGGCCTCATCGATTCGATGAAGACCATGAGCTATGCCGATTTCATGCTTGTCGTTGCCAGCGGCCGCGAGGTCGTGCGCGCCGACAAGCAGAGCGTCATGCCCGCGCTCGGCGATAATGCCAACGTCATGTGCTACATCGACGACATCTACGTTTACCTCAAGGCGCGCGCGGACGGAGCGCTGCCGCGCGGGCGCCCGGCCAAGCGCGCCGACAAACCCGAGGCGGCCACCAAGCACGAGAAGGCCTGCTTTGGCAGCAAGTAGGACCAACGCAGCACTGAAGATCGCCGTGGAGTTGCTGGGCGTCGCGATCGCCGGCGCGCTGCCGGCGCCGCTCGCGCACGCCGCCGAGGGGCACCGCAGCGACCTCGTCAACCGCCTCTCGCTCAGGGTCTGCGCCGATCCCGCCAACATGCCGTTCTCCAACGACAAGGGCGAGGGCTTCGAGAACAAGATCGCCGAGATCGTGGCTGCCGAGCTGAAGGTGCCCGTGGAGTACATCTGGTTCCCGCAGGCCATGGGCTTCATCCGCCAGACGCTGTTCTCCAAGCGCTGCGACGTGGTGCTGGGCTACGCCCAGGGCGACGAGCTGGTTCTCAACACCAACGCCTACTACCGCTCGGTCTACACGCTCGTCTATCGCAAGGGCGTCGGGCTCGACGGCGCCGACCATCTGGCCGACGAGCGCCTCAAGGACAAGCGCATCGGCCTGATCGCCGGCACCCCGCCCACCGAGATCCTGCTGCGACTCGGCCTCATGGCGCGCGCCAAGCCCTATCCGCTGATGGTGGACCGCCGCTACGAGTCGCCCGCCGAGCTGATGATCGCGGATATCCGCTCTGGCGAGATCGACGCCGGCGTGCTGTGGGGGCCGATCGCCGGCCACTTTGCCGCCAACGGCGGCGAGCTGATCGCCGTGGTCCCGCTGCTCAAGGAGACCGCCGGGCCACGCATGGCCTATCGCATCACCTTCGGCGTGCGCCCGGCCGAGGACGACTGGAAGCGCGAGCTCAACGCCCTGATCGCCAAGCTGCAGGGCAAGCTCGACTCGGTGCTCCTGCAGTACGGCGTGCCGCTGCTCGATGAGCAGAGCAACCCGATCACCGCGCCGCGGCGGTAGTCTCCTACCCGGGGTCAGACCCCTCGCCCCAGCGGTCGAGAGATGCACAGACGTCGGAGGCGAGGGGTCTGCCCCCGCCTCGGCAGGCGGGGAGAGGGATCCTAATCCCGCATCCTCGCGCGGATCTCGCGGGCGAGCTCGAACAGGCGCTGCTCGATCAGCACCGGCACCTCGCAGGCAAGCGGGAGGGACTGCTGGCGCTCCGTGAACACGCGCACGTCCCAGTTGTAGCGGTCCTCGGCAGCGGCCAGCTCGGCGCGCGCCTTCTCGTCCGTCTCCGCCCGCTTCCTGAGATGCCGGATCGCCTCGCCCTGGCGCTCAATCTCGTCCGCGCGCGCCTTCTGGCGCTTCTGGAAGCGCTCGATGCCGGCTAGCACCACCGCGCGGTCGGCATTGACCGTCTTGAGGAGGCCCGCGAACAGGAGCTTCAGCGCCTCGTCGCGCTTGTCGTTGGGTTGCGCGGCGGCGAACGCCTCGATGGCCGCCGTGGCCTGCTCCACCGTCACGCGCCGGCTGGCCAGCATCGGTATGAGCTTCACGATCCCCGGGTCGTCCCGCCAGGCCTCCAGGTCATCGACCGGCGGGCCGTCCCACATCTGCGCCGAGGTGAGCGTGGGGACCTTGTGCTGCATGCACGGCCAGTCCGGATTGGGAGTTGCAATCTTAGGCTCGGCCGCCACCACAGCTGCTCCGAGCATTGTGAAGAGCATTGCGGCCACTGACAGAATTGAGCGGCAAGCGAGCCGCAGGGTTCCCTCCCCCGTCGCGCCGGAGGCGCGCCACCAAACTGTGGGGGAGGGACAGGGGGGGGGGGATTCCAGAACATCGAGGTTGGGGGTTCCCCCCACCCCTAGCCCCTCCCCACAAGGGGGAGGGGAATCCCGTCGCGGCTGTTGTTGGCGAACCACTTGATTTGCGGCGGCTCGGCGGAGCCGGTCAGCAATGATCCCGTTTGCTGTGGCGCTGGGATGCGACATGTCACCCTCCTCCTCTGCCGGGCTCGCCGCGGCGGGCGAGCAGGCCTTTCGAGGGGTTGTAGGCAAACACCGCCGCCGCCAGGAACGCTGCGGTGAAGCCGGCGACGACGGCGAGCGAGGCCGGCTCCAATTGGCCGTAGAGCGCGAAGCGGATCAGCTCAACGGCGTAGGTGAACGGGTTGGCGCGGCAGATCTCGTAGAGCAGCGGGCTCGACTCCTTGATGCGCCAGAGCGGATAGAGCGCGGAGGAGGCGAAGAACATCGGGAAGATCACGAAGTTCATGACGCCGGCGAAGTTCTCCAGCTGGCGGATCACCGACGACATGAAGAGCGCCAGTGCGCCGAGCATGAGCCCGGACAAGACGAGCGCCGGCAGCACCGCGAGGTAGCCGATAAGGGGCGGCTCGACCTCCCAAAAGTAGGCGATGAGGAGAAACGCGTAGGCCTGCAGCAGGGCCACCGCAACGCCGCCCATCAGCTTGGAGACGAGCAGGAACGAGCGCGGGAACGGACTAACCAGCAGCGTGCGCATGGTGCCGGTCTCGCGATCGTGCACCATCGACAGCGAGGTCTGCATGGCGTTGAACAGCAGCACCATGGCGACGAGGCCCGGCGTCACGAATACCTCGTAGAGCACGTAGGTCTGGTAGGGCGGGACGATGGACACGCCCAGCACCTGGCGGAAGCCGGCGGCGAAGACGAAGAGCCACACCAGTGGCCGCACCAGCGCCGCCAGGAACCGCCCGCGCTGGTGCAGGAAGCGCAGCACCTCGCGCCACACGATGCCGCCGAAACAGGCGAGATAGCCCGCCGGATCGAGCCGGCCCGGCCGCACAGCGTTGGCGGTGGTGAAGGTCATGCCGTCGCCTCCACCCCACGCGCCTCGTCCGTGACGCGCATGAACGCGCTGCGCAGGCTGGGCGCCTGGGCGAGGTCCAAGAGGTCCGGCACCGGGCCGGCGAAGCGCACGCGCCCCTTGTGCAGCAGCACGACGCGGTCGTCGGCCGCCACCTCGTCCACCAGGTGTGTGGCCCACAGCACGCCCACGCCGCGCTCCTTGACGAGCCCGCGCACGATGGCGAGCGCGCTCTCGCGCGAGGCCACGTCGAGGCCGACGGTCGCCTCGTCGAGCAGCAGGCAGGCCGGACCGTGCAGCAGCGCGCGGGCGATCTCCACCCGCCGCGCCTGTCCGCCCGACAGGGTGCGCACGCGGACGCCGGCGCGGTCGGCAAGGCCCACCTTGGCCAGCGCGTCGAGCGCCCGGCGACGGCCCTCGGTGCGGCCAATGCCGTGCAGCGCGGCGTGATAGGCGAGGTTCTGGAGCACGGTCAGATCGGCGTCGAGGCTTCGGCTCTGGAACACGACGCCCAGCTGCCGCAAGGCCGCCGCCGGTTGCCGCCGCACGTCGTGGCCCAGGATGCGGATCTCGCCCGTCACGTTGTCGTACAGCCGAGTGATCAGCGCGAACAGCGTCGATTTTCCCGCCCCGTTCGGCCCCAGCAGGACGACGAAGCCGCCGCGCGGCACCGCGAGCGAGACATCGTCGAGCGCCAGCACCGGCCCGAAGCGGTGGCTGACGCCCCTCACGAGAAGCGCATCTGTCTCCGCATCGAAGGATTCTGGCGGGACGGGTCTCATTCACTTCACGATGAACTTGCCGGCGAGCCCCTTCTCCTCCAGGCCGCGGCAGCCCCAGGCATAGGTGCCAGGCCGGATCGGCACGAAGAACAGCTCGGCCTCGCCTTCGCGCTCCATCTCGATCTCGTAGACGTGGCTCGCCTTGATCTCCACCCTGGACACCTCGACCTTGCGCAGCCAGATGTAGTTGGCGAACTCCGGCGCAGCCCAGGCGCACTCTTTCTGACCGGTGGACTTGAGCCTGAGCCGGTAGGCCTTGCCGGTGACGAGCGCGTAGTCCTTCTGCGAGACGCCGTAGCCGGACTCGCCGAGCCCCAGCTCGAGGTCGGGCAGCTTCTCGGGCTTGAGCGCAAGGTAGCCCTCCGCCCCCCCGACGCCCGGCAGGGCAACGGCGGCGGCGAGGGTAAGGCAGAGCAGACGGCACATGCGAGGCTCCTTCAGAAGGGGCGAATGGCGAATGGTGAGTGGCGAATAGGGAAGAGCTTCTGCCGTCTTGGGTCGCCCCATTCGCCACTCGCCATTCACCATTCCCCTCTCTCAGAACGGGGCCACGACGACCCCCCAGGGATATCGCCCGACCTTGATCGAGCGCACGACGCGCAATCTCTCCACGTCAATCACGGACACGTCGTTGGAAGTTCCGTTGGTGGTGAACAGCTGCCGCTCGTCGGGCGTGAATGCGAGCTGCCACACCCGCTGGCCGACCAGCAGATAGCGCTCCACCTTGAACGTGGCCGCATCCACCACCGCCACCCGGTTGGCCGGCCCCAGTGCCACGAAGGCTCGCTTGCCGTCCTTGGCGATCTTCACGCCCACCGCCTGGATGGCGTCCTGGTTGACGCCCGGAATCTGGAACTCGATCTTGCCCAGGACCTTGCGCGTGGCGGGCTCTATCACCGTCACGGTGCCGCCGATCTCGGCGCTCACCCACACCTGGCTGCCGTCGGCTTTGAACTCGGCCACGCGCGGCCGGCTGTCCACCAGCACGTTGTCGACGATGGCGTTGGTGGCGGTGTCGATGAAGTGCGCCATGTTCGTCGTTTCCGACGTGTTGACGAGCAGCTTCCCGTCCGGGCTCACACCGATGCCCTCGGGCTCCACGCCCACGGGGATCTCCGCCAGCACCTTGTCGGTCGCCATATCGACGACCGTGACGAGGTTGTCGTCCTCGTTGGCGATGTAGAGCGGGCTGCCGGACGGGTGCAGCACGAACAGCTCTGGGTCCGGCCCCGAGGGCAGCGTCTTCACGTATTCCATGGTGCGGGCGTCGAACACCTGCACGTTGTTGTCGTCGCTGGCACAGATGAGGAGCCACTTGGCATCCTTCGACAGGATCACCCCGCGCGGCCGCTGGCCCACCTTGACCGTCTTGACCACCTCAAGCTTCTCGCTGTCGATGACGGTGACGGTGTTGTCCTTCTCGTTGGTCACGTACACCGTGTAGGCCGCTGCGGGCACGGCGAATGCGAGCAACAGCAAGAAGGCAATAGGCAGTAGGCAATAGGCAGTAGGCAGTAGTCGGTCTTGCCCGCCTCCAGGGGCTGCGCCTCCCCAAATAGGCGTCGTCGATCTAGCCTGCATGAAACACCTCTCCCTACTCCCTATTCCCTACTGCCTATTGCCTACTGCCTATTGCCTATTGCCTGCCTACTGGCTATTGCCTGTACGCCTTGCAGCCGCTCTCCGGCCTGTCGACACCCAGGGTGTCGAGCTCTGAGAGCTGGTGCAGAAAGCCCGGCTGCGGCGAGACCGTGACCGGGAGCTTCGCCGTTCCGACCAGGATCGGCTGGCGCAGCTGGCCGTCCCAGGTGCGGTAGCTCAGCTTGCGCCCCTTGAACGCGGCGAGATCGAACTCCGCCGACCTCATGTAGGCGATCAGCGCCTTGGGCGCCGCCGATCCGGTGCGCGTGGCGGCCTCGCCTACGGAGCGCACGGCCACCCACACGTCGTAGTCGAGCGGACGCATCGGCCGGTTGGCCAGACGGCGGAAACGGTTCTGGAACTGCGTCGCCCCCCACTGCTCCAACGCCGGGTGCCAGCTCATGGGCACCAGTCCTTGCGTCCCCGCAACAGGGCGCGCATCCCAGGTCCGGTATGGAAAATACTCGCCGAACTGCTCGCCCTCGTCCGCCACCAGCAGCACGTCGTAGGCCGGTGCGTTCTGCGTGAAGGCCGGGATCTGCTGCTGGATCTGCTCGTGTCCCCCGTCGGCGCGCCGGCTGCCGGTCTCCACCTTGAATATGCGCTCCTCCACGATCTTGCCGCCGAACCGCTTGGCGGCGCGCCGCAGCGCCTCGGCGAACGCATCGTCGTCGCGCCCGGTGCCGCGCACCAGGAGCCAGCGCCGCCACTGCTTCCACACGAGGTACTGCGCCAGCCCGTCCGCAAGCATCGCCCGCGACGGCGCCGTGTGCACCACGTTGGCCCGGCAATCGGCCTCCCGCAGCCGGTCCTCGCCCGAGCCCGCGTTCAGGACGAGAGCGTCCCGTCCTTTGAGCGCGTCGGCCAGCTGCAGCAGCGCCTCGGCGCTCATGTCGGCGACGATGAACCCGGCTCCCGCCTCCACCCGCTTCACGGCCTCCGCGATCAGCTCCGGCACGGTGGCGCTCTCGACCACGTCGAGCGCGAACTCCTGCTTGAGGAACTGCCCCGTGGTGTTGTTGTCGTCGACGGCAAGCCGCGCGCCCGCCACGCCGTCGTCCTTGGGCGGGAAGTCCAGCAGCGACAGCGGCGGCGGCCGGTCGCGCAGCTCGCGCGCCAGCACGACGGCGATCCTCTGCACCTCGCCGGTGGCCGGAGGAGCCGACGCGGCGGGTGCCTGCTGCTGGCCAAGGCCCGATGGCGCCGAGACAAGCTCGACCGCAGCCGCTACCGAGAACAGCGCCGCGCTCCAAACCGCTCCACGGCTGACGCCGCGCGAGGATCGACGGCTCGCTCTCTCTGCCATGCGTGGACTCCGGATCGGCCGGTGCCTGCCGAGGACGGCGATCTTCCACGACATCTTCGATATTTCGTTACCGTAGATCGGTCCGGCTGCCGATGCGCGCCGATTCTGACGGCAGAATTACCGAGCCGTTGCGGGCCGGCCCAGTGGGGGATGGGCCGGGCGCCGAGAAGGCCAACGGAAGATCTCAAGCGGCAGCCCTACCAGGGCCACCGGGTCGCGCTGCGGGGCAAACACTGACGGATCGTGGCTGCGCGGCATTCGTCGATTCACGAGGGCGCTCGCAGGCGGCAAGACGCGTGCGTCGCCTGTACAGCGCCTTAGCTCCAGGTCCCGGCAGCCATCCCCCGCAAATCGCCGGCGTGCCGGTCCAAATCCGTTTGCTCGCGGGCAGCGAATGCACGATAATTCACATTACCCATCCGGCGATGCTGTACCGGGCCTTTGTATCCGGGCGTCCGGTGAGCATGCATCGCCAAAGAGGAGGAAGCTGTCGTGAAGGAAGCCTGGAGCAGACCGCGGGTGACGGAGCAGGAGGTTGGTCTCGAGGTGACGAGCTACGTCGCGGCCGAGATCGAGGACGCCTGACCTTTCGGGACTGCCATCTCGACGATCGATTCGGCCCGACGAGCGGGAGTGCCGCTTCAGGCTGAGCGGCGACCGCCCAGCCCCGCTGCCGGCGCCTGTGCCCCGCCCCGTCGTTGTGGGGGCCGGTCCGCTCGGGGAAGGCTTCCGCCGCGTCCAGCGAGGCCGTCTAAGCCGTGAGCGACGCCACCCCCATTGAAGCCGCCGGCAGCGCAGCATGCGAGCGTGCCCCGATCGGGCTGCTCGCCGAGCTGACACATCGCTGCCCGCTGCAATGCCCCTACTGCTCGAACCCGCTGGCACTGGAGGGCGCAGGCGGCGAGCTGACTACGGCCGAATGGCAGGACGTGCTGCGCCAGGCGGCCCGCCTCGGCGTGCTGCAGCTCCACCTCTCCGGCGGCGAGCCCACCTTGCGGCGCGACCTGGAGGAGATCGTCGCCACGGCCGCCGAGGTCGGCCTCTACACCAACCTCATCACCGCCGGCGTTCTGCTCACCCGCGCGCGCCTTAAGGACCTCGCCGCGCGCGGCCTCGACCACGTGCAGCTCTCCATCCAGGACGTGGAGCCGGCCAACGCCGACCGCATCGCGCACTACGATGGCGGCCATGCCAAGAAGCGCCAGCTGGCCCACTGGGTGATCGAGCTAGGCCTCCCGCTCACCGTCAACGCGCCGGTCCACCGCCAGAACCTCGATCGGCTCCCCGATCTCATCGACCTCGCAATGGAGATGGGTGCCGGCCGGCTGGAGGTGGCCCACGTGCAGTACTACGGCTGGGCGCTCGCCAACCGCGCGGCCCTGATGCCAACCCGGGAGCAGGTCAAGCGCAGCGCCGACATCGTCGAAGAGGCGCGGGCGCGCCTCAAGGGCATCCTCGTCATCGACTTCGTCGTGCCCGACTACTACGCCACCTGGCCGAAGCCGTGCATGGGCGGCTGGGGCCGTGGCATCGTCAACATTACGCCCTCGGGCAAGGTCCTGCCCTGCCACGCGGCGGAGACGATCGCCGGCCTCGTCTTCGACAACGTGCGCGACAAGGCGCTCGCCGAGATCTGGCTCCGCGGCCAGGCGTTCCAGAGGTTCCGCGGCACCGACTGGATGATCGAGCCCTGCCGCAGCTGCGAGCGCCGCGAGATCGACTGGGGCGGCTGCCGCTGCCAGGCCTTCGCGCTGGCGGGGAACGCCGCCGCCGCCGACCCGGCATGCGTCAAGTCCTCCCGCCACGCCGACATGGTGGCGCTCGCCGAGCGCGAGGCCGGCGCACCGCCGCCACCGTTCGTCTACCGGCGCCCGCGCAAGCCCGCGACACTGGCCGCCACAGAAAACCCTTGAGAATGCCGCCGAGAACCCCAATAGGAGAACCTGAGCGTCTGCACGGGTGCCGGTGCCGCCTGATGTTCTCAGGGGCTCGGTTGCAGGAGGGAGTTTAGGAGGAACATGCGCAAGCTCGTTTTGGGCACGGCCCTGATCGCCGCGATGGCCGCCACGGCAACGGCGGCCGATGTGGAGAACGGCAAGACGATCTGGAACAAGTGCCGCGCCTGTCACCAGGTTGGCGAGAACGCCAAGAACCTCGTGGGGCCTGTCCTCAACGGCCTGTTCGGGCGCAAGGCCGGCACTGTGGAGGGCTACAACTACACCGAGGCCAACAAGAGCTCAGGCATCGTCTGGGACGACGCCACCTTCCGCGAGTACATCAAAAACCCGAAGGCCAAGATCCCCAGCACCAAGATGGTGTTCGCCGGCCTCACCGACGAGCAGGACATCGACGACCTCATCGCCTACCTCAAGCAGTTCGGCCCTGACGGGAAGGTGAAGTAGGTTGGGTTAGCCGCGAAGCGGCGTAACCCAAGTGCGCCGGTGATACCGGCGAGGAGTAGGTGGTGCAAGTCCACTGCGATGAAGGAGTAGCGATCCGCATCGGCCCCGAGTCATGCGCGGG
>JBIOWI010000054.1:0-15026 GCA_044868325.1 Hyphomicrobiaceae bacterium
ACCTGTGGCTCTGCAACCGCGCGATCCCCGCCATGGCCGAGAAGGGCGGCGGCAGCGTCGTCATCGTGTCGTCCATCGGCGGCTTGCGCGGCAGCGCGGTGCTGGGCGCCTACGGCATCTCCAAGGCGGCGGACTTCCAGCTCGCCCGCAGCCTCGCCACCGAATGGGGATGGAAGAACGTGCGCATCAACTGCGTGGCGCCCGGCCTCGTCAAGACGGACTTCGCCCGCGCCCTATGGGAGAACCAGGAGGCCCTCAAGCCGCGCCTCGCCACCACCCCACTGCGCCGCATCGGCGAGCCCGACGAGATCGGCGGCATCGTCGCATTCTTGGCCTCCAAGGCCGCGTCGTTCATGACCGGCACCGTGGTGGTGGCGGACGGCGGGGTGACGATCGCGTGACTTGGTGAGGTGGTGAGATGGTGAGTGGTGAGTTTGGGTAGGCGTTTTTTGGCGGCCGTCGATCTCCAAATTTGATAGGAGACGAGTGAGAGCCACAGCAGAACCACAAACTCACGATCTCACCACTCACCATCTCACCACTCACCATCTCACCACCATGAGCCTCGACTTCCTGATCACCTCGCTGATCGTCATCGCCTCGCCGGGCACGGGCGTTCTGTTCACGCTGGCGGCAGGCCTCTCGCGCGGGTCGCGGGCGAGCGTCGTCGCGGCGTTTGGGTGCACGCTCGGCATCGTGCCGCACATGGCTGCCGCGATCATGGGGCTGGCGGCACTCTTGCACACCAGCGCGCTGGCGTTCCAGGTCCTCAAGTACCTGGGCGTCGCCTATCTGCTCTATATGGCCTGGAGCACGCTGCAGGAGCGGGGCGCGCTGCGGGTGGAGCGGGAGATCGGTGCCCGCACGGACGCCCAGGTGATCCTCTCCGCCATCCTGATCAACATCCTCAACCCGAAGCTGTCGATCTTCTTCCTGGCGTTCCTGCCGCAGTTCGTGAGCGCCGACGAGGCGCATCCGCTAAGCCGCATGCTTGAACTGAGCGGCATCTTCATGCTGCTCACATTTGCCGTGTTTGCGGTCTACGGGACGTTCGCGGCCGCGGTGCGCGACCAGGTCGTCTCGCGCCCGCGCGTGCTGACATGGCTGCGCCGTACTTTCGCCGGAGCCTTTGCAGCGCTAGGCGCGAGGCTGGCGTTGGCCGATCGCTAGGTCTGGAAACGAATCGCACGGGTGCTGAGATCGATGAGGGTTATCCTGCTTCTTGCTGTCGTGCTCTCGCTCTCCGCGTGCCAGAACGACTACGCCTCCGGCGACGTGGAGAAGTACAGGCGCGACCACGACCGATACATGCGCACCATCGAGCCCAAGACCGGTCGCTCGGATCTGTAACGCAGCGACGCGGCTGGGGTCGAGCGGAAGCGCGACCCGCCCCGGAATCGGTCCGGACACCAGCGCCAACCCTCCGTTGACATCATTAAGTCGTGACGGCCCCGTCCGCCGCTGCGGCGATTCGCGCTTATGGACGGCCCGAAGCGTCTGAGAGCGCGATCTCCGCGCCCGCGCGCCTGTCACACAACTGAAATGGCGGCGCATTATGTTCGCCATACGGGGCACAGTCCGAGCTCGGGCCGGGCTCCGGCCGTGCAACGTGCCAGACGGCGCGAGCGCGGCGCGTGAACGACGCAGCCCTCGCCGAGACGCTCGCGCCTGAGTGCTCGTCATCCAGACAACGGACTGTGTGCCAGCGTGTAGAGGGGGGCGCCGGAGAACCGATGCGCGTGCTCATAGCAACCGACGCCTGGCATCCCCAGGTCAACGGCGTCGTCCGCACCTTGACAGCGCTTGCCGAGAGCGCCCGCAAGCTGGGGGTGCCCGTCTCGTTCCTGACGCCGGACGGCTTTCCCTCGGTGGCGATGCCGACGTACCCGCAGCTGCGCTGCGCCCTGCCGACGAAGCGCGAGATCGCCCAGCGCATAGAGCGGGTGAGCCCCAACGCCATCCACATCGCCACCGAGGGGCCGGTCGGCCATATGGTGCGGTCCTATTGCCTCAAGCACGGGCTGCCCTTCACGACCAGCTATACGACGCGGTTCCCCGAGTACATCGCCGCCCGGCTGCCCATGCTGCCCGAGGCCTGGAGCTACGCGGTCCTGCGCCGCTTCCACGCACCCGCCACCGTTACCATGGTGTCCACGCCGTCGCTGATGGCGGAGCTGTCGGAGCGCGGCTTCAAGCACCTGGGCCTGTGGACCCGCGGCGTCGATACCGAGCTGTTCCGGCCCGAGCGGGCGATCAAGCTAGACCTGCCGCGGCCGCTGTTCGTCACCGTGGGGCGGGTGGCGGTCGAGAAGAACCTGGAGGCCTTCCTCTCCCTCGACCTGCCGGGCACCAAGGTGGTGATCGGCGACGGGCCGCAGGAGGCTGAGCTGCGCCGCCGCTTCCCGGGCGCCGTCTTCCTGGGGCACCTCGAAGGCGAGGCCCTGGCCGGGCACCTGGCGGCGGCGGACGTGTTCGTTTTCCCCAGCAAGACCGACACCTTCGGCATCGTGCAGCTGGAAGCGCTGGCCTGCGGCGTGCCGGTGGCGGCCTATCCGGTCACCGGCCCCAGGGATGTGGTGGGCGACCATCCGGTGGGCGTGCTGGACAGCGACCTGCACAGGGCCTGCCTCGCCGCACTCAACGTTTCCCGCACCGACTGCCGCGCGTTCGCGCTCAACCGCACCTGGGATATGAGCGCGCGCCAGTTCCTGGGCCATGCGGACAAGGTGGCAGTCGATGTCCTTGCCGGCACGCGCGTCGCCTACGGCGCTCTGCCGTGGGCGGGCGAGCATGCGTTGAGTGGCGTTGGTGGCGTACGGGTTGTGCGAGGGCTGAGCCGGCCTCCCGAACGGGAGGGGCTGTCGAGACGGAACGAGAGAAGGACTGCGAGAACGGCGATGACGGCGGAATTCGACAGAGAGACGGTCACGAAGGCCTACGCGCGCTGGGCGCCGATCTACGACCTCGTGTTCGCCAAGATCTTCGAGCGCGGCCACCGTGCCGCCGTTGCGGCCTGCGAGCGCGTCGGCGGGCGCATCCTCGAGGTGGGCGTCGGCACCGGCCTCACGCTGCCGTACTACGCGCGCACCAGCCGCGTGGTGGGGATCGACTTCTCCGAGCCCATGCTGAACAAGGCGCGCCAGCGCGTGGCGGAGGAGGGGCTGACCCACGTCGAGACGCTCAAGGCGATGGATGCCGAGAAGCTAGAGTTCCCTGACGAGTCCTTCGACGTGGTGGTGGCGCAGTGCGTGGTCAACACGGTGCCGCATGCCGAGGTGGCGCTCGACGAGTTCGCGCGGGTGCTGAAGCCGGGCGGGGAGATCGTGCTGCTGAATCGTATCGGCGCCGAGGCCGGGCCGCGGCTGACGTTCGAGCGCTGGTTCCAGCCGATGGCGCGCAAGCTCGGCTGGCAGTCCGACTTCCCCTGGGAGCGCTTCGCGCGCTGGACCGAGCGCACGCCCTACGACATCCGCCTGATCGAGCGCCGCCCGGTGCCCCCGTTCGGGCACTTCTCGATCATCCGCTTCGGCAAGGTTGCGGCCAACCGCCACGACGGCCTGCAGCGGGCGGCGTAACGCAGCCGCGTAGGGCGGATTAGGGCGAAGCCCGCAATCCGCCGTTGGACGGGTGCATTGGCGGATTACGGCTAACGCCTAATCCGCCCTACAGCAAAGGGAAGACAGATGAAATTCTACGAGGCGCTCAAGGAGCAGCGGTGGGACGACCATCGCTACTACCACCACAGCCGCATCAACCAGGCCCTGCACCTGGTCAGCGCGATCAGCTTCGTGTGCGCCTACGTGCTGGTGTGGACGCATCCGATCGCCGCCATCCTGCTGGCCTGGCTGGTGGGCATGACCAGCCGGCAGATTGGGCACTTCTTCTTCGAGCCCAGGGACTACGACAACGTCAACAAGGCCACGCACGAGTACAAGGAGGATGTGAAGGTCGGCTACAACCTCCGGCGCAAGGTGGTGCTGATGGGCCTCTGGGCGCTGTCGCCGCTGGTGCTCTACTACGACCCGACGCTGTTCGGCGTCTTCAACGCGCCGGCCGACATCCACGAGCTCCTCAACAATCTCGCTCTCATGTGGATCGCCATCGGTGTCGGCGGCCTGATCTTCCGCACCGTGCACCTGTTCTTCATCAAGGACGTGCAGACCGGCCTCGTGTGGTTCACGAAGATCCTCACCGACCCGTTCCACGACATCAAGCTCTACTGGAAGGCGCCCTTCGCCCTGCTGCGGGGCGAGCTGATCGACCCGCAGCACGCCCAGCACCGCCACGGCTGATGCGGGACCCGGGCGCGGTCGGTCCTACCGATTGCGCCTTTCACCCTTCTCCACATCTTTTTCAGCGGCCCCTATTTTCCTTCGGGGCCTTGGCGCCAGACACCGGCAGCCCAGACACCGGCAGCCAAGACAACAAATTCGCAGAGCCTCATGCTTTTGTCCTCGCGGCTGCCGCGCATGAGCCGGCTTCCCCGAATCAGGGCTGCCAAGCCAGGAAGTTGGCGATCAGCTTGAGGCCGAGCGTCTGGCTCTTCTCGGGGTGGAACTGGGTGCCCGCGATGTTCCCCTTGGCCACCATGGCCGTCACCGGGCCCCCGTAGTCGGCCTCCGCCACCAGCGCCGCCCGGTCCGGCGTTACCAGGTGGAACGAGTGCACGAAATAGGCATGCAGGCCGTCCGGCCCGGTGGCGATGCCGGCCAGCAGCGGGTGGTCGTTGACGACGGAGAGCGTGTTCCAGCCCATGTGCGGGATCTTGAGGGCTTGATCGCGCGGCTCGATCGCCCTCACGTCGCCCGCGATCCAGCCCAACCCCGGGGTGACGCGGAACTCGAGCCCGCGCTCGGCCATCAGCTGCGCCCCTACGCAGATGCCGAGGAACGGCCGCCCCTTGCGGCGCACGCTCTCCTCCAGGGCGTCGACCATCCCCGGCACGGCGTCGAGGCCTGCCTTGCAATCGGCAAAGGCGCCCACGCCCGGCAGGACGATCCGGTCGGCGGCCAGCACGTCGGCCGGGTCGGCCGTCACGGCGATCCTGGCCCCGCTGCCGCCCTCCTGCGCCGCGCGCTCGAACGCTTTGGCGGCCGAGTGCAGGTTGCCGGAGCCGTAGTCTATGATGGCGACGCGTTGCATGGGCCGTTGCATGGGCTTGCCTGGGTGTGGCTGATCCGGCGGCGCGGAGCGGTCCGGCAAGAACAACGGCGCCGCGCGAAGGCTCGGTAGCATGCAGCCCCCGGACATGCCAACCGCAGTCCCCGGCCAACCGCAGTCCCTGGAGAGTGCCTCGGACCCATTCGTCGGTCGGACATCCTCCCGAACTCTGACGATCAGGCCCAGTTAGGGCGTGCAACTTGGTCACAAACCTGCAAAAAATTCCGTCAGCCTCAATTTGGCCTTCTCTAGAAGTATGGTTAAGATGTCCCTTAACCAAGTTGTTCGTCTAGCGTACCCGCTTGAACCCAATTCCCGGTGCGGCGTTGCTGTTCTAGTCTGAGCCCTTGGAGCAACGCGGTTACCTGGGGAGGAGGCAGTGCTGGAGGCGCTTGTACTGGCGGGAGGGCTCGGCTTTCTCCTGGGCCTGCGCTATCGGGTGCCCGCGGTTGTTCCGGCCTCGGCTGTGGCCGCAGCGCTGGGTCCTGTCGTGGCCTATCTGGCCGGCGCCGGATGGTGGTTCGTTCTGGCCGCTTCTGCGGGCGCGGTCGTGGCGCTGCAATTCGGTTACCTTGCCGGCCTGCTGCTCAGCTACCTCGCAGCCCCGCGCGCCAAGCCCGATCACGACGATCTGCGCTCCTCGGAGCGATTTTGGGCCGACGCCAAAGACTAAGCCGCCGCAATCGGACGAGTAAGGGGGCGCGGCACGGCGGCCGGAAATGGGGTCAGACCCCTCGCCTTCAACGCTCGAGTTCAGCCGCAGCTGTCGAGGCGAGGGGTCTGACCCCGAAGACTCAGCCCAGATGGCTGACGAACTTCGGCTGCATGTACACGTGCAGGCCCTCCACGCCGCCCTCGTGGCCGAAGCCAGAGTCCTTCACACCGCCGAACGGCGTCTCGGGCAGGGCGAGGCCCATGTGGTTGATGGTCACCATGCCGGCCTCGAGTGCGTCCGCGACCTTGCCAGCCGTCTTGGCGTCCTTGGTGAAGGCGTAGCTGGCAAGGCCGTAGGGCAGCTTGTTGGCCCGCTGCAGCATCTCGTCGGTCTCCTTGAAGCGCAGCATCACCGCTACAGGGCCGAACGGCTCCTCGTTCATGATTCGTGCGCTGTCGGGCACCTCCGTCAGCACCGTGGGCTCGAAGAAGTTGCCCTGGTTGCCGATGCGCTTGCCGCCGGCCTCGATCTTGGCGCCCTTCTCCTGGGCGTCGGCGATGAAGGTCTCGATGGCGTTGATGCGGCGCGGGTTGGCGAGCGGCCCCATGCGCGTGTCGGGCTCCATGCCGTCGCCCACCTTGGTCTTCTTGGCGATGTCGATGAACTTGCCGACGAACGTGTCGTAGACCTTGTCGTGCACGAAGAAGCGGGTGGGTGAGATGCACACCTGGCCGGCGTTGCGGTACTTGAAGGCGCCCATCATCTTGGCGGCGCCTTCCACGTCGGCGTCGTCGAACACGAGCACCGGCGAGTGGCCGCCCAGCTCCATGGTGGCGCGCTTCATGTGGCTGGCCGCCAGCGCATTGAGGTGCTTGCCGACCGGCACCGATCCGGTGAAGGAGATCTTGCGGATCACGGGGTGGGGGATAAGGTACTCCGAGATCTCGGCCGGCACGCCGTAGACCAGGTTCAGCACGCCCGCCGGCACGCCCGCATCGTGGAAGCACTTGACGAGGCCGATGGGCGAGCCCGGCGTCTCCTCGGGGCACTTGATGATGATGGAGCAGCCCGCCGCCAGCGACGCGGCGATCTTGCGCACCGCCTGGGTGACAGGGAAGTTCCATGGGCTAAAGCCGGCCACCGGGCCGATCGGCTCCATGATCACCATGTTGCGCACGCCGTCGGCGCGGGCCGGGATGATGCGGCCGTAGGCGCGCTGTCCCTCGCCGGCGTACCAATCGATGATGTCGGCGGCGCTGGCGACCTCCAGCTTGGCCTCCATCAGCACCTTGCCCTGCTCCTGGGTGAGGACCTTGGCGATCTCATCGGTGCGGGCGCGCACCAGCTCGGCGGCCTTGCGCAGGATCTTGCCGCGCTCGAAGGCCGACACCTTGCGCCACTGCTTGAAGCCCTTGTCGGCCGCGGCCAGCGCCTTGTCGAGGTCGCCGCGGGAGACATGGCCCAGCTGGCCTATGGGCTTGCTGCTGGCCGGGTTCATCACGTCCTGGGCCTTGTCGCCGGAAGGCTTCACCCAGTTGCCGTCGATGTAGTGCTCCAGGGATGTATACATGGCGCTTCGCGTCCTCCAGGAAAGTTAACGGCCACTTTGAGGTTGCCCGAATAAGGGACGGAGGGGCCGTCGAACGCAAGGGGAAATCGTGGTCCTGCCAGGGCGCGCCAGCCATGGCTCGCGTCAAACGGTGGGCTGCGGCTCGCAGGTGGAAGGCTCCTCCTGACGCCAACCATACGAATGCCGGCGTGCCTCCGGTCGGAAGTCCCCTTTATCAAGGCGCGGACCAGCGAGTGGGGAGGTCAGATGGAACTCGTAGCAGTTGGCGCTGACCTTGTTCACTGCGGTACAGCGCTCTTGCAGAGGCCAATAGGGTGGACCGCTGACAATGCAGGGCACCCGACCGCGAAAGAACCAGCGGCCCTCGACACACGATGGACCCTGGCACATCTCGAAGCGACCTCCCTCATGGCGGATCGCGGTCCAGGTTTCACCGTTGTAAAAAGAGCCTCGCATCTTCTTGCCCACAAACGCGGCTCGAATGGCCTCCGGGCTCATCCAGTCAGGTTCGGTCAAAGCTGGCAGCGACCACCCGAGCACAGCCACGAAGCCAGGCAAAAAGGCAACCAATCTCGACCACCGCAAGACAGACCCTCCCCCAAGCTCGAAACTTCGCCCGCCTAGACCGTAGGCCGTGCCTCGCAGGTCGAGGGCTCGCCGCGGCGCGAGGCGCGCGCCACCCAGCGGCCCTCGGGGCCTGGCGGCAGGGGCCTGCCCTGCTCGCGGTCGCTGAAGCCCGCCAGATAGAATTCGTAGCAGTTGGCGCTCGTCTGGACAGCCGTGAAGCAGCCGCCGTTGTTATCCTGGCCGGGGTCGTAGAACGTGCAGAACACGTGGTCGCGGAAGTACCAGTAGCCGAGGCTCTGACGCCGGCGGTCGCGATAGTCGAGGCGGCCGTCCTGGCCGTAGCTCTCGGTCCAGTCCGCGCCGTCCGCATAGTAGCCATCGAGCGTCTTGCCGATGAAGGCCGCCCGCATCGCCCCCTCGGTCATCCACGGTCCCTCGGCCGACGCTGGCGAGCCGACCCAGCTCAGGATGCAGGCCCATGCCGCGAGAGCGCCCGCGCCGGCAGCAAGCCTCATGACCAACCTCCCAGTGTTGCGACCCGTTCAGTCGATTCCCACCCTATCATGGCCGGCCCTGTCAGCCGATCCGCCGGCTCGCCCTCGTCTACCGGCTCGCCCATTCGGCGGCGCGGCGGCCGACGGCGGCGGCGATGCCCGCAAGACGCTCGCGCGCGACGTAGGCGGAGAGGTCGCGCTTGATGCGGTCGATGAGGCCGGGGCCTTCGTAGACGAGCCCCGTGTAGAGCTGCAGCAGGGTGGCGCCGGCCTCGATCTTGGCGACGGCCGCGGCACCGGAATCGATGCCGCCGATGCCGATCAGCGGCACGCGGCCCTCCGTCAGCAGGTAGACACGCGCCAGCATGGCGGTGGCGCGATGGAACAGCGGGCGGCCCGACACGCCACCAGCCTCCCTTGCGGCTGCCTCGGTGAGACCGTCGCGCGCCAGTGTGGTGTTGGACACAGCGATGCCGTCCACGCCGCGCCTCGTCAGCACGCCAACGATGGGCGCAAGATCCGCCTCGGCGATATCGGGTGCGAGCTTCACAACCACCGGCCGCCGTGGCTTGCCCGCGGCGATAAGCGCCTCGCGCTCCCCGAGCACGCGGGCGAGAAGCTCGTCGAGCGCGGTGGGCGCCTGCAGGTCGCGCAGCCCGGGCGTATTGGGCGAGGACACGTTGATCGTGAGGTAGCTCGCCACGTCGTAGAACGTGCGCACGCCGGCCGCGTAGTCCGCCACGCGGTCTGCCGCATCGCGGTTGGCCCCGACATTCACGCCCACGACGCCCACGATGCCCTGGGCCCCGGCCCGCCGGAGCTGCGCCAGCCGCGCGAGCGCGGCCGCATGGCCGGCGTTGTTGAACCCCAGCCGGTTGATCATGGCCCGGTCTTGCACCAGGCGGAAAATGCGTGGGCGCGGGTTGCCGGCCTGCGCCAGCGGCGTGACGGTGCCGATCTCGACGTGGCCGAAGCCCATGGCCAGGAGCCGGTCCGGCACCCGGGCGTCCTTGTCGAAGCCCGCCGCCATGCCGAGCGGATTGGGCAGCGCCAGGCCCCACAGCTCCACGCGCAGCCTCGCGTCGTCCGGTGCCGCCGGGCGCGGATGGAGACCGGCCTCCAGCGCCCGCAACGTCAGCTCGTGCGCCTGCTCGGGATCGAGGCCGAACAGCAACGGGCGCGCGAAATCGTAGACGGCCGCCAGCATGGGTTGCCTCCTGCCAAGCGAATCCTTGAGCCCGATCAATAGCATCGCACGTCTGCTACGGCAGCGGACAAAGACGCACGGCCGCACCGTCGGGTGGAACGGTTGCGCCGGGAAAGGAATTTATGCTCTCAATGGCCTCGGGTGTCGGGGGGCGCTTGCCGGATATTCGCTTCGTCAAGGAGAGCGTCGGTTCATGTCATCGCCGTTTGGCGCCCAGGCGATGCCGCTTGGGCAGCTGTTTGCCGACCCCAATTTCATTCACGTTCCCTCCTATCAGCGCTCCTTCGCCTGGACGCCCGAGGAGGCCGGGCGGCTGCTTGACGACGTCTCGGAGGCGCTCGACGCCGACGGCCTGTCCGACCAGGGCGGCGACTATTTCCTGGGCCCCATGCTGTTCATCGAGCCGACCCCGCCTACCGGCCGCATCGCCACCTGGAAGGCGTCCCGGACCGGCCGCCTGCGCGAGGTGGTGGACGGGCTGCAGCGCCTCACCACCCTCACCATCCTGTTCTGCGTGCTGCGCGACCTCGACGCCGAGAGCGGCAAGCCGGCCAGCGAGCGCCTGCTTGCCGCCATCGGCACCGGCGCGCGCGCCCGCCTCGCTCTGCGCGAGCCGGAGGAGACCTTCTTCCAGGCATACGCGCGCCGCCGAGGCGTCACCGGCGAGCCGTCCCCGGAGGGCAGCCTGTCGCCCGCCGAGGTGCGCATCCTGGAGGTGCGCAAGCACATGCGCGGCGCCGTGGCCGACCTCGACGCCGCCGGGCGGCGCGCGCTGGCCGACTTCCTGCTCGACAAGTGCCACATCGTGCTGGTGTCGGCGACCGGCATCGACCGGGCACACCGCATGTTCACGGTGCTCAATGCCACCGGCCGCCCGCTCGCCCGCAACGACATCCTCAAGGCCGCCCTGCTGGGCAGCGTGCCGGCCTCCGCCCTCGGCCCGGCGACGGCGGCATGGGACGCGGCACAAGCCCGGCTCGGCGCCGACTTCGACAACCTGTTCAGCCATATCCGCACCATCTATCAGCGCACATCGGCGCACATCATCTCCGGCGTCCAGAAGATCGCCCAGGAGCAGGGCGGCGCCGATGCCTTCGTCGCGCGCCTGCTCACTCCTGCCGCTGCGGCCTACGACGACATCCGCCACGCCAGGCACGCAGGCGCGCCGCAGTCGGCGGCGATCGCGGCCTCGCTGCGTCACCTGGGCTGGATCAGAGGCGGCGACTGGATCCCGGCCGCGCTGCTGTGGTGGCTGAGGCACGGCAGCGATCCGGCGGAGCTCGCCTGGTTCCTCAAGGCCCTCGACCGGCTCGCCTACGGCCTGCGCATCCTCGGCATGGGCACCAAGCGCCGGGTGGGCCGCATCGCCTCCATCGTCGGCGCACTGCACCAGGGCGACGACCTCCGTGTCCCCGGCAGCCCCCTGATGCTGACGCGCGACGAGCGGAGCACTATCCGCCACAACCTGCGCGACCTGCATGCCCGCAGCGCGCCGCTCGCCAAGCTGGTGCTGCTGCGGCTCAACGAGGAGATGGCCGGCCGGCCGCAGGACCTGCCCGTCGAGGACCTCACGGTGGAGCACATCCTGCCACGCAAGCCGGCCGCCAGCAGCCGCTGGCGCCAGTGGTTCCCGGACCCGTCGGAGCGCGGCCGCTGCACCGAGTCGCTCGGCAACCTGGTGCTGATGACCAGGGCGCAGAACGACCGCGCCGGCAACCAGGACTTCGCGCGCAAGCAGCAGGTGCTGTTCGCCGAGGGCGGGCTGACGCTCCCCGTCAACGAGCACGTGCGGGAGCAGACGGAATGGCGGCCGGCCCAGATCCGCGAGCGCGAGGCCGAGCTCCTGGCCCACCTCTACCGCATGTGGGACATCGTCCCACCCCAGCGCCCAGCCGCCTCGGCCAGCCTTCGCGGCATTGTCGCGGCGACCGCGCCGGACTGAAGACGCCCGGTTCAGGGTGCTGAACGGACGCTTTGTGCTCAGCCAGAGCCTTACCGCTTTTGACCCACTCCGGAAGGAATTCAGGGAATGGTTAGTCGATCGCGCCGTCCGCCCTCTTGAGCACGTCAACGGGAACGTCGCCTCCAATGGCGGGCCGCAGTCTTGATATTCACCGCCAGGGAGCGCGCCTTGTTGCTCGCTCTCCAGTCTGTCCTGGGGTAGGCTTGTGCTGGTGTCGGCGCTCACAATCTAGGGAGATGCGCCAATGAAGATCCACAGCGTAAGAGGTGGCAGCGGGCTCAATCTGCATGTTCGCGAGTGGGGCCAACCCACCGGCGTTCCAATCTTGCTGATCCACGGCTGGTCCCAAAATCACCTCTGTTGGATGAAGCAGTACGAGAGCGAGCCGCTGAAGGAGTTTCGTCTCGCCGCGCTTGATCTGCGCGGCCATGGCATGTCGGACGCGCCGGTCCAAGCCGAGCAGTACACGCATGGGGACAATTGGGCAGACGACATCGCTGCCATCATTGATCAGCTCGCGCTCGATCGGCCGACGTTGGTTGGCTGGTCCTACGGCGGCTTCATCATATCCGACTATGTGCGCAAGCACGGGCAGAGCAAGATCGCCGGCATAAATTTCGTTGGTGCGGCCGTCGTTCTGGGTCCGAAGGCGTTTGGCCCGCTTATCGGGCCAGGCTTCCTAGAGAATGCGCCCGGTGCGTGCCAGCCGGACGTGCCGACCAACGTTGCAGCGATGCGCAAGTTCTTGCGCGCCTGCGTAGTCAAGCCGATCGCGCAGGACGACTTCGAGACGCTCCTAGCTTTCAACATGATTGTGCGACCTGAGGTCCGCGCATTCTTGACCCAGCGTGAGCTCGACTTCGCCCCGATCCTGAAAGGACTCACTCTTCCGGTGCTCGTCACGCACGGGCGCGCTGACAACGTGGTGCTGCCAGCAATGGGGAATTACATACTGGAGCACTGCAAGACAGCGGAAGCCTCGTGGTTTGAAGGTGTGGGCCATGCGGCCTTCTTAGAAGAGCCGGGGCGCTTCAATAGCGAACTGGTTCGGTTTGCGAAGAAGGCTCGGTCCTGAACTCGCACGCCGGACGACGGGTTCGCCAGATTGCACTGGCGGCCCGGCTGTCCAACATGCTGACCGCCGCCCGCTCGTCGTGGTCGGCAAAGCGGTAACCCATGTGACTGCCGGACGAGCCTTTGCTCACGACAGGAAGTGGCACGACCTCACCCTTCGCTGCACTGCGGCAGTCAGTCAGCTGCGTGGGGCAGTTCTGCCGCGCACCCATTGAGAGTAAATCCTCCGGCGAAGGGAAGTGCAGGAAGCGGCACCCGCTTCAGGTGGAAGGACCGCCGTCCTCCTCGGCGCTCTTCTTCTTGCCGAACCAGCGGCGGAGCATGCCGGGCTTCTCCTCGGATGTGGTCTCGGCGGCCTCGGCCTCGGGGGGTGGCGGGCCGACCACGTCGCCGAACTTGCTGAAGAACTCGCCGACGAGCTTCTTGGCGGTGGCGTCGATGAGGCGCCCGCCGAGCTGGGCGAGCTTGCCGCCCACGTCGGCCCTGGCCTCGTATCGTAGAATGGTCCCGTCGCCGTCCTCGATAAGCCGCACCAGCGCGCTGCCCTTGGCATGGCCGGCGGCGCCGCCGCTGCCCTCGCCGGCGATGCGGTAGCCGTTGGGGGCGTCGATCTCCGACAGCGTCACCTTGCCCGAGAAGCGGGCGCTCACCGGGCCGATCTGCAGCTTCACCCTCGCGGTCATCTCGGTGTCGGACTGCTTCTCCAGGGATTCGCAGCCCGGGATGCACTGCTTCAGCACCTCGACGTCGTTGAGCGCGGCCCACACCGTCTCGCGGCTGGCGGCGATGCGCTCCTCGCCGGTCATGTCCATGTCGTCTTGCTCCTACGGGCCGTCCTCCTTCAGGAACCGGCCGGCGACCCAGCCCTTCATGCCCTTGTACTCGACCTCGCACCAGCGCGAGCGGGCGGCCAGGTCTTTCTGGGCCCGTGTCATGCGCTTCCACTGCTCGAAGGTGACGTTGTTGGGGCAGCCGAAGCTCTTGATTCCCCTGGCGTTGAAGGGGATGCGGGCGATGCGCCGGCTGTCCCCATCGGGCGCCACCCGCAGGTTCAGCGCATCGTCCGACCGCACGCCGGTGACGGCCCAGAGCTGCGGGTCGGGCGCGTCGGTCTGTGCCACGGCGGGCACCGCCGCAGCCACCGCCGCAAGCATAGAAATGAGGCAGACCCCATACCAGAGCATGGCTGCCACTCTAATCGTCACGCCCGAGCCTTGCCAAGACGGGAGGGCTGCGGCACGGGCGTCGGCACCCACATAGCCGGCCGCCGATGCCGGGGCGAAACGGCCGAGGCGAACGGCGGACCGCTCATGGGTCGTGCAAGGGCCGCCCAGGGGCGTGTCGAGCCTTGCATTGGAAGGGCCAAAGTGATGATCATGTGACAGTGTCGACGCATGAGGAGGCGCCCTTGAGCGAAGTCGAGCCGATACAGTTCAGCCCGCGCCGGCGCGCGGGCGTTGCCGGTGCCGCAGGGGTGGTCCCCGCTCGTCTCGATCCTGTAATCCATTTCAATCGCCGGGAGCTCGAGCAGATCCTGCGGGTCTACGGCCGCAGGGTGGCGGCCGGGGAGTGGCGCGACTACGCGCTCGACTTCGGACGGGACAAGGCGGTGTTCTCGGTGTTCCGCAACACCAGCGAGGTCCCGCTCTACCGTATCGAGAAATGTCCCGAGCTGGCCCGCCGCCAGGGCGCCTACAGCGTGGTGGCGGCCACCGGCCTCATCGTGAAGCGCGGCCACGACTTGGCGAGGGTCCTGGCCGTCCTGGACAAAGGCGTGCAGCTGGTGGCCGTCTGAACGGGCTCGCAGCTAACCCCCAATCTCCTGCGGCGAGGACTTGTCGCCCTCGGCCAGCGGCAGCTCCATGATCACGGTGTCGAGCCAGCGGCCGAGCTTGTAGCCGATGGAATGGATGGTGCCGCAGAACGTGAAGCCGGCGTTGCGGTGCAGCGCGATGGAGGCCTGGTTGCGGGAGTCGCCGATGACGGCGACCATCAGGCGGTAGCCTCTGGCGGTCGAGGCCTCGATCAGGGCCTTAAGCAGCAGGGTGCCCACGCCTTTGCCCTGCGCCTCCGGGGCAATGTAGAGAGAATCCTCCACCGCGAAGCGGTAGGCCGGCCGGGTGCGGTAGGCGCTGGCGTAGGCGTAGCCCACCACACGGCCGTCCAGCGTGGCGACGAAGTAGGGATAGCCGGCCCCGACGACGGCCTCGAAGCGACGCAGCATCTCGGCCTCGTCCGGCGGCTCCAGCTCGAAGCTGGCTGTGCCGTGGAGCACGGCGGGCCGATAGATCGCAGTGATCGCCCCCACGTCGGCCGCCGTGGCCGGGCGCAGAGCT
>JBIOWI010000055.1:0-4085 GCA_044868325.1 Hyphomicrobiaceae bacterium
GGCACGCAGGAAAGCCCAAGGCCGACGCTGGCAGTCCCCGCCCGCGCCCTGCCCGCTCCGGCCGGCGGCCAATCTGGCCAACCTCGGCCAAGTCGCCCCGCCAGGCCGAACCTGCGCCTTGTTAAAGCACCTTCCCCGGATTGAGTATCCCCTTGGGGTCGAACGCGGCCTTGATCTTGCGCATCAGGTCCATCGCCACCTCGCCCTTCACCGCCGCCAGCTCGGCCCGCTTCATGACGCCGATGCCGTGCTCGGCGGAGATGGAGCCGTTGAGGCTCAACACCACCTCGTGCACCGCGTGGACGATGTCGTCCCACATCGCCATGAACCGGTCCTTCGCCATGCCCTCGGGCTGGGCGATGTTGTAGTGCACGTTGCCGTCGCCGAAATGGCTGATGGGCAGCGGCCGGGCGCCCGGGCAGAGGCGCTGCACGGCGGCGTCGGCCCGGCGGATGAACTCGGGGATGGCGGCCACCGGCACCGACACGTCGTTCTTGACGCTGGCGCCCACCGGCTTCTGCGCCTCCGAGTAGGACTCGCGCAAGCGCCAGAAGTCGCGCGCCTGCCCGAGCGAGCTGGCAATCACCGCATCGGCGATGATGCCGCGCTCGCTCGCCTCGGTGAGCGTGTCGGTGAGCACCCGCTCCGCCGTGCCGTCGGCCTTGAGGCCTGAGGTCTCCAGGAGCGCGTACCAGGGGTGCGGGCCGGGGAAGGGATGGCGCGCGCCCGCCACGTTCCGCACGATGATGTCGAGCACCAGGTGCGCCATCACCTCGAAGGCCGTGAAGCTGGGGCCGGCCGTCTCCTGCGCCAGGTTGAAGAGCGCCAGGGCGGCGTCGAGATCGGGCAGGCCGACGAAGGCGGTGGCCTTCTCGGCCGGCTTGGGGAACAACTTGAGCACGGCGGCGGTGATGACGCCCAACGTGCCCTCCGAGCCGATGAACAGGTCTTTCAGGTCGTAGCCGGTGTTGTCCTTCTTCAGCGCGTTGAGACCGTTCCAGACGCGCCCGTCGGCCAGCACTGCCTCCAGGCCCAGCACCAGCTGGCGCGCGTTGCCGTAGGCCAGCACGCCCACTCCGCCGGCGTTGGTGCCGAGGTTGCCGCCGATCTGGCAGGTGCCCTCCGACGGCAGGCTCAGGGGGAACAGCCGGTTCACCTCGTCCGCCGCCGCCTGCGCCTCGGCCAGCGTGAGCCCCGCCTCCACCGTCATGGTGAAGCCCTGGGCATCGACGGCCCGCACCCGCTTGAGCCGCCCCACCGAGAGCACCACCTCGCCCCGCGTCGGGATCTGCCCGCCCACCAGCCCGGTATTGCCGGCCTGCGGCACCACGGGGATGCCGTGCGCATTGGCCAGCGACAGCACCCTGGAGACCTCCTCGGTAGAGCCCGGCCGCAGCACCAGCGAGGCGCGGCCGGCGTACATGTCGCGCCACTCGCGCAGGTAGGGGAGCTGCTGGTCCGGGTCGGTGAGCGCGTGCTGCGCGCCGACGATGGCGGCGAGCTGCGCAACAAGGTCGGGGCTCAAGGGTTCCACGGGGCCGACGTTGGAGGCGGTGGAGCTTGCGTTCTGGCTCATGCTCATGCGGGTCTCGCTGCGCGGCGCAGCCTGTCGTTGATGGCCTCGCCCAGACCCTGCTCCGGGATGGGCATGACGGCAATAGCCTTAGCACCCGCTGCGTCGAGGGTGCGCAGCGCCGCGAACAGATTCGCTGCAGCCTCCACGAGATCGCCCGACCAGCTCCGGTTCAGCATGACGCCGGGATGCGCGGGGACCTTAGAATGGCCGAACGCCAGCAGCGCCTCGTTCTCCCCCACGTCCGTCGCATCGAGCCGCAGCCTGGCCTTGGGCGCATAGTGCCGCGCCAGCATGCCCGGCGACGCGGGCTTGCCTTCCTCCCCTGTAGCCACCGCCACCGGCCGGCCCAGCACCCCCGCGATCTCCTCACGCGCCACCGCCCCGAGCCGCAGCACCACCGGCTCGGCCCCGGTTGCATCCACGACCGTGGACTCCATCCCGATGGTCGCCGCTCCCCCATCGAGGACCATGGCGATGCGCTCCCCGCCGGCCGACGCGAAGTCGGCCGCCACGTGCTCCGCCGCCGTCGGGCTCACATGCCCCGACCGGTTGGCGCTCGGCGCTACGACGGGCACCTCGGCCGCCTGCAGCAGTGCCTGGGCCACCGGATGCGCCGGCACGCGAACCGCCACGGTGTCGAGCCCTGCGGTGGCGAGATCGGCCACGGGGCAGCCCTCCCGCCTGGCCAGCACCAGCGTCAGCGGCCCCGGCCAGAACGCACGCGCCAGGGCCGTGCAGGCCTCTGTCAGCTCGCCCAGCGCCTGCGCTGCCTCCAGACTCGCGACATGCACGATCAGCGGATTGAACCGCGGCCGCCCCTTGGCCTCGAACACCGCCGCCACCGCCCGGCCATTGGTCGCATCCGCGCCGAGCCCGTATACCGTCTCAGTGGGAAACGCGACGAGATTGCCGCGTCGCAGCGCTTCCGCCGCGTCCTGGATGGTCTCCGCTGATGCTTCCACGAGTCCCACGCAGAACCGACCTCGCCTGGCAATGACATGGGGTCTTATCGCGGGAGAGGCGTCGAAGGGAAGGGCGCCGCTCAGTTCGGCATTCCTGTCGGGTCGAAATCCCAGACAATCTCCTTCCAGACATCATACCTCTTGGCCGGAAGGGCAAACGGCTCGCATGCACGCACCGCCCGCATGGCCGCCCGGGCAGACGGCATGATCTCGGAGTTGCCGTGCGGAGCGACGATTTCCGGCGATCCCAGGAGCTTACCGTTCCTGTCGAGTCGCCATCGGAGCGTGACTGGCGCAAATGGACCCTTGGCCGGCATCCTCCAGTGCCTCTTGAGACAAGACGCAATTGCGTCGCGCATGTGCGCCACCTCAGCGGGACTCACTGGACCGCGCGGCGGCTCTGTGGCCTGAGCCAGAGCACCCGTGCTTACATCCAGTGCTGCGCACAGCAAGACCGGCAATCTCATGCTGTCCCCTCGTGCCGGCGATGGCCTACAACCACAACTTCATCGGCCACAGACGCCCTAGCGCTTGCCCTTGGCGGGGGTGACGGGGACAGCCTTCCCGTCGGTCATTTGGTAGATTTTGTAGGCGCTGTACGAGCTGGAAACCGCGGCAATGGCGGCAAACAGCACGATCCATGTTGCCTTGTCCTTGAGCCATTGCATCGCGGCGACCTCCCCTCCGCGCTACGGCCCGAACGGGCCGTCCCCTCAACGCGCTGCTCGACTAAGCGTTCCCTGGGCCAACGCGAGATCGGGAGGGGGAATGGGGAGCATAGTAAGTTCCTTGTCCCCCATTCCCTACTCCCCATTCCCCACTCCCCCATTCCCTTTCCTAGTGCGCCAGCACCGCCAGCAGCAGCAGCGCCACGATGTTGGTGATCTTGATCATCGGGTTCACGGCCGGCCCTGCCGTATCCTTGTAGGGGTCGCCCACCGTGTCGCCCGTCACGGCCGCCTTGTGGGTCTCGGAGCCCTTGCCGCCGTAGTGGCCGTCCTCGATGTACTTCTTGGCGTTGTCCCAGGCGCCGCCGCCCGCCGTCATGGAGATGGCCACGAACAGGCCGGTGACGATCACGCCGAGCAGCATGGCGCCCAGCGCCGCGAAGGCGTTGCCGGTGCCGGCGATCCACTGCACCACGAAGAAGCACACGATGGGCGAGAGCACCGGCAGCAGCGACGGGACGATCATCTCCTTGATGGCGGCGCGGGTGAGCAGGTCCACGGCGCGCGCGTAGTTCGGCTTCTCGGTGCCCTGCATGATGCCGGGCTTCTCGCGGAACTGGCGCCGCACCTCCTCCACGATGGCGCTGGCCGCCCGGCCCACCGCCGTCATGGTGATGCCGCCGAACAGGTAGGGCAGCAGCCCTCCGAAGAACAGGCCGACGACGACGTAGGGGTTCGCGAGCGAGAACAGCCCGTCGACGTTGAGGCCCTGGAAGATCGAGCCGTCCTTGGCCTGGGAGACGAAGTACTTGAGGTCCTCGTTGTAGGCCGCGAACAGCACCAGCGCGCCCAGGCCCGCCGAGCCGATGGCGTAGCCCT
>JBIOWI010000056.1:0-16788 GCA_044868325.1 Hyphomicrobiaceae bacterium
GTCAGACCCTGCGGGTCTGACCCCATTCCACACCCCTTCGTCAAGCATAGCCCGTCTGGCGCGACACCGCATAGGTTGGGTCTTGGGTGCTGGAGCCGATGCCGGTGCCATGGGGTCAGACCCGCAGGGTCTGACCCCCAATCGACGCCTATTCTCCTTTGAATCTCGGCGGGCGCTTGGCGAGGAAAGCGTCGAGACCCTCGCGAAAGTCGGCGCTGCCGTAGCAGAGCGCGATCAGGTCCTTGTCCTCGACGGCGGCGAGCTTCTCGCGCATGCGCCGCACCACCTCCTTGCCGGCCTGCATGGTCAGAGGCGCCTGGGTGGCCATCTGCGCCGCGAGCGCGCGGGCACGCGCCATCAGGGCCTCGGGCGTGTCGAGAAGCTCGCTCACGAGGCCGATGGCGAGCGCCTCGTCCGCCTCCATCAGGCGGGTGGTAAGCAGCATGTCCATGGCGCGGCCGACGCCGGTCAGCAGGGCCACGCGGGCGATGTTGGCGGCGGAGAGACAGTTGGCAAGCGTGCGGGCGATGGGGAAGCCAAACCTGAGGTTGCGGGTGGCGATCCTGAGGTCGCAGGCCGCGGCAATCACCGCGGCGCCGCCGGTGCAAATGCCGGGGATGGCGGCAATGGTGGGGATGGGACACCGTTCCAGCCGCTGGAACATCGCCTCCATGCGCGCCTCGTAGGCGAGGCCATCCTCGCCGGAGCGGAAGTCGCGGAACAGGCCGATGTCGGTGCCTGCGCCGAACGCGCGTCCGCCAGCACCGGTGACGATCAACGCCTTCACCGGCCCGGCGCCGGACAGGCCAGCGCAGACCTCGCCCAGCCGGTCGTACATGGCGAAGGTGAGTGCGTTGTGCGCCGCCGGCCGGTTGATGGTGACGATGCCGACCTCGCCTTCGACGGAATAGAGCAGCTCGCTGCCAGTGTCGCCGGTCATCGTGGCTTCATGCTCCTTCCAGGGCTCAGATTTGCTCCGCTATGCCTTCAAGTCGATGCATCGCCAGGCTGGCGGCACCAGCGCCCAGATTGTCGCAGAACAAATCGCCACCCGCGAAGCGAATCGCTCTACTTGGTCGGCAACCTGGGTTGGGGGAGCGGGATGGAAGACGCGGCCAGCGCATTGCTAGCGGCGGCACGAGGGAGGCGATTTCCCACTATCCTGGCAGACCCTCCCTGGCAGTTCCAGAACAAGACGGGAAAGGTCGCGCCGGAGCATCGCCGCCTCTCGCGCTACCCCACCCTGACGCTGGACGACATCGAGCGTCTTCCGATCGGGGGCGTCGCCGCAGATGTTGCGCACCTCTACCTCTGGGTGCCCAACGCACTGCTGCCCCAGGGGCTGGCGGTCATGCTGGCCTGGGGGTTCCAGTACAAGTCGAACCTCGTCTGGCACAAGGTGCGCAGGGACGGCGGATCGGATGGAAGGGGCGTCGGCTTCTACTTCCGCAACGTCACCGAACTCGTGTTGTTCGGTGTGCGCGGCCGCAACGCTCGCACGCTCGCGGCGGGGCGGCGGCAGGTGAACTACCTCTCGAGCCGCAAGCGCGAGCACAGTCGCAAGCCTGACGAGCTCTACCCCATCGTCGAGGCGTGCTCGCCGGGGCCGTACCTGGAACTGTTTGCGCGCGGCGTGCGCGAGGGCTGGACGGCGTGGGGCAACCAGGCCGACGTAGGCTATCGGCCGACGTGGAGGACGTATGCTCACAATTCCTCTGATGCCGAGGCTGGTTCGAGAGCGAGCTGTCCCCGCCCGTAGTTTTTGCTGCTTGCTCGATTGCACCGGCGCATAGGCCAGCACTCGCACTGAGCCCTGACTTCTGTCGCTCGGTGCGGAACCGGAAGCATTGTGCTCGGTGTGATCCTTGCGGTGCATGACCCGAAGTTGCCATCAAGGCATCGAACACTTCCTCCAGCCTCGGAAGCCGGAGCGGTTGGGCACGACGGAGGTACGCTCCTTGGACCGACGGGGTCGCGTTGAGCGGGATTTTGGTACGCACGAGGGAGGGGTGTCGACATGGGGGGACGACTGTCGCTGTTGAGAGTCGCAGCCGCCGCATTCGTTCTATGCTTCTGCGCCCTTGGCGATCACGCTGAAGCCAAGCGCGTTGCGCTCGTCATCGGCAATGCCGCCTATCGTAGCGTCTCGCCGCTCGCCAATCCGCTGAACGATGCGCGCCTGGTGGCGAGCGCCCTCGCCAAATCGGGCTTCGATGTGCAGCTGGGCGCCGATCTGGACCGGAAGGGCATGGAGGTCGCGCTCCAGGAGTTCGCGCATGACGCCATGCAGGCCGACGTGGCGATGGTCTATTTCGCGGGACACGGGCTGGAGGCCAGCGGCGCGAACTGGCTCCTGCCTGTCGACGCCGATATCCGGTCGTTCGCCGATGTCCCGGCAACGGCCATTCCCTTCGAGAAGGTCTCCCGCAGCCTGGCCGGCGCGTCCGTCAAGATCGTCGCGCTCGACGCCTGCCGCGACAATCCATTCGCCGCACGTCTGCCGTCGCCCTCGGGCGCCATCAATCGCGGCCTCGCCGAGGTCGAGCTCGACGGCTATGTCGTCATCTACGCCGCGGCGGCGGGCCAGACGGCGCTCGACGGCAACGTCAACAGCCCGTTCGCGCAAACCCTGGCGCGCTGGGTCGGTGCGAAGACACTCGATCTGCGGCTGCTCGCGGGAAAGATTCGCGACGACGTCATAGCCGCCACAGCCGGGGCTCAGCGCCCGTTCGTTTCGGCGAGCCTTCCCGGCAAAGTGACGGCGTTGGCGCCGGCACCGAAGGGAAAGGTCCGCCCCGCGGCCTCGGTCCGCAGCAGGAAGCCCTACTATTTCGACTATGTGCGCACGCTCCGCGATCCGACCTGCATCCCGACGCGCGAAGTCATGTGCAAGACGGAAAGCATGATCGAGGCGGCCGGGCGCATCGTGACGGTCGAGGACGACGGGAAGCTGCGCATATGGGACGCCGCACGCGAGACGGCCGCCCGCACGGAGACCTTGCCCCCAAACGGTCCTTGGGCTCGCGACATGTCGTTCGTCGCGCCAGCCTCGGCGATTGCGGTCACCCACTACGACAGCATCACCATGGTTCCATTGAGCGGCGGCCAGCGGCAGACCCGTCGGATCGAGTACGGTAGTCCGCAATTCCTCTTCGCGGCGGGCACGCCACCCGTTGCGGTCTACGCCGATCCAGTCCGGTGCGGGCTGGGATTTGTCGATCTCGGCAGTTTTGCCGTGACCGGGAAAACGTCGTGGAAGTCCGTCTGCATGAGGGCAGACATTGCGTGGAGCTTGCCGGATCCCGCGTCGGACAGGTTCGTGGTTCGGGCCACCACCTTGAGCCAGAAGGAGCCTTACAAGTCGGAAGAGCTGTTGCTGGCGTCGTACCGATCGCGCGAGATCGTCTGCCGCGTGAGCGGAAATGCCAATGGTGCGGCGTTCGGCGCCGATGGCGACCTCTACACGGCACACGACGACGGGACGATCGTGCGCCACGACCGGAGCTGCCGTGCGAAGCAGACATACCGCCTGCATCGGGGGGCCGTCGAGCAGATCCTGGCGCTGACGGGCGGGCGCGTGCTGTCGCGGTCGGTGGACGGTGCGGTCAAGCTCTGGTCGCCGGAGACGACCAAAGCCGAGAAAGAATTGACGGGACTTGCGCGACAAGCGCAGATCCTGGCCGCAGAAGAGGACGGTTCTGCCGTGCTCATCCTCAACGAGGATCGGCGGCTTTACATTTGGTATGGCGAGCCGCGCCTCGGGCCCTATATCGGGCCTTCAGGGCCGGTGTGCGCGGGTGTCCTCTCGGCCGACAGCAACCTTCTCTACGCTCTCAAGTGCGAGGGCAATGTGGAGCTGTGGCGCCGGCAGCGCCTCGACTAGCGCTTCGCCGCAGGTGCGGACGACGAGACTCAGCGTAGGCCGTCCTCCGACGAGTGCGCTCCAGTTGTAAGGGGAACGACTATGGCTGAAAGCAAGGCCCAGTTGTTTGCCAGACTGATGGATGAGGAGCTTTCCAGGCTGGACAAGGGGCCGGACGAGCCGATCACCAGAGCAGAGTTTCTCAACGCCCTGCGCGCCGTCCATGATAGGGCGCCGGCAGAGATCCAGGAGGATATTTACGCGCTGGCTAAAACATTGGTGGAGGCGCTCAAGGCGCCGGCGCCATGACAAATTGGGAGTGAGCGCGCCGGGGTCGCGCTCACATCCCCTTCGCGCGCTCGCGTAACGCGAACTTCTGAATCTTCCCCGTACTCGTCTTCGGCACCTCTGTGAACACCACGTGGCGGGGCACCTTGTAGGCGGCGAGGTGGGCGCGGCAGTGCGCGATGATGTCCTCCGCGCTGGGCGCCGGCACGCCGGGCTTCAGCTCGATGAAAGCCGCGGGCGTCTCGCCCCACTTCTCGTCGGGCTTGGCCACCACGGCGCAGGCGGCGACGGCGGGGTGCCTGTAGAGGGCGTTCTCCACCTCGATGGAGGAGATGTTCTCGCCGCCGGAGATGATGATGTCCTTGGAGCGGTCTTTCAGCTGGATATAGCCGTCCGGGTGCAGCACGCCGAGGTCGCCCGAATGGAACCAGCCGCCGGCAAAGGCTTCCTCGGTGGCCTTGGGGTTCTTGAGGTAACCCTTCATGACGATGTTACCGCGGAACATGACCTCGCCCAGCGTGGCGCCGTCGGTCGGCACCGGCGTCATGGTGGCAGGGTCCATCACGGCGAGGCCCTCCAGTGCGGCATAGCGCACGCCCTGGCGCGCCTTGAGCGCCGCCTGCTCCGGCCCCGGCAGCGCGTCCCACTCGCGGTGCCACTCGTTGACCACCGCCGGCCCGTAGACCTCGGTGAGGCCGTAGACATGGGTGACGTTGAACCCGGCCTCGGCCATGGCGGCGAGCACCGCCTCGGGCGGCGGTGCCGCGGCGGTCACGAACTCCACCTTGTGCGGCAGCGGCCGCTTCTCCTCCGCCCGGGCGTTGAGCAGGGTGGACATGACGATAGGCGCCCCGCACAGGTGCGTCACCTTGTGGTCGGCGATAGCGTCGAAGATCGGCTTGGCCCGCACCCAGCGCAGGCACACGTGCGTGCCGGCAACGGCGGAGAGCGTCCAGGGGAAGCACCAGCCGTTGCAGTGGAACATGGGCAGTGTCCACAGATAGACCGGATGCTTGCCCAGGTTGGCCGCCAGCACGTTGGCGTAGCACATGAGCGCCGCCCCGCGGTGGGAGTAGACCACGCCCTTGGGGTTGCCGGTGGTGCCCGACGTATAGTTGAGCGTGATGGCCTCCCACTCGTCCTCGGGCATGCGCCAGCGGAGCGCGGCATCGCCGGAGGCCAGCAGCGCCTCGTAGCCAAGGTCGGAAAGCGGCCCTGCAGGTTGCGGGAACTCCGCATCGTCATGATCGACCACCAGCGGCCGCGCCTTGGCCTGCGCCAGCGCTTCGCCCATCACGCCCGCAAACTCCCGGTCGCAGATCACCGCCCTGGTCTCGGCGTGGTCGAGCTGGAAGGCGATGGCCGCCGCATCGAGCCGGGTATTGAGCGCGTGCAGCACGGCACCGAGCATGGGCACGCCGTAGTGCGCCTCGATCATGGCCGGCACGTTGGGGAGCATGACCGAGACGGTATCTCCCACGCCGATGCCGCGCGCCGCCAGCGCCGCCGCCAGCCTCCGGGCGCGCCCGTAGAGCTCCGCATAGGTGAGCCGCAGCCGCCCGTGCACGGCGGCCGGGTGGCTCGGATAGGTCGCCGCGGCCCGCTCCAGGAACGTGAGCGGCGTCAAGGACTGATGGTTGGCGGCCGTCTTAACCAGGTGCCGGCTGTAGGGGGTCTCGGGCATGCTCTCGGACATGGGGGCAGGGCTCGGGAAGCTGGGTGGGCTTGCGATACAAGGCTTAGCGGAAGCGGACAGCGGGCGGCAACGATCCTGCGGTTGGCCCTGCATCGCCATGCCCGCAGCTTCCCACAATGCTCCCCTCAAGGAGTGAATCTGCAACCTTTTCCTTGGAGTGAATCTGCAACATGCAACTAAAATCGTCAAAATTAACTGATATTCTTGTGATGGCCTGATACGCTGCTTTTGTGGGCTGTCCAGTGCGCGCGCGCCGGCAACCGATCGATGCGCGCCAAGGGCGTGTTTTGGCGGGAGGAGGCGCGATGCGAGAAACGGTCTCGTTGGCTTCGTCGTACAGGCGTCGAAAGCTGCCGGCGAGCCTGATGCAACGCCTTGAGCTGATGCAGCAGCTGGCTCTCGCGGCCCAAGCAGACGGCCAGGCGCATCCTGCTGATCGTCCCCGCGGTGCGCGCCGGAGCGTCCAACTCATCGTTCTTGCTTGGTTCAGCCTGGGGATGATTGCCAGCGGCGCCATGGGCGCTGGCGCCATCGTTGGGCTCCACACCCTGGCGGCGCGGACCACGCCTGCAGCCGGCACACCGGCCGTCGCCGCTTGGTCCTACCCCGGCGGGGATTGGGACACGGTGCAACTGCCGATCGATCGCAGCCAGCAAGCGCGAGTGCCGTTGGCGGTGGAGGTGACGGGTAGCGATGCCGATTTCGAGTTGGTGATGCACGGCCTTCCGGCCGGCGTGAGGCCGTCGCGCGGTGTGCCCGTTGCCGAGGCGACATGGCTGCTCACGCGGGCCGATCTGGACGGGCTGCACCTGACCCTCGATGAGGCCGCGCCGGATGCCTTCGACGTGAGGCTCGCCGTTCTGTCGGCGCGCGGCACGCCCACGGCTGGCAGTATTGTGCAGGTCCGCCTCGTCGATCCGGTCGTCACGAGGCAGGCTGCCGTCGGCGGCGACAGCGATGCGCCGCCCTATGTCGTCATGTCCGACGGACCCGGAGCCGACGCCGCGAGGTCCGCTCCCGATTCCCCTTCCGCCCCGGACCACCGCTCCTCCTGGTGGCAGATGCCACCCCCGAACTGGTCGCCCTTTCTCGTCGGGCAGGAGCGGCCCTGATTAGGTTTCAGGTGCCAGGTTTCAGGTTTCAGAAAACGGATTTCGGGTGTAGCGCTCACTTGACACCTGAAACCCGACACCTGAAACCTGACACATGCTGCTAGTTGGCAAGGTTGCGATCGTCACGGGCGCGGCTCAGGGCATCGGGCGGGCATGCGCGGCCAGACTCGCCCGCGAGGGTGCCGCGGTGGTGCTGTGCGACGTGAACGCGGGGGCGGGCGCCGAGGTGGCGAGCGCCATCGAGACCGGTGGTGGCAAGGCCATCTTCGTGCCCTGCGATGTCGTGAAGGCCGCCGACATAGACAGCGCCCTGGCCGCCACCCTCAAAGCGTTCGGCCGCCTCGACGTGCTGGTGAACAATGCCGGCGTGCTCGACGATGCGCCGTTCCTCGATCTGTCCATCGAGGAGTTCGACCGCGTGCTGGGCGTCAACCTGCGCGGGGCGTTCATGATGGCCCAGGCGGCCGCCCGGCAGATGGTGAAGCAGGGCAGGCCCACTGACAGTGTCTCCGCAGGGGCCATCGTCAATATGAGCTCGATCAACGAGAGGTTCGGGCTGCCCGATCATGTCGCCTACTCCGTCTCCAAGGGCGGCATCAGCCAGCTCACCAAGTCGATGGCGGTTGCGCTCGCCCCGCAGGGCATCCGCGTCAACGCTGTGGGGCCAGGCACCATCGACACGCCGATCCTGGCGGGCGTGATCAAGGACAAGGCGTTCCGCGCCAAGGTGCTGTCGCGCACGCCGCTCGGCCGCTTCGGCCGGCCCGATGAGATCGCCGCTGTCGTCGCCTGGCTCGCCAGCGACGAGGCGAGCTACGTCACCGGCACCACGCTGTTCGCCGACGGCGGCCGGCTGCCGCTCAACTACGTCGTGCCGGTGGTGGAGTGATCGCCCCGCGTGCTGCTGCGACTGGCCATGGGGGCCGGCCTCCGGCCTGCCTGACCGAACACCGCCGGGGTTGAAGGGGAGGGACACGAATGCCAAGCCGCCGCCGCGTGCTGCAGGCGCTGACTGCCGTCGCCACCGTCGGGGCCGGCGGCTGGGCGCTGACGACGGCCGCTCGCGGCAACGCCTATTACGCCGGCCCGGTCTCGGATCATTTCGACGGCATCCGGTTCTTCAACCCGGGCGGCATCGAGCCCAGGGGCGGGCTCGACTTCCTGCGCTGGCAGCTCACGGAGTCCCGGTCGCCGTGGCCGGCGAGCTTTCCGAGCCCATTCCCGCAGGACCGCCCGCCCGCGAGTGTGGAGGGCGATGCCGTGCGCATCGCCTACGTCGGGCACGCCTCGTTCCTGGTGCAGACCCGCGGGCTCAACGTCCTGATCGATCCCGTCTGGGCCGAGCGCGCGAGCCCCTTCGCCTTTGTCGGGCCGAGACGGGTCAACCCGCCGGGCATCGCGTTCGACGACTTGCCGCGCATCCATTGCGTGCTCGTCACCCACAATCACTACGACCACATGGACACGGACACCATCGGCCGGCTGTGGCAGCGCTTCGCGCCGCGCGTCGTCACCCCGCTCGGCAATGACGCCATCCTGCGCGCGGCCGCGCCGGGGATCGCCGCGGAGGCCGTGGACTGGGACGCCGCCGTGGATCTCGGCGGCGGCGTGGCGGCGCACGCCGAGCCGAGCCAGCACTGGTCGGCGCGCGGCGCCTTCGACCGCAGCCACGCCCTGTGGGCGAGCTTCGTGATCGAGGCCGGCGCGCGGAAGTTCTACTGCGTCGGCGACACGGGCTTCGGCGACGGCGCAACCTTCAAGCGCGTCCGCGAGCGGCATCCGGGCTTGGCCGCTGCACTCCTGCCCATCGGCGCCTACGAGCCGCGCTGGTTCATGTCCAATGCCCACATGAACCCCGACGACGCGGTGCAGGCCCTGGAGCTGTGCGGCGCGGCCCAGGCCTTCGGCCACCACTGGGGCACCTTCCGCCTCACCAACGAGGCTGTCGACCGCCCTGCCCTCGACCTCGTGGCTGCCCTGGCCGCCCGCGGCGTCCCGCCCGAACGGTTCGCCGCTCTACGGCCGGGCGAGATGCGGGTACTGTAGGACGCCGCCTCTAGAACCACATGTCCCGGACGCAGCGGCCGTCGCGGCCCAGGTCATCGAAGGTATCGAGGCCGTCGAAATGGTCGATGACGATGGCGGCCACCGCCGCCGGGTCCGCAAGCCTCAGATTGACGGCGATGCGGCGCCGGCCTTGCTGATCGGGCTCAAGCCCGCGCCAATAGGCGACGCACCCGCAGGTCGGACAGAAATGAAAGCCGAGCTGCCCGCCGCGAATGTAGGCCTGGGTCGGGCCCGATACCTTTATTCGCTCGTCCTCGTAGTCGTAGGCCCAGATCGCCCCGTAGCGCCGGTCCGCCGTGCAATTGCACATCGTGGCCGACTCAGGCACGCCAGCGAAGCTCCAGCGCACCGCGCCGCAGTGACAGGATCCTTCGATCATCCGCGTGCCCTCACTCTTGTTGGCGAGCTCATCCGTCTCGGCTTGGCCGTCTAATTCACCGCGCGGAATCTGGCCAAATCGGGACGCGACAGCTGTCCCAGAGCGCCGCCACGGGCAGGCAACGCTACCTCATGCCCGAAGCAGCTTGACTGGGGACATCAGAAACCTACGCCGGCGCCGAGCGGAAGCGCGCGGCGATCTGCCCCTCCAGCGCCGCCAGCTCCGGCGTCCACGGTGCGGCCTTGGAGGCGATCAGGTTGGCCTGCGATTTGATGATGACGCCGTCGTCGAGCACCTTGAGGCCGTTGGCCGCAAGCGTGGCGCCGGTGGTGGTGATGTCCACGATCAGCTCGGCCAGGCCGGCGGCCGGCGTGCCCTCGGTGGCGCCCAGGCTCTCGACGATGCGATAGCCGGTCACGCCCATCTGCGAGAAGTAGCGGCGCGTCAGGCTCATGTACTTGGTGGCGACGCGCATGCGCCGGCCGTGCAGGCGGCGGAACGCCACCGACATCTGCTCCAGGTCCGCCATGCGCCGCACGTCGAGCCAGCAGGCCGGCACCGCCACCACCACGTCGGCGTGGCCGAAGCCCAGGGGCGCGAGAAAGCGCACGCGCTCGTCCGCATCGGCCATGGTCTCGCGGATCAGGTCCTCGCCGGTGACCCCTAGGTGCGTCGCTCCGGTTTTCAGGAGCTGGGCGATCTCCGAGGACGAGACCAGGTTCACCTCGATGCCGGGGAAGCCCTCGATCTCCGCCTTGTAGCCCCGCGCGGCCCCCGCCGACCGCACCACGGACAGGCCCGCCATGGCGAGCGCGGCGGTGCACTGCTCCATCAGCCGGCCCTTGGACGGCAGCGCCAGGACGAGCTTGCCGTTGCTCACGTTGCTCATAGCGCCGCCTCATCCCCGGCGTCCTGCCTTGCCCCTTGCAGGCATGCCAGCAGCCGCTCGGTGTGGATGGAGGCGCCCACGGCGGGCACGCTGGCCGGTGCGCCGACTTGGGCGAGCAGACTGTCGTAGCGCCCGCCGCCGGCCACGGGGCTCTTGGGCCCCAGCGCAGGCGCGATCACCTCGAACACGAAGCCGGTGTAGTACTCCAGGTTGCGGCCGAACTCTGCGGAGAACTTGGCGTTGGCCGTATTCGCGCCGGCCTGCTCGACGAGATCCAGCCGCCGGGCGAAGGCGTGCAGTCCGGCGGAAAGATCCACGCCGCGGCTGCGCGCGAGCTTGGCGATCCGGTCCACGGCCACCCGCGCCGGCGCCTTCACGGCCACGTACGCCTCGATCAGCGCCGCCGTCTCGGCCGGCAGCGGCTGCTCGCGCCGGTCGGCGGCCTCGGCCAGCAGGCGGCGCGCGATCTCGGCCGCCGAGCGCGTGCCGATCAGCTCGATGCCCGCCTTCTCCAGGTGCTCCACGATCTGCGCCTCGGCGCCGGCAAGATCGGCCGGATCGAGCCGGTCGATGAGGGCGTCCGCCGCGCCTGTCGCCTGGGCCTTGCCCGAGGCAAGCCGCGCCAGCTCGGCGCGGAACGCCTCGGGCCGCCAGAACTGGTGCCTGAGGCGCGTGCGCCAGCGCTCCGGCATGTCGAGCGCGGCAATCAGCGCCGCGAACAGGCCGAGGTCGCCGATGCGCAGTCGCACGTCGCCGAGGCCCGCCTCCCGCAGCGCCGCGACGATGAGGCCAGCGATGGCCGCGTCGTCCCGCTCGCGGTCGCGGGCGGCGAACGACTCGATGCCGGCCTGATGGAACTCGCGCGGATGCGCCCGGCTGGCGCCGGCCGGCTGGTAGCGGAAGGCCGAGCCCGAGTAGCAGTAGCGCGCCCGGGTGTCGGCCCCAGCTTTAGCCCCAGCGTGCCGCTCCAGGTGCAGCCGGCAGGTGGGCACCGTGAGGTCGGGGCGCAGGCACAATTCGGCGCCGTCGGGATCGGTGAACACGTAGGTGCGCGCGCGCAGGCTCTCGCCCACCACGTCCAGGAACAGCTCCGCCGGCTGGATCACGGCGGGCTCGACGCGCTCGTATCCCGCCCGCGCGAACGCCGCCATCAGGCGCCGCGCCTCAGCATCCAGCGCCTCGGTGTCGGCGGTCGTGGCGGCGGGGGGCATGGCACCCTCACCACAACCGCTGCGCGGATCCCCCTCCCCCTTGTGGGGAGGGGTTAGGGGTGGGGGGAACCCCGACATCTGAAGTTTGGGATTCCCCCCCACCCTGTCCCTCCCCCACAAGGGGGGAGGGGACGCTGCGGCCTTCGCCTCGCCCCAGTCGATCCGCCAACATTTGCCTCGGGCTTTGCATCGCTCAGCCCCTCTGCCGGGCGAGAACTTCGCTCACGGCGGCGACCAACTCGTCCTGCTTCACCGAGACCTGCGCGGGGCGGCCTTCGCGCCACTCCCGGCTGTCCTTGATGGTGGCGGCCGCTTTGGCGCCCTCGATCAGGTCCTTGATCTGCACCTCGCCCTTGGCGCGCTCGTCGCCGCCCTGGATGACGACGCAGGGGGCGCCGCGCTTGTCGGCATACTTCATCTGCGCCTTCATGCCAGCGGTGCCGAGATACATCTCGGCGCGGATGCCGGCCGAGCGCAGCGCCTGCACCATCCTCTGGTAATCGGCGATGCGGTCCTTCTCCATGATCAGCACGACCACCGGCCCGTCCGAGACGGCCGGCTTGTCCTTGCTGAGCGCCGCCAGCGCCGCCGCCAGCCGCGACACGCCGATGGAGAAGCCGGTGGCCGGCACCTTGGTGCCGAGGAACCGCTCCACCAGCCCGTCGTACCGCCCGCCACCGCCGACCGAGCCGAAACGGACCGTCTGTCCGTCCTCGTTCACGATGGGGATAGTGATCTCGGCTTCGAAGACGGGACCGGTGTAATACTCAAGGCCGCGAACAACGTGAGGCGCGAAGCGAATACTCGTCCACTCGTACCCACAGTCACCTGTTAGTCGGGTGATCTGCTCGAGTTCATCCAGCCCCTTATGAAATACCTCCGTCTGGAAGAGGTTTCGCAAATTCCGAATCGTCCCGGCGTTTGAGGGCTGGAGGCGATAGTTGCCTTCGGTTGTCCTAATAGGAAACCCGAACTTGTTTGTCGCTGTTCCTTCGTCTCTAGCAACCTCCGCCAAAGGGTGGCCCGCGAACAAGAACTCAATGACCTGATCGATGTGCTTCTTGGATAGCCCTACTCCTGGGGTGAAATCACCACTTTCGTCCGTTCGCCCCTCGCCGAGCCGATCAGCAACACCGTCAAATCCGATGCGATCCAGAGCATCCATAGCTCGCAGAGCGAGTAGTTTACGTTGAGCGTTCTCTTCTCCCGCTAAACCAACAGCCTCCATCAGCCCATCGAGAACCTTGCGGTTACTTAGATTGACGACGTAGTTGTCCTTTAAGGCCAGCTCCTCCAGCGTGTCGGCGGCGAGCATGCAGATCTCGGCGTCGGCGGCGATGTTGTCGGTGCCGACCGTGTCGGCGTCGAACTGGGTGAACTGGCGGAAGCGGCCCGGCCCCGGCTTCTCGTTGCGCCACACCGGCCCCACCGCATAGCGGCGGAAGGGCTTGGGCAGCCTGTCGAAGTTCTCCGCAACGTAACGGGCGAGCGGCGCCGTCAGGTCGTAGCGCAGCGAGAGCCATTGCTCGTCCTCGTCCTGGAACGAGAACACGCCCTCGTTGGGCCGGTCCTGGTCGGGCAGGAACTTGCCGAGCGCGTCGGTGTACTCGATGGCCGGCGTCTCCAGCGGCTCGAAGCCGTAGCGCTCGTACACCTGCCGAATCGTGTCCAGCATCCGGTGCGTGGCGCGGATGTCCTCCGCGGACGTGTCGAGAAAGCCCTTGGGCAGACGGGCCGCAGGTCCGGTGCTCTTGTTCGGCTTGGCCATGGGAAACGGGGTCGGACCCCTCGCCTGTGAGACGGGGTCAGACCCCTCGCCTCGAACCTCTCGTTGAAACTCCGGCACATGCGCGAGGGGTCTGACCCCGTCGCGCGCGATTGCCGGGCTTATAGCCGATGCAATGTGTCCCGGCAAAGACGGCCCTGCGCGTCCCAGTTGGTACCGCCGCGTGGCCTCGAACCACGGACCTCCTGACCCACAATCAGGCGCTCTTCCAGCTGAGCTACGGCGGCAGGCGGTGCTCGCATCGATCTGATTGAAATTTAGAGTTGGGCGGATCGCCCGGCTCCTGCATCAGCCGACGACAGGAGCGCGGACGATCCGGTGGCCGGCGTCAGCAGCCATGCCGCCACAGGCAGCGGCCGTACGAGTATGTGCCGAAGCCCCAGCGCGAGGCGCACTCGGCGCGCCAATACGAGCAGTACCCGTAGCCGCCGGTGTAGAGGTAGCGGAAGCGCCAGTGGTGGTGGTGCCCATGGTGATGATGATGACCATGATGGTGATGGTGATGCCCATGGTGATGATGGTGGCCATGATGATGATGGTGATGATGGCCATGGTGATGATGGTGACCATGAGCGTGCGCCACGGCCGTGGCGCCCAAGGCGAGTCCCGCACCGGCGGCCAGGACAAGCGCGCCGCGACGCAGCGATTTGAGCAAGTCGAGCATGATAGGCACTCCTGGGGATTGCGGGGATGGGACCCCGCGGGGGTTGGCTTCCCGACGTTCATCCAAGGGCCCGCGCTCGGGCCTGCTCGTGGGTCGCGCCACGAGGCGATCGGGTTCAATGCTTCCAGGAGATTTTCAGCGAGCGCCGTTGGAGGCGAAGGGGTCTGACCCTGCGGGTCTGACCCCATGGCAGGACCTGGCGATTGCCGTTGCTGGCGGGCTCGGGCCAGTCGTTGATGCCGCCACAAGTGCACGCTTGGCCTGGGAGGGACTTGATCGGGCGGCGATACCGAGGTCGGAGCATGTCAGACCCGCAGGGTCTGACCCCGAGAACCCCAAGAACCGCCGTCGTGGATGGCCGCGCCGATGCCGAGCCCGATGAACAGGCCGCCTTTCTCCGCTTCCGTGGCAAATCCGCCATGCCACAGCCGAAACTGCGCGCCTGCGCGCCCGCGTTGTCTTGAACCCAGGAAACGCGGCGCCTAGCCTCGGGCATGCCGCTGCGCACCCCGCGCGCGGTCCTCGAGTGCACGGGCTCCTCTCGGGTGCGTTGGTCCTATCTGGGGGGCGCCGCGATGGAAGCGTTCAACGCGCTTCTGGATGAGCTCACGCGCGGTCTCCTGGCCGGCTTCGGCGCTGCGCCCGTGGCGTGGGCGCTGGGCGTCCTGGCGGCCCTCCTGGCCCTTCTGTTTCTCGCGTTGCGCCGCCGGCCGCTGGCGCGCGGCGAGGTGGACACGGTCTATCTCATGTCCGCCGCTGCCACCCGCAAGGCGCGCGAGATCGCCGAGATCGATACCTTCGCGCGCCGCATCAACGCCGCCTCCGAGGAGATGAAGCTGCAGCTGCGGCGGTTCCGGGCGGGCCACCATACCCAGGTGAAGATCTATATCGACCACTCCAACTTCATCACCACCTGGAACGACATCGTCCACCGCAGCGAGCGCGCCCTTGAGCACGACGTGGACTGGCACGCCCTGCCCACGGCGCTCCTGGAGGAGGTGGCGGACTGGCTCAAGAAGCAGCGCCGCGCGCCGGCGGCCGTCCTCTACCGCGGCATGCACGTCTACGGCACGCTGTTCGAGGACGAGTATTTCCGCCTCCTGGAGACCATGCTCGCCCTCGAGCAGGCCACGCCGTCCAGGCTGCCGCTGCCGATCCGCCTGCGGCGCGAGACCGTCGACCGGTGGCGGGAGGAGAATGCGGCCCACAAGTGGGAGCTGACGCACGAGATCGGCAAGGTGGCCGGCTGCGTGATGGTGCCGGTCTACCGGCGCACGCCCAAGGAGGACCAGCTGGGCAGGGCGCAGTACACGTCGGGCGGCATCCCGATCGCGCCGGAGAAGACGCTCGACACGCGCATCGCCACCGACCTGATCGGCGACGCCACCTTCGAGGTCTACGACATCGCGCTTCTCGTGACCGAGGACAGCGACTTCATCCCGGCGGTCGAGTTCGTGCAGGACATGCGGGGCAAGCACGTGATCCACGTCGGCTTCGGCGGCCACAGCAACGAGCTGCGCTCCGTCTGCCGGCACCGAATCGATTTAGGAAAAGGCAACCTCTACCGGCGCATGCAGCGGACGCGGGCGAACGGGGATGCGAAAGGAAAAACCTGACTGTCGGCGCCGGGACGCCGACAGCGAGGGAGGAAGGATGATATGCGGATCGCCACTCGATCGCTGGCTGCCGGGATGCTCGGCGCCGCACTGCTCCTGCCGCCGCCCATGAGCCACGCCCAACAGCAATCGCCGGCCTCCGCCGGCCCCGTCGAGCCCGCGCTGGTCGAGGACCTGGTGGCGGCGAGCCGCATCCTGGTGGACCAGGGCGTGCTCGACGCCTTCGGCCATGTCAGCGTGCGCCATCCCGGGGACCCCGGCCGGTTCCTGATGTCGCGCTCGCTGGCACCAGTGCTGGTCACGGCCGACGACGTCATCGAGCACGATCTCGACGGCCGCGGCATCGACGCCAACGGCCGCGGGCTGTTCCTGGAGCGCTTCATCCACGCGGAGATCTACCGGGCGCGACCCGACGTGCGGGCCGTGGTGCACAGCCACTCCCCCTCCGTGATCCCGTTCGGCGTCGTGAAGCGGCCGATGCGCGCCATGTACCACAACGCGGCGTTCCTGGCGCAGGGCGTGCCGGTGTTCGACATCCGCAAGCACTTCGGCGTGACCAACATGCTGGTGTCCAACGCCGGCATCGGCAAGGCGCTGGCGACCGACCTCGGCGACAAGCCGGTGGTGCTGATGCGCGGTCACGGCAGCGTGGCCGTGGGGCCGTCGCTGCCGCTCGCGGTGTTCCGCGCGGTCTATACCGAGATGAACGCCAAGCTCCAGTCCCAGGCCATGAGCATCGGCGGGCCGATCACCTACCTGGAGGCCGAGGAAGGCGCCCTGGCCGATAAGGTCAACGAGCAGGTGGTGGGCCGCCCCTGGGAGCTGTGGAAGCGCAAGGCGCTGGGGAAGTAGCGGATTGCGACGGGGTCAGACCCCTTTCCTCTGACAGCGAAGTCTACCTTCCACCGAGGAGGATAAGGGGTCTGACCCCGTTACCTCACGCCTCAGCCTTGGGCGGGAGAATCTGCCGGCCCTTGTACTTGCCGGTCTTCAGGTCGAGGTGGTGTGGGCGGCGGTGCTCGCCGGAATCCTTGTCCTCGATGTAGGTCGGGGCATCGAGGGCGTCGGCGGAGCGGCGCGTTCCGCGCTTCATGCGGGACACTTTCTTGCGGGGAACGGCCATTGCGCGTGTCTTTCTTGCTTGGCTTGGCTGGCTTGAGGGGGTCCAACGGACTTCGTTGACGGGGTCAGACCCCTCGCTCCAGACGTCGAGTTCAA
>JBIOWI010000057.1:0-2799 GCA_044868325.1 Hyphomicrobiaceae bacterium
CTTGGGATCGAACGCCTCGCCGGCTTCCTTCATGAGCACGTGCACCGGCTTCACGGCGCCGGTCGCAGCCATCATGGTCGCTGTGCCCACCTCGAACACCTGAATGATGTGCGGTGCCTGGCCCGCGCGGAAGGCTGCGATACCGGCATTCAGGGTATCGGGATAGCCGCCGCGATAGCTGGGGACGACCTTGTAGTCCTTCTGGGTTGCGTTGAACGCGTCGGCGAGCCTGACGACGGCGTCGTTGTTGCCGCCCGTCATCGCATGCCACCACTGGATCTCGGTCTGCGCCATGGCCGCGTCAGCGGCGAGCAGAGCCGCGCCGGCTGCGAGCCAGCCGAGAGCTATCGTTCTTCGCATTCGTACCACCTCCCCGATTGGGTGCCTTCTCACGGACGCCTTTTGCAGCCTGTGCGTGACATGTGCGTGTCACCGCGGCAAGAGAGCCCCACAAGCGCCCGATGCGCGCCCCGCACGCTTGGCGCCAAGGGTAGCCCGTGGCCGCTCCAACCGAAAGGCCATCCTCGCCGGCAACATCTTGCGATGCACACCCGGCGCCCATAAATGAGCACGAGACAAGAGGAGCCTCACAATGCGCGACCGGCTGGCGGCGGAGACCAAGGCGGCCCTGAAAGCCCAGAACAAGGCGCGTCTCTCGGCGCTGCGGCTGATCTCGGCCGCACTGCAGCAGGCCGATATCGCGGCCAAGGCGCCCATCGCCGACCAGGACATCCCGGCGCTGCTCCAGAAGATGATCAAGCAGCGGCGCGAATCCCTCGCCATCTACGAGAAGGCCGGCCGCGCGGAGCAGGCGCAGCAGGAGGCGACCGAGATCGCCGTCATCGAGGAGTTCCTGCCCAAGCAGATGACCGAGGCCGAGGCCAAGGCGGCCATCGCCGCCGTCGTCAAGGAGGTCGGCGCAGCGACCCCCAAGGAGATGGGCAAGGTGATGGGCCTGCTGAAGGAGCGCCACGCCGGTCGCATGGATTTCGGGAAGGCGAGCGCCCAGGTGAAGGAGCTGCTGAGCGGCCGGTAGGGCGCAATCGCGCGTCAGCGCCCCGAACCGACCTCGACACCGCCCGCCGTCGGTTCAGGGAGCGGGGCTCTCGGCACAATGCTGCTTCGCCGTATTGGCCCAGCCCTTGATGCCGCCGACGCGGAGCGGTAATCGACGGCCCGAGAGAGAGCCGACCCGATGTCGGGCCGAAGCGCGGCGGCAGCGCCCGCCCAGGCTGGAGCGATGGTCCAGCACTCGCCGCCGCGATAGGCGCCGGTGTAACGCCCGGCCCCTCTCTCCCCGCTCGGTTTCTTCCTCGTTCGCAACCATGTGGAAAGCGGCTGGGAGGCCGCCCGTAGCGAGCGCCACATGAGACCGGCGCGCCGCGAATCACTTATTGAGGGCTCCAGCCCAGTAGTGATTCGGAGCGGCTGCCCCGCATGCGCTACCCGCCCAACCTGCTCGACGAGATCCGCGCCCGGCTGCCCGTCAGCGAGGTGGTGGGGCGCCGGGTGCAGCTCAAACGCGCGGGGCGTGAGTTCAAGGGCCTCTCCCCGTTCAAGACCGAGAAGACGCCGTCCTTCACGGTCAACGACCAGAAGGGCTTCTACCACTGCTTCGCCTCCGGCGAGCACGGCGATATCTTCACGTTCCTCATGAAGACCGAGGGCGTGTCGTTCCCCGAGGCGGTCGAGCGCCTGGCGCAGGAAGCCGGCGTGCCGCTGGCCAAAGCCGGCCCGCGCGACGTCGAGGCCGAGGATCGGCGGGCGCGGCTCTACGAGCTGCTGGCGGCCTCGGCGGCGTTCTTCGAGAAGCAGCTCGCCGGACCGCAGGGGCAGGAGGCGCGCCAATACCTGGCGAAGCGCGGGCTCGATGCCGCCGGCATCGCCCGCTTCCGCCTGGGCTATGCCCCCAACAACCGGTCGGCGCTCAAGGAGCACCTGGCACTGGCAGGCTTCACCGCGGCCGAGATGGCGGCCTCGGGCATGCTGATCGCCGGAGACGACATCCCCGTCTCCTACGACCGCTTTCGCCACCGGGTTATGTTCCCCATCTCGGACCTCAAGGGGCGCATCATCGCCTTCGGCGGGCGGGCTCTGGACCCGGATGCACCCGCCAAATACCTGAACTCGCCCGAGACGCCGCTCTTTCACAAGGGAGGCGTGCTGTTCAACGCCCACAGCGCCCGCGCCCCCGCCCACGACAAGGGCCAGATCATCGTCGTGGAGGGCTACATGGACGTGATTGCCTTGTCCCTGGCGGGCTTCCCGCAGACCGTGGCGCCGCTCGGCACCGCGCTCACCGAGGACCAGATCAAGCTGCTCTGGCGCATGGCCCCCGAGCCCGTCCTGTGCTTCGACGGCGATGCCGCCGGCCGCAGGGCCGCTTTCAGGGCCGTCGAGACGGTGCTGCCACACCTCAAGCCCGGCTACAGCCTGCAGTTCGCATTCCTGCCCAACGGCCTCGACCCGGACGACCTGGTGCGCCAGCACGGCCCCGACGTGTTCCGTGAGCTCCTGGAGAACCGCCCCCGAGCCCTGTTCGACGTGCTCCTGGAGCGCGAGGAGCAGCAGGGGCCTCCAGCGGTCACGCCCGAACAGCAGGCGGCGCTGGAGGCGCGTCTGAAGCGCCTCGTAGGCCAGATCGCCGACCCGGACGTGCGGGGCCGCTACACCCAGGAGCTGCGCGAGACGTTGCGGGCCAAAAGCGTCAGGCTCATCAAGGCGTTAACCCCCACGACCGGCAGGCGCCGCCCTCCCTTCGCCAGCCGGCGCCGCGACAATACCCAGCTCGATTGGCGG
>JBIOWI010000058.1:0-7664 GCA_044868325.1 Hyphomicrobiaceae bacterium
CCCTGCTCATGACCCACTACGGCGACCTCGACGTATCCCGCCTCACCGAGAAGCCGGCCGGGCGCAAACCGATCGTCAGCAGGATGGTCGCCGTGGAGTCCATCGAGCGCCTGATCGAGCGCCTCAAGGTGCAGCTGGGCGAGGGCGCGCAGGTCTACTGGGTGTGCCCGCTGATCGAGAGCTCCGACAAGTCCGAGCTGGCCGCCGCCGAGGCGCGCGCGGCGCACCTCGCCCAGGTGCTCGGCGCTGGCAAGGTGGGCCTCCTGCACGGGGCGATGTCGAATGCCGCCAAGGACCAGACCATGGCGGCGTTCGCGGCGGGCCATCTCAAGGTGCTGGTGGCGACCACGGTGATCGAGGTCGGCGTCAACGTGCCAAACGCCAACATCATGGTGATCGAGCACGCCGAGCGCTTCGGCTTGGCGCAGCTGCACCAGCTGCGCGGCCGGGTGGGACGCGGCAGCCGCGAGAGCTTCTGCATGCTGCTCTACAAGGCGCCGCTGGGCGAGAACGCGCGCCAGCGCCTGGAGATGATGGAGCACACGGAGGACGGCTTCCTGATCGCCGAGAAGGACCTGGAGCTGCGCGGCGGCGGCGAGGTGCTGGGCGCCCGCCAGAGCGGCATGCCCGAGTTCCGCGTCGCCGAGGTGCCGAGCTTCGCCGAGCTGCTCGCCGCCGCCCGCGACGACGCCCGCCTGATCCTGAGCCAAGACCCGGATCTCCAATCCCGCCGCGGCGAGGCGCTCAGGCTGCTGCTCTATCTCTTCGAGTGCGACGAGGCGGTGCGGCTGTTCCGGGCGGCGTAGGTGTCAGACCCTCCGGGTCTGACACCATCGAACAATCTCGCCAGTGTTGACACAGTCAACTTGGAACACTGTTCCTTTGAATCGCCAGGTCGTGAAGCGCAAGGGGAGGAAATTTCAATGGTCGCCTGCATAATGAAACGAATTACTATCCATATTCCCCTTGGCGTCAGCCAAGCACAACCGGAGGTGCAAACGCTCGAATGGTTTTTCCATCGTGGGGAAGTTGCCCTGCCCTCGTCGGCGCGCATCGAATGGGTCTCGACGGTCATCGGAGAGAGCCAATGGTGCGGGGTGCGTGGTTATATGTGTTCTTGGCTGTTGCACTGAGCGCGTCGGTTTGCTGCGCTGCCGAGCCCGTCACCCTCAGATTCACCCTCCAGGTCGCCGCCTCCAACCCGCAGCTGGGCCTTAGCGTGGTCCAGTTCAAGGAGGATGTGGAGAGGGAGACGCAAAGGTCGGTGCAGGTCGAGATCTTCGACCGCGGCAAGCTCTATATCGACGATCAGGTCGTGGGCGCCGTCCAATCGGGAGCGATCGAGGTGGGCCTGGCCGGCATCAACCAGATTTCCCGAAGGCTGCCGGCCGCCGACATCATGGAGCAGCCATTTCTCTTCAATTTCGAGGCCCTGACGCATGCTGCCGTAAGCCCCGAAAGGGATCTGCGGAAGCTGCTCGACAAGGCCGTGCTGGAGACGATCGGCGTGCGCGTGCTCTGGTGGCAGACGGCCGGCCCGCAGGTGTTCATGACCAAGGGCCTGGACGTGGCGGACCCGGCGCGGATCAGGAACAAGACCGTCCGCGTATTCAGCGCGACCATGGCGAGCCTGGCCGAGCGCTGCGGCGGGAAGCCCAAAATAATGTCCATTACCAACGTCCACGACGCACTCAAGGACGGCGCTATCGACATGACGATGACCGGTGCCGTGGCGGCCGAGACCCGCGATCTGTGGAAGGTCGCCGACACCATCACGCGCACGGATCATGCGAGCATCGAGTTCCTCGTCATCGTCAACGAGAAGACCTGGCAGGCACTGACCGACCGGCAAAGGACGATCGTTCTGGCGGCGGCGAGGAGAGCCGAGCGCGACGTCCGCCAGCGGTCCTCGAAGCTCGAGGAGAAGGCCTACGAGTTCGCTCGCAGCAAGGGCATGAAGGTTCGCGAGCTCACGCCCGATCAGGTGGCCGAATGGCGTGCCTGCAGCGCGGACGTGCTGGCCACCTATATGAGCAGCGGCGGAGAGCTGGTCAGGCAGCTGTTGGCTGCCTACGGCAAGCTGCGCACGGACCCCTGTTGCAGCGCCGGTCCTGCGGGCGGCTTCAACCAGCGCTGACCGTCGCAACTCAGGGAAGGATCTCTTGAGGGATCGATGATGGCGCGCGTGCTTTGGCCCACCGTGCTGCTGGCTGGCGCCATGGCGACCCTTGCGGGACTGCTGGCGCCGATCCATCCCCCAGCGGACTTCCTCAATCACTTCCGGCCTTTCGTCACGGCGGGAGCGGCCGTGCTGCTCGCCGCCACCCTGACGTTGCGGTCGCCGCGACCGGTCTGGGGCAGTGCGACGCTGCTCGTAGGCCTCAACGCCGTCCTGCTCGCGCTGCCGCTGCTGTGGTCGGCAGAGCCCGCCGACCGGCCCACCGCCGGCCAGGCGCTGGCGAGCGGTGGGGCGCGGGACCTCAAGGTCGTGACGTTCAACATGGCCTACGGCGATGCGACCGCGATCGCCGCCTTTCTCCTCCATGAGGATGCCGATATCGCGGTCCTGCAGGAGGTCGGCAGCAGGCAGCTGGCGATGCTGCGCACGCTGTTGCAGCACAGGTATCCGCATGCGCATTTCTGCGTGGCTCGCGGGTGCGCGGCGGCCATTTTCGCCAAGCGGCCGTGGGCGGTGGCGGGGCAAGAGCGCTGGTCCACGCAGACGCCCGAGGCGATCTGGGTCGAGTTCAACGATGCGGACATCGGCAGGCTGCGTGTCGTCGGCGTGCACCTGCATCTGCCCTATCGGGCCGAGACGCAGACGCGCCAAATCGACTGGCTGATCGCCCAGCGCGCCACCTTCAGGGAGCCCGCCATCGTTGCCGGCGACTTCAATATGACGCCGTGGTCGTACCGCCTGCAACGGCTGCTCGCGTCCGCGGACCTGCGCCGACACGCGACATTCCTGCGCAGCTGGCCGACCGACCGCTATCCGCAGCTGCGGCTGCCCGCGCCGGCCTTCCTGATCGACCATGTGCTGACGACGCCCGACATCGGCTCCGTCTCGATCCGCACGGGCCCCAACCTCGGCTCCGACCACCTTCCGGTCATCGCGCGCGTGAGATTGCCTTCGGCGTAGGCCTTGAAGGGGTCAGACCCCTCGCACACATGCGAGAGATTCATCGAGAGGTTGGACGCGAGGGGTCTGACCCCTTCTCACGCCCGAATTCCTCACGCCGCAGGCGGCGGCACCTGCGCCGGCGGCACCGGCACCACGGCGGCTGGCTTGATGCCGTTGCGCGCTCGCGCGGCAATGTCGCGCAGCTTGGCCTGGGTCTCGGGGTTCACCATGCCGGCCGAGATGATGATCTTGGCCGCGTCCTCCACGCTCATGTGGATCGGCACCACGTGCTTGCGTGGCACGAAGCACACGAAGCCCGACGGCGGCAGCATGCCCGTCGGCATGAACACGCTGACGAGGTCCTCCCCGGGGATCTCCTTGGTGATCTCGCGCGCCGCCTCGCCGGTGACGAACACGATCGACCAGATGCCCTTGGAGGGGAACTCCATCACCGCCACCTTCTGGAACGCCTGCTGCGTCGAGGAGACCGTGAGCACCGAGTTGAAGATCTGCTTCAGCCCCTGGTAGACGTTGCGCACGATCGGCGTGCGCCCCAGCATCAGCTCGCCGGCGCTGATCAGCGACCGTCCCAGCAGGTTGGCGGCCAGCGCGCCGATGATGGTGAGCAGGAGCACCGCGAACACCAGCCCGACGCCCGGCACCGGAAACGGCAGGTAGCTGTCCGGGTTGTAGATGCTGGGGACATACGGCTTCACCCAGCCGTCCACCATGGCGATGAAGTTCCAGGCGATGTAGAGCGTGATGCCGACCGGGCCCACCACCACCAGGCCGGTCAGGAAGTAGTTGCGCAGCCGCGCGCCCGTGCGCGGCGCGCCGCCGGGGGCCTCGTCTCGCGCCAGCTTGGCGAGGCCGGCCTTGAGGCTGGCATCGTCGTCGCGGGGGGCCTTGGCGATCTCCGCCTTCAGGCCGGGCCGCTGGTCCGGCGACGGCGTGCGTGGCTCATCGTGCATGGTCTGCTTCGGGTCCCTGCTGGAACAGAGCCTCTGCGCCCGGACGCGCGAGCCCAATGCGACATGTCATTGTCACATGCACGGCAGGCTCGGCAAGTCAGGTTTCGGAGATTGGGTTCAGGATTTGGGAAAGCCGCTTCCGAAGCCCGAGCGTGGCAGCCGCAGCCCGACGCAATACCCCGTTCGTCAACCGATGCGCTTTGCCCGGGACTGGCGGCTTTCCGGCCGCCGGCTACTGGCCAACGGGCAGGCAGTCGACGCCGCTGCCCCGCAGCTTGGCGCACACCGCCTGGGTCTCCTGTGCGTTCGCGAACGGGCCGAACCGCACGCGATAGAAGGAGCCCATGTTGCCCATCACCGTCTGGTCGATGGCGGTCTGGCGGCTCGCCAGAGCGGGCTCGCGCTTGGCCTTGGCGGCCAGCGCCCGGGCTTCCGCCTCGGTCCGCACCGGAGCCAGTTGGACCAGGTACCGGCCTGCGATCTTGGCAGCGGGCCGTGGAGCGGCCGGCTGCGGTGCCGCCCTGGGCGGAGGGGACGCAAGTGCTGCCCCTTTGGTGGGCGGGGCCGCGGGCGCTGCCGCCTTGGTGGGCGGGGCCGCAGGCGCTGCCGCCTTGATGGGCGGAGCCGCCTTGATGGGCGGAGCCGCAGGCGCTGCCGCCTTGGGCGATGCCGCCGCGGCCACTGACGGCCTATCCGCCTGCACCTCGGTCGTGCTTGACCACCCACTCGTTACGGCCGCCGACGGCCTGGCAGCAGGCGCAGCCTCGACTCTCGCCGGCGGAGGCGTCGGCTGGCGCGCGGGCGCCGGCGGCTCGCTGGCCGGCGGCGTGGACGAGCCGAACAGGCCGCTCAGCCAGCTGCCGCCCGTTTTGGGCGCCGGCGCCTCGGCCTCGCCGCCGCGTCCGGCAAGGCCCGCATCCGCATAGGCCGCCGCCCGCTCCTTGGTGGCCTCGTCACGGTCCTCGCCGCCGAGCCCGCCCTTCAGCCACAAGGCACTGTTGAGATCGGAGATCGCCTGTGCGGGGCGGCCCTGCCGGCGGTAGGCCAGCCCCCGCACGTAGAATGCCTTGGCCATCAGCGCCGGCGGCAGATTGCCGCCCGACAGCGTGGCCGTCATAGCCTGCACCGCCGGCTCGGCCCGGCCGGCCTGCACCTGCTTCAGGGCCGCCTCGACGGCGCGCTGAGCCTCCGCCGGGTCCTGCCGCTTCTTGCCGCCCTTGGTCTGGGCATCGGGGGGCTGGGCATCGGGGGACTGGGCATCGGGCTGGTTATCGGCCGCCGAGGTCTTGTCCTGCTCCTCCTCGCCCTCTTCGTTTGCCGCATGGGCCTGGGTGCTGAAATGGGCGCCCAGCACGCAGGCGCCGCCGAGCATGGCCGCGGCCAACGCCGCAAACACAGCCCTCCGCCACTCGCGCGCCATGCCTGCCTGAACCCCAATGAGGCCGCGTTCCGGGAGCCGCCCAGTAGAGAGGAAAACTACGACAATTCCGTGGTGCCCAGCAATCCGCCGGCCGCGCTCCGCTGGAGACTTTCAGGCCTATTCCACAGTCACAGACTTGGCGAGGTTGCGCGGCTGGTCCACATCCGTGCCCATGAACACCGCCGTATGATAGGCGATGAGCTGGACCGGGACGGCGTAGAGCAGCGGGTTGGTGAAGGGGTGCGCCGCCGGCACCCGCGGCACCTGCAGGTGCGCATCGAGCGGGCATCCGGCCCGCGCCGGGTCGGCGTTGGAGAGCAGGACGATGCGGCCGCCGCGCGCCGCCACCTCCTGCAGGTTGGAGACGGTCTTCTCGAACAGCTCGTCCTCGGGCGCCACCACGATCACCGGCACCTTCTCGTCGATCAGCGCGATCGGCCCGTGCTTCAGCTCGCCTGCGGCGTAGCCCTCGGCGTGGATATAGGAGATCTCCTTGAGCTTGAGCGCGCCCTCCAGCGCCAGCGGATAGCTGGCACCCCGCCCCAGGTAGAGGACGTCCTGGGCCTTGGCGAGGTGATGGGCGAGCGCCTCGTAGCGCGCCTCTCCGCGCAGCACGGACGAGATGTGGCGCGGCACCTCGCCCAGCGCCTTGACCAGCTCGGCCTCCTGGGCCGGCGCAATGGTGCCACGCGCCCGGCCGAGCCCAATGGCGAGACACGCCAGCACGGCCAACTGCGACGTGAACGCCTTGGTCGAGGCCACGCCGATCTCCGGCCCGGCCAGCGTGGGCAGCACCGCATCGGCCTCGCGGGCGATGGTGGAGGAGCGCACGTTGACGATGGCCGCGATGTGCTGCCCCTGCGTCCTGCAGTAGCGCAGCGTCGCCAGCGTGTCGGCCGTCTCGCCCGACTGGGATACGAGCACCGCGAGCCCGTCCTTAGCCAGCGGCGGCTCGCGGTAGCGGAACTCGGACGCAATGTCGATCTCGACGGGCAGCCGCGCATAGCGCTCCAGCCAGTACTTGCCGACGAGGCCCGCGAAATAGGCCGTGCCGCAGGCCGAGATGGCGACCCGCTCCAGCCTCGCGGGATCGACGCCGAGATCGGGCAGGGTGACGGTGCCGTTGGCGAAGTCCACGTAGTTGGCGAGCGTGTGGCCGATCGTCTCGGGCTGCTCGTGGATCTCCTTGGCCATGAAGTGGCGGAAGTTGCCCTTGTCCACCAGGAGGGAGCTCGCCACCGACCTCACCGACGGACGCTGCACCTTGGCGCCGTCGACGTTGAAGATCTGCGCACCCTCGCGCGCCAGCACGGCCCAGTCGCCGTCCTCCAGATAGGTGATGGTGTCGGTGAACGGCGCGAGCGCGATGGCGTCGGACCCCAGGTACATCTCGCCCTTGCCGTGACCGATGGCCAGCGGCGGCCCGTTGCGGGCGCCGATCATCAGGTTGTCCTCGCCGGCGAAGATGAAGCCGAGCGCGAAGGCGCCGCGCAAGCGCTGCAGGGCACGGCCTGCGGCCTCCACCGGGGTCAGGCCCTGGTCCAGGTAGTCGCTGACGAGGTGCAGCACCGTCTCGGTGTCGGTCTCGGTCTCGAACCGGTGGCCCTTGGCCGAGAGCTCCTCCCTCAGCTCCTGGAAGTTCTCGATGATGCCGTTGTGGACCACGGCCACACGGTCGTTCATATGCGGGTGGGCGTTGTGCTCCACCGGCCGGCCGTGCGTGGCCCAGCGGGTGTGGCCGAGCCCGGTGCGGCCCTGCAGCGGATTGTTGGAGAGCCTCAGCTCGAGGTTCCTCAGCTTGCCCTCGGCGCGGCGCCGGTCGAGGCGCCCGTCCTCCACCGTGGCGACGCCGGCCGAATCGTAGCCGCGGTATTCGAGCCGGCGCAGGGCGTCCACGAGATCGGCCGCCACCGCCTGCTTCCCAAGCATCCCAACGATTCCACACATGCAGCGAAGATTCCATCCAGAGGTGTCAGTCCCTCTGGGTCTGAAACCATTCCACGACCTGCGTTGGAGCAGTGGTGTCAGACCCAGAGGGTCTGACACCTGCTTGACACCTATCGCCCAAGCTGGCGGTTGCGGCAATTCACAGTCAATTTCGTGGTTTTTCTGTGAGGAACCGGGGTCAGACCCCTCGCATCCGGCCTGGAAG
>JBIOWI010000059.1:0-9293 GCA_044868325.1 Hyphomicrobiaceae bacterium
CAACTGATCACCCGTCATCCGGAAGCGGGGACGGCTTCGGGCGAATGGCGAATGGCCAATCGCGAATGGTCCGAGCCACTCACCATTCGCCATTGGCCAATCGTGCTAGGATAGGCCATGCGCACGAGCGACGAGCTGCTTGCCGAGCTGAAGGGGCTGCATCCGCTCCTGATCGACCTGTCGCTCGGGCGCATCGAGGCGCTGCTGGCCAAGCTCGGCCATCCCGAGCGACGCCTGCCGCCGGTCGTCCATGTGGCGGGAACCAACGGCAAGGGCTCCGTGACGGCGTTTCTGAGGGCCATGCTGGAGGCGGCCGGCCTGCGCACCCACGTCTACACCTCGCCGCATCTCGTACGCTTCCATGAGCGCATCGCGCTCGCCGGCTCCGATGGCCGCGCGCACCCCATCGGGGAGACAGAGCTGGTGGACCGCCTCACCGCGGTGGCGCGCATCAACGCCGGCGCGCCGGTCACGTTCTTCGAGATCACCACCGCCGCGGCCTTCCTGGCCTTCGCCGAGACCCCCGCCGATGCGGTGATCCTGGAAGTGGGCCTGGGCGGGCGACTCGACGCCACCAACGTCGTCGCGCGCCCGGCGCTCGGCGTCATCACGCCCATCTCGCTCGACCACGCCGACAAGCTGGGCGCCACGGTCGCCGAGGTCGCGCGCGAGAAGGCCGGCATTCTCAAGACCGGCACCGCCGCGGTGGTGGCCATGCAGCCGCCCGAGGCGCTCGACGCGATCCGGGCGAGGGCGCGCGATGTGGTAGCGCCCCTCTCCGTCTGGGGCGAGGACTTCGAGGCCTTCGAGCAGAACGGCCGGCTCGTGTTCCAGAGCGCCGAGCGCCTGCTCGACCTGCCGCTGCCGGCCCTCATCGGCCAGCACCAGATCGGCAACGCCGGCACCGCCGTCGCCGCGGCGCTGCGTCTGAAATGGCTCGGGCTCACCGTCCAGGCCATCGAGGGCGGCCTGCGGCAGGTGCGGTGGCCGGCGCGCATGCAGCGGCTCGACGAGCGGCTCGACGACGGGCCGCTGACGCGACTGCTCAGGCCCGGCTCGGAGCTGTGGCTCGACGGCGGTCACAACCCGGCCGGCGGCCAGGCCATCGCCCAGACGCTCGCCGAGCTGGAGGAGCGGGCGCCTAAGCAGGTGAGCCTTGTCGCCGGCATGATGCGCAACAAGGACGCCGCGCGCTTCCTGGAGCATTTCCGCGGCCTCGCGCGCCGCCTGGTCACGGTGCCGGTTCCGGCGAGCCCGGAAGCCGCCTACCCGCCCGACGAGCTGGCCGCCGTCGCCGCCTCCATCGGCCTCGACGCCGCGCCCGCTCCCGATGTGGAGACCGCCCTGCGCATCCTGCAGGGCCCGGACGAGCCGCCGCAGCGCATCCTGATCTGCGGCTCGCTCTACCTCGCCGGCCAGGTGCTGGCGCTCCAGGAAGGCGTGCAGGCCCAGGCGAATTGATACTACGGCAGCAGCACCTGCCGCACCGTGGCGCCGTCGGCCAGGCGGTCGAAGCCGGCGTTGATGTCGGCGAGGCCGATGCGCTCGCTCAGCAGCCGGTCTACCGGCAGCATCCCCTGGCGATAGAGCGCGATGTAGCGGGGGATGTCGCGGCCCGGCACGCAGCTGCCGATATAGCTCCCCTTCAGCGTGCGCTCCTCCGCCACCAGGTTGGTGGCCGGCAGCGCGAAGCGGGCGTCCGGATGCGGCAGGCTCGCCGTCACCGTGGTGCCGCCGCGCTTGGTGATCCTGTAGGCCAGCTCCAGCGCCTTCACCGAGCTTGCCATCTCGAAGGCGAACTCCACCCCGCCGCCGGACACGGCCTTCACCTGCTCCACGGCGTCCGGGCTCGCGGCGTCGATGGTGTGCGTGGCCCCCATCTGCTTCGCCAGCTTCAGCTTGTCGTCGAGGGTATCGAGCGCGATGAGAAGGCGCGCCCCTGCCGCACGGGCCGCCAGCATCGACATGAGCCCGACGCCGCCCAGGCCGACAACGGCCACCGACGACCCCGTCGGCAGCCTGGCCGTGTTGAGGACGGCACCGGCGCCGGTGACGACCGCGCAACCGAACAGCGCCGCCTCCTCGAAGGGGAGGTCGCGGTCGATCTTGACCAGCGAATGCCGCGAGACCACCGCATACTCGGCGAACGCCGACACGCCGATGTGGTGGTTCACCGGCTGGCCGCCGAGCCTGATGCGCCGCGCGCCCGACAAGAGCGTGCCGGAGGCGTTGGCCGGCACTGCCGGCTCGCACAGGCCCGGCCGGCCCTCCATGCAGGGCACGCACGAGCCGCAGCTCGGCACGAACACCAGGATGACGTGGTCGCCGGGGGCGAGATCCTTAACGCCGGGACCCAGCTCGACCACCTCGCCGGCCGCCTCGTGGCCCAGCACCATGGGCATCGGCCGCGGCCGGTCACCGTTGACGGTGGAGAGGTCGGAGTGGCACAGCCCCGCGGCCCGGATGCGCACCAGCACCTCGCCCTCGCCCGGCGGCTCCAGCTCCACCTCCTCGATCGCGAACGGCTTGGAGTCTTTGTAAGGGCGGGGCTTCATCATCTCGCGGATGACGGCGGCGCGCATTTTCATGTCAGGTTTCAGGTTTTAGGTTTCAGGTTTTAGGGGCTAGGTTTCAGCGTATCCCTGAAACCTGGAACCTGGAACCTGAAACCTAAAACCTAAAACCTGGGAGGAGCACATGGCCGACCGCCTCAAGGGCAAGCTCGCGTTCTGCACGGCGTCCGGCGCGGGGATCGGCCGGGCCACGGCCATCGCCTTCGCGCGCGAGGGCGCCCGCGTGATCGCCAGCGACATCGGCGACGCATCGTTTGCCGACCTGCAGACCGCCGGAGTGGCCGAGTGCGTGAGGCTCGACGTGCGCGACACCAAGGCGGTGGAGGCGCAGGCCCAGCGGCTCGGCGCCATCGACATCCTCTTCAACGCGGCCGGCTTCGTGCATCACGGCACGGTGCTCGACTGCTCGGAGCAGGACTGGGACCTCTCCTTCGACCTCAACGTCAAGTCCATGCACCGCACCATCAAGGCGTTCCTGCCGGGCATGCTGGCCAAGGGCGGCAGTTCCATCGTCAACGTCGCCTCCACGGCAAGCTCGCTGCGGGCCGCGCCCAACCGCTACGTCTACGGCGCCACCAAGGCAGCGGTGATCGGCCTCACCAAGGCGGTGGCCATGGACTTCATCGCCAAGGGCATCCGCTGCAACTGCATCTGTCCCGGCACCATCCAGTCCCCCTCCCTCGACGCCCGCATCGAGGCCCTGGGCAAGCAGGTGGGCGGCGCCGACAAGGCCCGCCGCATGTTCGTCGAGCGACAGCCCATGGGCCGCCTCGGCACAGCTGAGGAAATGGCTGCGGTAGCGGTGTATCTGGCTTCGGACGAATCCGCCTTCACCACGGGTACTGCCATTGTCGCGGACGGTGGGTTTACGTTGTGAGCGGGGCCGAGACCAGGAGCGACTGCGCGCGACCTTCGGATGCTGGTTCGGGCCGAGCGTTCCGGCGTCGGACCCCGAAGGCTGTCGCGCCCACGACGGCTGATGCGGCTCAGAAGCGCGACCAGGAGCAATACCTGCGCTGGATCGATGAGGACCGGAAGGAGAAGGACTAGGCCATGCCCCGCTTCGCCGCCAACCTGAACTTCCTCTTCACCGAGCTGCCGCTGCTCGACCGGTTCGACGCGGCGGCGAAGGCGGGGTTCTCGGCGGTGGAGTCCACCAACCTCTATGACGCCACGGCCGAACAGGTGGCGGCACGCCTCAAGACCAACGGCCTCACGCTCGCCCTGTTCAACATGCCGACGGGCGATGCGGCAGCGGGCGATCGCGGCCTCACCGCGCTCGCGGGCCGGGAGAGCGAGTTCTGGGCGGCGTTCGAGACGGCGCTCCGCTATGCCGAAGCCACCGGCGGGCGGCGCATCCATCTGCCGGCCGGCCTCGTCCATCGCGGCGCGAAGCGCGCCACCTACGTCGCCAACCTCAGGCGGGCGGCCAGGGCGGCGGCAGCGGCGGGCATCGAGACACTGATCGAGCCCATCAGCCGGCGCGAGATGCCGGGCTTCCTCCTCAACAGCACGCACGAGGCGCGCGCCGTCATCCACGAGGTCGGCGAGCCCAACCTGCGCCTGCAATTCGACCTCTACCACCGCCAGATCGAAGAGGGGAACGTGGCCGCGGCCATCGAGGAGTTCGCCCCGCTCACCGCCCACTACCAGATCGCAAGCCCCCCGGACCGCGGCGAGCCCGACGACGGCGAGATGAACTACGCCTACCTGTTCAAGCTGATCGACAAGACCGGCTTCGACGGCTGGATCGGCTGCGAGTACCGGCCCCGGAAGGGAACGGTGGAAGGCCTGAAATGGACCGCCGCGTGCGGCGTGACGCTGAGCGGAACGTAGCGCCCCGTAAACCGGGGTCAGACCCCTCGCGCCTACCTGGCGTTCTCGCCTCGTCTGCAGAGGCGAGGGGTCTGACCCCGGTTGCGGCACCTACTCCGCCGCCACCGCTCCGAGGCCGTGCGCCGCGCCGGTGAGCCTCCGCCGCACTACCTCGATGTGCTGGCGCAGCTCGTAGAGCTTGTCGGAGTAGGCGAGCGGGATGGGGATGTCGTCCACGGCCTCCTCGATGCGATCGAGGTCGGCGAGGTGCTGGGCGCGGGCATCGGGCGTGACGGCGCCGCGGGCCGAGGCCTCCAGGCGCTTCAGGGCGCCGTACCAGTAGAGGATGCGCCGGCGCACGCGCCAGCTGTAGATCTGCGGCGCGAACCGCACGAGCGGGATCAGGATCGGCAGGAGCACCACCAGCGACACGATCAGGCGGTCGATGGTGGCGGCCACCCAGAACGGGACGTAGCGCTGCAGGAACGGCGCACCCGAGCGGTAGAGCCGGCGCGCCTCCTCGGAGAACGGGAACTCGGGGTCGTTGGCGATCGGGAACGTGCCGGCCGCCTGGAACAGCGGGATCTCGCCCTTGGCATCGACCGCCGGCGACCCATGCACCTCCTGCACCGCCTGCGCCAGCAGGCTCACCAGCGCCCGGTGCGCGTCCTCGCGCACCAGCACGGCCGCGGTGGTGGCGAGCAGCACCGTATCGGTGGGCGGCACATTCGCCGCAAAGTCCACCACGCCCTCGTGCAAGAGCAGCGGCGTCAGGAACGGGAAGCGCTGGGTGTAGGCCTCGGCGTTGGGAAAGCTCATGAGGCTGACGTTGGGCGTGCGCAGCAGGCGCTGGATGGTGCGCGCCTCCACCGCCAGCACCAGGAAGCCGGCATCGGCCTCGCCCTTGGCGAGCATGTCGACGTAGTCGGGCAGCTCGCGGTGGATGAGCGTGGCGGTCTCGGCCGTGACGCCGTTGGCGGCCAGGAGCCGCAGGGCAAGGCCGGCCGTGCCGCCGCCGGCGGGGCCGACCAGCACGCGCTTGCCCTTGAGGTCGGAGAGCCGCCCCAGCTTCAGGCCGGCGGCGTGGAACACCCACAAGGGCTCGTAGGCGACGCGGCCGATGGAGACGAGGCCCGGCGCATCCTTGGCGGAGGTGAGGCCGCCCTGCACGAAGCCCGCGTGCACGCCGGAGGCCGGGTCCGAGAGAGCCTTCAGGTTGGCGAACGAGCCGCCCGACTCGCGCACGTCGAGCTTCACGCCATTGCGCTCGAAATAGGGCCGGTAGCGCTCCGCGAAGCGGTGATAGGGGCTGCCCGCCGTGGCCGCCGAGATCACGAAGGTGCGAGGCGGCGGCGGATCGGCAAAGCGCAGGGCGAGCCACACGGCGCCGGCGATGGCGATGACCACCGGCACGGCGATGAACGCAAGATCGCGCAACTGAACCCGCGAGAACCTGGTGCGCATGGAGCCCTCCCCCGAGCGTCCGTCCTTTCGCCGAAGCTGTAGCCTAACGCCTGACCGGCCGAAAGGTGTCAGACCCTCTGGGTCAGACACCGTCCACGCCGGCCACCACCCGCTCCACGTCGTCGGCGACTTCGGCCCAGGTGAGCTCGCCGCGGCGGAGCATGTAGTTGACGTGGGCCAGCGTCTCGCTGAAGGCGAAGCTCATCTGGTGCGGGTCGAGCTGGCGGGTGAACAAGACGGGCACCAGCTCGGCGGCCGAGCGGGGCTCCCTGCGGCACGCCTCGGCGATGAGGGCGCAGCGCTTCTCATGGTGGAGGGCGAGCTCGGCGAGGCGGGTGTGGAGACCGCGAAACGGGAGCTGGTGGCCCGGCAGCACCAGGGCGTCGACCGGGATGCGCGCCTCGATCTCGGCCAGAGAGCGGAGATAGCGGCCGAGCGGGTCCCCTTTGGGGTTCACCGCCCAAACGCTGACGTTGGGCGTGATCTTGGCCAGCACCTGGTCGGCGGCAAGGAATACGTTATCGGCCGGGCAGTAGAGCATGACCTGCTCGGAGGCGTGGCCGTTGCCGGTGAGGACCTCGAAGCTGCGGCCGCCGATCCTCAGCGTGTCGCCGGCCACCAGGCGCTCGAACGTCGGGGGCAGGCCGGACACCATCCTCAGGTAGGCGTGGCCCTGGGTGGCGACGCGCTGGGTGGAGGCCGCATCGAGGCCGTGGCGCAGGTAGAAGTCGCGGTACGGCTTGGCATCCAGCGCACCAGGGCTCAGCGAGACATTCAGGCAGAGGAGATAGGCGGTCTCGCTGGTCAGCAGCGGCAGGCCGAATCGCTCGCACAGCCATCCGGCCAGGCCGATATGGTCGGGGTGGTGGTGAGTCACGATCAGGCGCGTGAAGCGGCGGCCGGCAAGGACACCGTCCGCCATCGCCTCCCAGAGCGCGCGCGTGGCCTCGTTGCCGATGCCGGTGTCGAGTATGGCCCAGCCTTCGCCGTCCTCTATCAGGTAGACGTTGATGTGGTCGAGCCGGAAGGGCAGCGGGATTCGCGCCCACAGGATGCCGGGCGCCATCTCGACGACCGTACCGGGCGTTGGCCACTCCTCGACCGGATAGACCAGCGCACTTTTCCTCGACTTGGCCGGCATATCCAGCATTAGCCTCGCTCTGACGTTTTCGGGGACGGACTGCCCATAGAGCCGTATCGTGGCATGGGCGGCGCGGCAGCGCACCAAAACGTCGCGCACAGGAGGTGCGCGGCGGCACGCCGTCTCTCAATTTGGCCCAGAGCCTGGCCTATGACCCTGCGCGCTGGCACGGCGCCGGCCACGACATCCAGATCGGGCGGGCCTCGCCTCCGGACAGGCATGCCCTCCGCGCCTAAGGGAGACTTGTGCACATGACGGGCCGCCCGCCGCCGGACCGCCGCGGCATCTGGCACGACGACCGGAGCGAGGGCGCGGAGCGCAGACTCCGGCCGCGATGGCAGGCCGTTGCCGGCTTTGGCGGGCTGGCGCTGGCCTGCCTCGCCTTGGGGGCGTTGGCATTCGCGCTGGTTGCCCCACCGCTCGGCCCCGTGCGCGACCGTCTGGTTGACCAAGTGAAGGCCCGCACCGGGCGCACTGTAGTCGTCGACGGCCCGATGTCGGCGGCGCTGCTCCCGCGCGTGGTCGTCTCGCTGGGCAACGTGGCGGTTCCGGCACCCGACGGCGTCGAGGGCCCCTCTACGGTGACCGTGCCGTCCGTCGAGGTGGAGACCAGCCTCCTGTCGCTCATCTCGCGCAGGCCGAAGCTCGAGCGCGTAACGCTGCATGGGCCGACGATCGAGCTTGTCATCGACGCCCAGGGGCGCCGCAGCTGGGAACCCGCAGCGCCCCAGGGCAAACAGCGGGATAGGCGTGCCGAGCGGCCCGGCACTGCCCGCTCAGGCGAAGGCGAGAGGGCCGCCCCAGGCGTACCGGCGGGCGCGATCGTGGAAGGCGTTACGTCCGTAAGGCCCGGGGCGCCCCATCCCTGGGTCGTGCAGGTGCGCGATGCCACCGTGCGCTATCGCGACGAGCGCTCCGGCGTGCGCCACGAGATCGGCGGGCTCAACCTCGACCTCTCGGCCGAGGGCCGAGACGACCCCGTGACCGTGAGCGGCACCTTCACGTGGCAAGGCGAGCCCTGGCGGCTCTCGGGGTCGGTGTGGCGCGCGGTTCTGGAGGGCCGGCCGGGCCTCATCGGCATCAAGCTCGCAGGAGCGCCGGTCGAGGCGGCCTACGAGGGCACGCTGACCGTGAGAGGCGGTCTCGCCGCCGAGGGCGATGTGTCGCTCGGGCGTTTCGCCTATGGCGGCGTGAAAATCGGGCCGAGCCGTCTCGCGGTGTCGATCGACGCCGGTATCGCCAAGGCAACGCTGCACCGGGTCGAGCTCTACGGCGGCACGGGGCAGGGCGCTGCGACGCTGGACACGACGGGCCAGGCACCGGCATTCGCCGCGAGCCTCAAACTCACCGGCGTGTCGCTTCTACCGCTGCTGGGCGACGCCGCTGGCATCGGCTGGATCGACGGCCGCGGCACCGTCGCGCTCAATCTCACTGGGCGAGGCCGCTCGGAGCGTGAGATCGCCGAGACGCTGCAGGGCAAGGTGCAGATAAGCGTTGCCGACGGCGCGATCGCCGGCATCGATATCGACCGCGGCCTGCGCGCGCTGCAGCGCGGCCGGCTCGACCGTCTCACTCCGCGGCGCGAGGACCGCACGCCCTTCAGCGAGCTCTCCGGCACCTTCGACATCGCCGACGGCGTCGCGAAAAACCAGGATCTGAAACTGGTCAGCGCCAATCTGCAGCTCGGCGGCGAGGGCATGATCGAGCTGGCGCCGCGCCGGATCGACTACACGCTGCAGACGAAGATTTCCAGCGGACCGCCCGACGACGGCGCGGCTTTCAAGATCGGTGCGATCGAGCTCCCCGTCAGCATCAAGGGGCCGCTGGCCAAGCCGGAGTTTACGATCAAAGGCCAGGAGGCGCTCAACGACGCGATCAGACAGATCGGCCGGAGCTTGCGCTCGCGCGAGGTGCAGGATGCCCTCAAGGGATTCCTCGGCGGTGACGGCGAGAAGCGCGTGAAGCCGGGCGAGTCGATCGACAAACTGCTCAAGAAGGAGGAGCGAAGCACGCCTTAAGTCGTAGGTTGCGGCGCGCCGGCGTGGCGGCTCGCAGCGACGGCGCAGCAGCCTCCGGAAAAAATTCGTCGCAGGCGATCAAACACCCTTGCACCCCAGGCCGGTTGGCCTCATATGACCGCACTCCGTTTGTCCCGCGCGTCGCGCTTCGGCACGTGGGGCAGCGGGTTGGCTATCTACTGGTTGGGGAGGGGTCCCATGGCTTATACCGACGCCCTCTTCCAATTGGGGATGGACTTGACCCGTTCAAGCACCGCCCAAAAGGAAGATCATGGTCACAGC
>JBIOWI010000060.1:0-7302 GCA_044868325.1 Hyphomicrobiaceae bacterium
CTGGGTCTGACACCACGCCGCCCACAGCCGACGGAGCCAAGGTGTCAGACCCAGAGGGTCTGACACCTTCGCGCGGGTACGACAGGCTGTTCCGCGAGACGGTCATGCAGGCCCCCGACGGCTGCGACTTCGACTTCCTGAGAGGACGCTAAGTGTCAGACACTCAGGCCCAGCGTGGCGAAGCTGGCGGCCACCAGCAGCACAACCAGAACCGCCAAGCGCAAGAGCCGGCGGTGGAACTCGTCGTGACCGATGAAGTCGCCAGCGATGTAGCCGGCCGTGACCGTGAGCGCGAAGGCGTACTTGCCGGCTTCCCTGCTGCCCCAGATCACCAGCGGGTCCGAGGCGGACGCCCCGTGGCCGAAGAGAAAGACGAGGGCAAGGGCGGCGAAGACGATGAGGCTCGGCCAACTCATACCGTCGAGCCAGCGGCCGAGCTCGATGCGGCCCAGCGGCGCACCGCCAATACGACCCGACACGCGCGCACCCACGGCGATCATGGTCAGGAAGGCTGCGAGCGTAAGGGCCGCCACCAGGTCATGGTGCGCCGGTACGCCCAGCAGAGCAAGGGGCGGGCGCCAAAGACCGCGGGTCAGGAGCTGCCAGTAGGCGACAATCTGCTCCAGCCAAGACGCCATCGGCATCGCATGGCGCAGCTGAGCCACCACTGTGAGCGCCGCGCCCAGCATAGCCAGCGTCGCAACGCTCTCCCGCTTCAGCCAGCCCAGCACTTGCGTGCTCCCGTCACGTCCCCTTCTTGGGGTCAGCCTACGGTGCAAGTCGGGACATTGTAAGGGCCGAAGATGGGTTTCAGCCCTGCAATTCCCCAGACAGGCCACGCAGATTACTGACCCAGCAACGCCATGCGGAAGCGCACGCGGCATTCGGCCAGGTCGAAGTTGCGCTTGTAGGCGGGCGGCTCGGTCGGCTTGACGCGCAGGAGCACGAAGGCGGTGCCGTTGCCCTCGCGCAGGAGACGGGCGCCCTCGGGAAGCTCGCCCTCCCGCTCCACCGTGAGTGTGCGCTTGATGCCGGAGCCGGCGGCGATCCTCTCCAGGTCCACGCCCAGGCTGGTGTGGCTCCTCTGGTAGCCGGTCTCGCCGTAGTGGCCGTTGTCCACACACAGGATGGACAGGTTCGGCGGGTTCAGCACGGCGACGGTGGCGAGCGAGCCGAGGTTCATGAGCAGCTCGCCGTCGCCTGTCACCACCAGCACGCGCTTGTTGGGCCGCGCCAGGGCGAGCCCCAGCCCCATCATGGTGGCCCCGCCCATGGCGCCGGCCATGCTGTAGGTGTGCGCGCCGTCGTCGGTCATGGCCGCCACGTCGCGCGCCGTGCCGGCGAGGCCGGCGACGATCAGGAAATCCTCGTGCCGCCCGATCAGCGCCGGCACGGCCTCGATGCGGTCGAGCACGAAGGCCGGGGCGACCGCATCGGCGATTGCTTTGGATTGCACGGTCATCTCCGTACCTTAGAACCTCTTCGACCCGATCAGCCGCTGCGTAAGGAGCACCGCCACCGCGCCGCCGGCCTGGAACGCCGTAGTGAGCGCGGCGCCGACCATGCCGACCGCCTCGCCGGGCGTCTCGGCGCGGAGCACGATCACGCCCATGGCCTCCAGCACCTTCTGGGTCGCCTGGCCCATGGGATACTGCCACGGGTTGCCCTCGCCGAAGTCGCCGCGCATGCTCACCAGCGCCAGGAACGGGAACCGCCCGCCGCTCGTCAGCGACAGCATGTTGATGCAGTTGCCCACCCCGCTGCTCTGCATCAGCAGCACGCCGCGCGCCCCGCCCAGGTCGGCCCCGGCCAGCAGCGCCACACCCTCCTCCTCGGTGGTGAGCGCCACCGCCCGCACCCCCGGATCGGCCAGCGCCCGCTCGATCAGGATCTTGTGCCCCGCGTCGGGCACGTAGGCGATCTGGATGACGTTGTGCCGGCGCAGGAGGTCGTAGACTTGGTCCTGCCAGCGGAGGTCGCTCGACGGGGTATCGGCCAAAGCAGTCATCGGCGTCCCCTTGAGTCACAGTCTGGGCCTTTCAACACGGTGCCAGCAGCTCCCGCTCCACCACAACTGCCCACTCGCCGTCAACATTCACCTCGAGCGGCATCATGATCGCCTCATTCAACGTTCAACAGCTCATCGCCGGGTGCTGGGCGCGCCGGGCATAGCCTCACTCGAACGGCGCGAGCTGAGACTGGACCTTCTTCGGCAGGTTGGAGCGGACGAGGCGATAGGCCATCGTGAGCCGGTGGCGCAACTCGGCCTCGGGCGTGCCCCAGGGCAGGTTCACCCAGGAGCGGTGGAAGTAGGGCGCCTTCACGCCGACGCCGGCGTCGATCAGCATCTGCGCGGTCTCGACGCTGTCGGTCTTGACCGAGACGCCCGGCATGACGGCGCCGATGCAGGCGAACATCTTGCCGCCGACCTTCCAGGCGTCGTGGCCGCCGCCCCAGGGGTCCGACACCTCGGCGCCGGGAAACGTCCTGCAGGTGGCGTTGACGATCTCGCGGCTCATCGTATCCCCAAGGCGAGTATGGCGAATGGTGACTGGCGAATGATGACCACCATTCGCGATTGGCCATTCGCCATTCGCCAAATTCGCCCGTCACGCCTTCGGCCGCGTCTCCTCGAACGCCGGCACGGCCTTGGCGAACGCCTCAAGCCACGCCATCAGGCCGGGATGGCCGGCGCGCCACTTGCCCTCGTGGCGGAAGTCGAGATATCCGAGCGCGCAGGCGAGGGTGAGGTGGCCGTAGTCCGGGCTTCCGCTCCAGACTGGCGGGCTGCGTTCCAGGACGTCGATGGCCCGGTCGATCTTGAGCTGCTGGCGCTCCTGCCAGGGCGCGTGCCACTTCTCCTCGGGCCGGAAGCGCTTCTCGTAGACCAGCAGCAGCGCCGCATCGAGAATGCCGTCGCAGAGCGATCCCAGCGTCAGGGTGCGCATGCGCTCCACCCCGCCCTTGGGGAGCAGCACCGGCGCCGGCGCGAGGCTGTCCAGGTACTCGCAGATGACGTGGCTGTCGTAGATGGCGGTGTCGCCGTCGATGACGAGAGCGGGGATCTTGCCCAGCGGATTGGCCCTGGTGATATCGGGGTTGTCGAGCGGGTTGGTGTCCACCTGCACGACCTCGATCCGATCCTTAAGGCCCTTCAGGGCGATGGCAATCTTCACCTTGCGCCCGTAGGGCGAGAAGGGATGGGAGAGCAACGTCATCATGCGGTGGCCTCGCGCGTCGGTCAGCAGCTGACGGCATGGTGCCCGCCGCCACCGCGTCGGGCAAGGGCGAACGTACCGGCTACAGGCCAAAGGAAACCGGGAGCCGACTCGCGCCCTCCGACACGTCCCCCGTCGGAGGCGTCCCCGCCATGGTCGGCTCCCTTGGGCCTGCTATAGCCGCCGGGTGTGGCGCCCGCACGGCCGGAGGAAGGGGCAGCTGCAGGCGTCTGGGGAAATCGTGTGGATGAGAAGCGCGAATGGCGAAAGGCGAGCGGTCAATGGCTGACCGCCATTCGGCGGCCGATGCGTTGCGCACATCAGCCGGCGAAGACCGGCCTCAACGAGTCCACCAGCAGCCGCAGCTGCACCTCCTCGTCGGCAAGCGAGAGCTGGGCGCCGAAGAAGTCCTCGACGAGCTGGCACACCTTGTCGGGCTCGGCCTGAGCCATGGCCTGCTTGCTCGACAGCACCTGGAAATCCGTCTGCGTCCAGCCTCGCTTGGCGGTGAGCTCGTTGGCCAGCATGCCATACTGAGCCTGGTTCGGCCGCGGATGCACGCGCGGCACCTGCCGTCCCTCGGCGATCGCCTCGAACACCGCCGTCGACAGCGCTTGCAGATGCGCGGTGTGCTCGGAGCCCTGCAGGAGGGCCACGATCACCGGCTCCGCCTCGCCCTGCTTGATGAAGCCGCTGCAGGCCTCGGGGCTGTGCTTGCGCAACCTGCCGATCGTATCGTGGTAGACGACGGCCACCGTCTTGAGCATCGGCAGCTTGGCAGACAGTCCGTTGGCGACCTGCTGCCGCCGCAGCTCCACCAGCTTGCGCGCCACCAGCTGGCCGATCACCGCGTCGTCCTTGTTGTCGCGCGCAAGCGCGGCCGCCTCCTGGAGGCGCTGATTGTACCAGTCGGGGAACTCGCGCTTGATGACGCGCCACAGCGCCGTACCCTGCAGGGTGGCGTCGATGGCCTCGGCTGCGCCGGCGCGGAAACCGATCAGGGGCGGCGTCTCCAGGCTCTTGCGGTCGGCGATGGCCATGGCGCCCGACGAGGCGCTCAAGGAGGCCGTGAGCGACGCGGCGACTCCGGCTAGCCGGTCGCGATACCCGACCAGCCGGTCGCGATAGAAGTACCCCGCCCCAGCGCCACCAGTCAGTATGACCGCCAGCAGCAGGAGCGCCACGACGCGTCCCCAACGCCTCGGCTGATCCTTCTCCTCGTCGGCGCTGGTCCGCGCAACGGTTGCCGGCACAGCCGCCGGCTGGTCCGCACGGCGCGCGTTGCTCTGCGCCGGATGCGGCCGCGCAGGCCCGCGCGGCAAGGCCGGCCCGAGCGGCGGGAACACCAGCATGGCGGGCCGCCAGTCTGGGAAGCCGTCGCGCCAGAGGAGATCGGTGGACTGCAGGTGCCCCAGCTCGACGAGCTTGGCCATCTCGGCCTCGGAAATCGGCCCAAACTGCTGGCCGTCGCGGGCGAGATACCATTGCACGTGTGACGCTGGCGCTGACATCGCTTGTTGTCGCTGGTGTGTCGCCGGTTGCGGCCGGATGGCGCCCCGCAGCTCCTGGGGAGCGAGCTACCACGCTTCGCGCTGGGAATACTAGTACCTGTTGACTTCAATGGTCCAGGAGCACAACGACTTAGCCGCCGCTTTGCGGCCAAGGAAAGGCAGCGAGTACGGGGAAAGTGGGGAAAGGGGTCAGACCCCTCGCAACCAACGCGGCACAACGATCGATAGGGCGGAGACGAGGGGTCTGACCCCTTTCGGCTGCCCCCTGGCTCCGGCGGCCCGGGTTGGTTGTAGGACATGCCGGAGCGGGGCTATAAGGCAGCCCGCAGGCGCAATCGCGACAACCTTGAGGAGAGCCGGATGGCCATCGAGCGCACCTTGTCGATCATCAAGCCGGATGCCACCGCACGCAATTTGACGGGTGCCATCAACGCCTTGATCGAACGGGCCGGCCTCAGGATCGTTGCCCAGAAGCGCGTACGCTGGACCAGAGCTCAGGCGGAGAAGTTCTACGAGGTGCACAAGGCGCGCCCATTCTACGGCGATCTGGTGGCGTTCATGACCTCCGGTCCCATCGTGGTGCAGGTGCTGGAGGGAGAGAGCGCGGTGAAGGCCTACCGCGACGTGATGGGCGCCACCGACCCGGCCAAGGCAGCCGCCGGCACCATCCGCAAGGAGCTCGCCGAGAACATCGAGCGCAACTCGGTGCACGGCTCCGACAGCGCAGAGAATGCCGCCACCGAGATCGCGCTCAATTTTCGCCCAGAAGAGATCGTAGGCTAGCTGAGGATAAGCCATCGCTTCATGGAGCTGCCTGGGGGCTCCCAGGGGGACTCGGGGGTTGCCGCTTTGGGGGCGCGTGCGTGGCTATCCTTCGCGGAGGGGGAATCGCATGCATATCATCGCCATCATCGGCGCCGTGCTCGGCGTCGCCGCCCTGGTCCTTTTCCGTATGCAGCAGGCCGCCAATGCGGCCCGCGACATCGCCGACGCTGCCGACGAGGCGCGCGGCCTGTTCCGCCGCTGGGGCTGGCGCCGCAGGCAGCTCAAGAGCCCGCTCGATGCTGTCGACGACGCCCGCGAGGCCGCTGCGGCGATGATGGTGGCGGCCGCCCAGTCCGACGGCGCCATCAGCGAGCGCGAGCGGGCCGCCATCGCCGGGGAGATGACCAGGCACTTCGGCGCCACGGCGCGCCAAGCCGAGGAGCTGCTGGCCCGCGGCCGCTGGATGGTGCAGGACCGCACCGACGCCGGCGAGGTGTTCCGGCGGCTCACACCGCTCATCGTGCGCGTATGCACGCCGACAGAGCGTGCCGACCTAATCGGCATGCTGGAGACCGTGGCGAAGGCCGACGGCCGCAGCGATGAGGTGCTGGCGCAAGACATCTCCCGCCTCGCCTACAACCTGAGGTCGGCCTGAGGTCAGCATGATCACGCTTGGCTACGTGCGTGCCATGGCGGAGTACAACCGCTGGCAGAACGAGAACCTGTACGGCGCCGCCGAGGGGCTCGGCGACGCGGCGCGCAAGGCGCCGCGGGCCGCGTTTTTCGGCTCGATCCACGGCACGCTCAATCATCTCCTGTGGGGCGACCAGATCTGGATGAGCCGCTTCGCCGGCACGCCGAAGCCGAAGGCGCCAAGCATTCCCGAATCGGTCGGCATGTACGAGAGCTGGGACGACTTGAAGCGTGAGCGGGCCGCTTTCGATCGGGCGATCCTCGATTGGGCGGAACGCCTCGGCCCGGCCTGGCTCGACGGCGACCTGACGTGGTTCTCCGGGGCCGCAGGGCGCGAGCTGACCAGGCCCAAGTGGCTGCTGGTGACACACATGTTCAACCACCAGACCCACCACCGCGGGCAGGTCCACTGCATGCTCACCCAGGCCGGCGTGCGGCCTGGGGCGACAGATTTGCCGTTCAAATAGGTGTCAGACCCTCTGGGTCTGATACCGGAGCTCCGAGGTCTGCAGTGCTGAGGTGCCCGAGCCGGCTTCTTATGTGACAACGGCGCGTTCTCGGGGGGTGAGATGAAGACAACGACGTTCGCGGCGTTTGCGTGGTGCGCTCTGGCCATCACCCCGACGGATGGGACCAGGGCGCAAGAGGCCTCGCAAGGCGCAAGGCCGACCCAAACTTCTGCATGGGCTGGGAGAGGGTCTGCCTTCGCAACTGCCCGACTGGCGACTGCAAAGACGTGTGCACTCAGAGGCGCACAGCCTGCAACAAGACGGGCGTGTTCCACTTCAACGTCCCCGGTCCTCGGCGGTATGGCAGCTGCGAGGACCGGGGGTTGGTCATCTCGGCGTCGGGCAAGATGTTCCGCGATATCCCCGGCTGGAAATGCCCGTAAGACGGTATCCTGGCTCATCCACCCATAGGCGATACGCACTGGGGGCCTTAATTCTGCGGTCGTGGCGCTCAGTCCGGTCGGAAGGCCTGTGCCACGGGTGTCAGACCACTACTGTCCGGAATCCGCCCACTGACGAACTCCGCAGGCTATTGAGACGGCACCATAATCCATGATTGGGAGGGGTGTCATCGACTTGAACCGGCTTCCCGACTCCCGCGAGCTT
>JBIOWI010000061.1:0-5838 GCA_044868325.1 Hyphomicrobiaceae bacterium
GGGTCTGACCCCTTTCCCCCATCCTCTCGAACCGCAGGAAATAGCAGCGACGGCCGGCGGCGACGGCCTTGGCCTCGTAGCGGGTCTGAGGCCAGTCCGGCAGGCGGCAGCGCCAATCCTGGGGGCCTTGGGCGGTCCAGCGGAGCGCATTGTTGTGCAATGCGGCATAGAGCATTGCGGATGCGTACTCCGGAGCGTCGGTGGCCATGCGCAGCTCGCCGCCCAGCCGCAGGATGCGGGCGATCTCGTTGAGGGTTGCAGGGGCGACGAGCCGGCGCTTGTGGTGGCGTTTTTTGGGCCACGGGTCCGGGAACAGGATGAACACCCGGCCGATAGCCGCCGCCGGCAGCAGCCGCAGCAGCGGCCGCGCGTCCCCGGCCAGCACCCTGACGTTGGTCAGGCCCTCCAGGTCGATGGCACTGAGCAGCTTGACGACGCCGTCCTCGAACGGCTCGCAGCCGATGAATCCAACCTCCGGGTTCTGCTTCGCCTGCCAGACCAGGTGCTCCCCGCCGCCGAAGCCGATCTCCAGCCAGACCTCGCGCACCCGAGGTCGGAACAGCGCGGCAAGATCGGCCAAGTCCGGAGCGTCGGTCGGAACCGCGACACGCGGCAGCACCTCCCGCCACAGCGCCTGCTGCCGCGCGCTCGACGCCCGCGCCCGGCGGCGGCCGTAGCTGCGCAGCTCCTCCTGGTGCTGTCGGTCCGTCATGTTGCGATTTGTGTTACGGCCAGTGCTGGAGCCGGGCTTGTTGGCGCTCAGGCGCCTCGCGGTCAAGCACGCATGCACAAGGCTCTGAGCGTCGTTGTGTCTGTCGCGTCGTGTGATATTGTCATACATATGACCCACACCGACGCCACTGTCCCGACCTCCGTTCTCAGCGTTCGCGTGAGCGACGCCGAGCGCCGGCTGCTGCAGGACGCCTCCGACGACGCCCGCACCTCGATCAGCGATTTCGTGCGCCGCAAGGCCATCGAGGCCGCCGAGCTGCAGCTCATGGAGCGGCGCATCGTAACCATTCCGGCCGAGCATTGGGACCGCATTGAAGCTTGGGCTGCTGCCCCGGCCCGCAAGGCCAAGGCGCTGCCGCGGCTTGCCGCCCTCGCCAAGGCGAAGCCGACGTGGGAGCGATAACGCCACCGCGTCCGCTTGAGGCCGACGACGACCGCGATGGGTTCGACTGTGGCCGCCCCTCGCTCAATACATGGTTCCAACGTCATGCCTGGGCCAACCACGTCTCTGGCATCACCCGCACCAACGTCATCTGCGACCGGGATAATGGTTTGGTCGCCGGTTATGTGAGCCTGACCGCCGCACAAATCGAACGCGCTTTCCTGCCCAAGGCGCAGCGCCGCAACAAGCCTGACCCGATTCCCGTCACCTTACTAGGCCAACTCGCCATCGCCACCACGCACCAGGGCCAAGGGCACGCCAAGTCGCTGCTTGCGTTCGCGCTGCGCAGCGCCGTCGCCGCCGCGACCCACGTCGGCAGCTACGCAGTCATCACTCATCCGCTCGACGACCAAGTGCGCGCCTTCTACGCCCGCTTCCACTTCGAGGACCTGCCTGGCGACCCCAAGCGCGCCATGTTCGTGCGCATCTCCGAGCTCGCAACGACAGGGTTCGCACCCTCATAGTGGGCACCCAGGGGTGCAGCCCCGAAAATTGCGCCGACTTTCAGAGACCGAGGCCAATCAGCTCCGCCGCCCCTTGCGCTGGGCAGGCTCGTCGTTGGCCGGGAGGCGGCGGGCGCTGGCGCGCAGGGCTTCGCGCAGGGTGACCGGGCGGCCGTGTTTGCGGAGGAGGTCGGAGAAGGCCTCGTCGGCCAGCTCCTGCAGGGTCTTCATGCTGTCGCGGCCCAGGAGCTGGAGGGCATGCCACGTCTCCGGGTCGAACTCGATCAGCTTGCGGCGCGGAGCGGGGTCAGACCCCTTTCGACTACGGTCGATCATGACACGCACGTTAGCCGAAAGGGGCCATGGGGGTCAGACCCCTTTCGCTTGAACTGCAACTTTTCCGAGAAAAAGTAGTCGAAAGGGGTCTGAGCCCCAAGAGGAAAGGGGCCCCGCCAGAGGGCTGCCCCTCTTACCTCATCGCCGACTTCAGCTGATCGACGAGGTCCGTCCTCTCCCAGGAGAAGCCGCCCTCGTTGTCGGGCGCGCGGCCGAAATGGCCGTAGGCGGCGGTGCGGGCATAGATCGGCTTGTTGAGGTCGAGATGCTTACGGATGCCGCGCGGCGACAGGTCGACCAGCTCGCCCAGCACCTGCTCCAGCTTGGCGGTATCGACCGCGTGCGGGTTGTCGCCAAGGTTAACGTAGATCGAGAGCGGCCGGGACACGCCGATGGCGTATGCCAGCTGGATCACGCAGCTGTCGGCCAGGCCCGCCGCCACCACGTTCTTGGCCAGGTAGCGGGCGGCGTAGGCGGCCGAGCGGTCCACCTTGGTCGGGTCCTTGCCGGAGAAGGCGCCGCCGCCGTGCGGGGCCGCGCCGCCGTAGGTGTCCACGATGATCTTGCGGCCGGTAAGGCCGGTGTCGCCGTCGGGGCCGCCGATATAGAACTTGCCTGTCGGGTTCACGTGCCAGAGCGTGTCCTTGGAGATCCAGCCCTCTGGCAGGGCCTTGCGCACGTAGGGCTCCACCAGCTCGCGCACCTGACTGGAGGTCATCGACTCGACCAGGTGCTGGTGCGAGACCACGATCTGCGTCGCCCCGGCCGGCTTGCCGTTCTCGTAGCGCACTGTCACCTGGCTCTTGGAATCCGGGCCCAGCACGGCCTCCTTGCCGGCGTGGCGCGCCTCGGAGATGAGGCGCAGGATCAGGTGGCTGTAGTAGAGAGGGGCTGGCATCAGCTCGGGCGTGTCCTTGCAGGCGTAGCCGAACATGATCCCCTGGTCGCCGGCGCCCTCGTCCTTGTTGCCGCCGCTGTCCACACCCTGGGCGATGTCGGTCGACTGCGGGTGCAGCAGCACCTTGATGTCGGCCGTGTTCCAGTGGAAGCCGTCCTGCTCGTAGCCGATGTCCTTGATCGCCAGGCGGGCCACGTGGGCCACCCAGTCCTTCGTGATGGTGCTGGGGCCGCGCGTCTCGCCGGCGATCACCACCTGGTTGGTCGTTGCCAGCGTCTCGCAGGCCACGCGCAGCTGCCAGGGGTCGACGCCCGCCTTGGGTCCCTCGCGGAAGAACAGGTCGACCACCTCGTCCGAAATACGGTCGCAAACCTTGTCCGGGTGCCCCTCGGACACGGACTCGCTCGTGAACAAATACGACTTGCGCTGCACGTTGGCATTCCCCTCCGCTGGATGATGGCGGCGGCCCTGGAGGGCTCGAGAGGCCCTAGAAGGCGGCAACCGCTAGCGTTTCTTGCAGCGTTTCCGCCAGGGGTCAAGGCTTGGGGCAGAGCCCAACGGCCGGCTTCGGCGGGTGGGCCGCCGGCCGGCCGTGCAAGGAACCGTCCCAATCCCGCGCCGCTCGCCTCGCCCGGAAGGCGAGCGCGCTGGCGCTCATTGTGGGAGCCTCAGGCGGCGGTGACGGGGGATGCGTCGTTCGCGAGCGAGCGCACCAGATCGACGATGGCGCGGCGCGCCTTGAGGTCGGGGATGCGCACGAACGCCCGGTTCAGCTCCAGGCCGTCGCGGCTGCGCAGGAACTCCACGATGGAGTGCTCGTCCGGATCCCCCGCCTGGCCGTCCGCGGCGTCCCCGCGCCCCTCGCCGATCGGCGCCTCCTCGTAGAAGAACTGCACCGATACCCCCAGCACCTGGGCGAGATCGTACAGCCGGCTGGCGCCGATCCGGTTAATGCCCTTCTCGTACTTCTGCACCTGCTGGAATGTGAGCCCGAGCCTCTCCCCCAGCTTCTCCTGGCTCATGCCCAGCAGCATCCGGCGGAAACGCACGCGGCTGCCGACGTGGATGTCGATAGGATTGGCCCTTCTTGAGCCCTTCTCTTCGCCGTCTAGAGCCTCAGCGCCCCGTGGGAGTGTCGACATGTCCGCTCCACAAAAAAAGTTGCCCCTACGACTGCAAGTCCTAGGTGCACTCATATGATACGTCAACTTCTAGTCACAGGACCATGGGATATAAGATAGTTTACAGCCGAACGTGTGTGCTATTGGCGCCACACAACACAGCCAAGCAACAGGGCGCCCGACAGCCAGGCGGCCAGAAACACCGCATCGCCCAGCCGGGCATAGGGCGGCGGCGGCAGGGCCACGGCCAGCGGCACGTCGATCACACCGCGAACATTGAGGTCGAGGAGCTGCCCTAAGGGGCGCCCGTAGGCGTCGAACGCCGCCGAAACACCGTTGTTGGCAGCCCGGACCAGCGGCAGGCCCTCCTCGACCGCCCGCACGCGGGCCTGGTGCAGGTGCTGGCGCGGTCCCGTCGTATTGCCGAACCACCCGTCGTTGGTGAGGTTCACGATCAGCGCGGGCCGCTGCCGGCTCTGCTGGGGGCCCTGCACGACCGCGGCCGGGAAGATCGCCTCGTAGCAGATCAGGGGCACGACCGCGGGCAGGCCGGGGATGGCCAGCAGCGGACGCGGCGAGACGCCGGACTCGAAGCCCACGCGGCCGGCAAGCTGCTGCATGCCGATCAGGCTCAGCAGCGGACGCAGGGCGCGGGGCAGGTACTCGCCGAACGGGACCAGGTGGATCTTGTCGTAGAGCGAGATGAGCAGTCCGCCCTTGCCGAGGACGAGCAGGCTGTTGAAGAAACGGCGGGGCCGTCTCGGGGTGCCGCCCGTCCACTCGATGCGGTTGGCGCCGGCGATCAGAACTGTTCCCTCAGGCAGCAGATTGCCGATGGCCGTCAGTGCCTCGGGCGTGTCGAGCGGCGGAAACGGCATGGCCGCCTCGGGCCAGACCACGTGCGTGACGCCGGTGAGGTTGTCTTGGGTGCCTGCGGGATCGCGACCCGACAGATCGAGGTGGTCCTGGAAGAAGCGCGCCCAGTTCTCCGGCCGCCATTTCTCCCGCTGCGGTACGCTCGGCTGCACGATCCTGATCTTGACGCCGGGGACCGTGTCAGCCGTGGCGTAGGCGAGCCGCGCGCGGCCCAGCGCGCCGGCGACCAGCAGCGGCACCAGGGCAGCGGCCAGGGCCACCGCTCTGCCGCCCCGCCCTGCCCCGGCCTCGCTCCACAGGATCGCGGGCAGGCCGAAGATCAGCACGGCGGCCAGCGTCAGCCCATAGATGCCGAGCACCGCCGCGCTTTGCATCAGCTCGACCGGATAGGTGAGCGCGTAGCCCAGCACGTTCCAGGGAAAGCCCGTGAGCACGTGTCCGCGCAGCCATTCCGTGGCCGACAACGACAGGGCAAGCGCCATCACGCGCCACGCGCCGGACTTCCAGACCGTCGCCGCGGTTGCCGTGGCCGCGCCGTAGAACAGCGCCAGCCCGGCCGGCATCAGCATGACGGCGAACGGCATGAAGACGGCGAAGATCTCCGCCTCGACCAGGAACGCCTCGCCGATCCAGTGCAGGCCGGCCAGGAAGTAGCCGAACCCCCACCACCAGCCGGTCTCGGCCGCCGCCCCGAGCCGGCGCACCGGGCCCCGGTCGGCGTGGCGCCGCACGGCCCCGTCGATCAGCCAGATCAGCGCCGGCAGCGTGATCCAGAGCACCGGCCACAGGAAGAATGGCGCCATCGCCAGCACGGACAAGGCGCCCGCGACGAAGGCTGCAAGCCGCCGGCGCCAGCCGGCGAGGCCGCGCAGGCGCTCGGCAAGCGCGGCTGTCGACGATGTCCCCGGCATGTCCCCTCCGGCCGAATCGTAGGGTGCAACGCCGCAAATGCGGCATTGCACCGAAGCGCCCTCTCCGCGGGAACCGGGG
>JBIOWI010000062.1:0-4170 GCA_044868325.1 Hyphomicrobiaceae bacterium
TGCCGACGCCCGACTGCCGACTGCCGTCAATCGACGCGCTGGTGCCGCTCGGAGAGGCGGCGGTAGCGAGCAAGGCCGCGCGTCAGGTGCTCGCGCATGGCTTTACGGGCGGCGGCGGGATCGCCCCTGCGGACCGCCTCGTGGATGCGCCGGTGCTCGGCCTGGATGCCGGCCAGATACTCGCGCTGCTCCTCGGGCCCGGTGAGGGTGATACGCACGCTCTGGCGTGGAATGACGTGGCGCCCGAGGAACTCCAGGAGCTCGGCAAAGCGGGTGTTGCCGGACGCCTCCGCGATCGCGAGATGAAACGCAAAGTCCTCGTTGACGGCGGCCTCCTCGCGGCGGATGGCGTCCTCGAACGCGCGCAGCACCCGATCGATCGACGCCAGGCGGCGCGGTGTGATGCGCTCCGCCGCCCGGGCTGCGGCCTCCACCTCGATCGCGAGCCGCAGCTCCATCACCTCCAGCACGTCCTCGATCGAGCTCAGGCCCTCGGGATCGATGCGGAACGGCACCCGGCTCACGTCGGCGGAAACGTAGGCGCCGGAGCCCTGCCGCGTGGTGATCAGGCCGTCGGCGCGCAGCGCCGCCACCGCCTCGCGCACCACCGTGCGGCTCACGCCGAGGGCCGCCATCAGCTCCTGCTCGGTGGGCAGGCGGGCTCCCGGCGGCAGCCGCCCGGCGCTGATCTCCTTCTTGATCCGGGCGATCACCTCGTCCGTGAGGTTGCGCACGGGAGGCAGCGGCCGCAGCAGGGCGCGCTTGCCAGGGGGGCGCGGGGTGTCTAGACTTGGTTTTTGTCGGGTCATCGTATGACTTCGTTTAGGACCAAGCTCGCGCATGCGCAACAAGTGGAAAAGCGCCCGGCACTCATGCGCGGACGAATAGCAGCGCAATAACCGCCCACCTACGGTCTCGGGACGGCATCCCGGGCACCGATCGCAAGCAAAATTGGGGGCATTGCCAGAGGAGGAGACGCAGGAATGACGAGACGCCCATTGGCCGCATGTGCGGCCCTGCTGGCTTTCCTTGCCGCAGGTGCATTTGTGGCGCAGCCGGGGCCGGCCCAGGCCCAGGCGCCGAAACCCATGGTCCTCAAGGGCCAGTCGTCGCACCCCGCGTCGTCCAACTTCCATCTCATCTTCAAGCTGTGGGGCGAGACGGTGGAGAAGATGTCCGGCGGCAAGGTGAAGGTTGAGACGCTGCCGGCCGGCGCCATCGTGCCCGCCTTCGAGGTGTTCGACGGCGTCTCGCGCGGCGTGCTCGAGGTCGGCGCCTCGCCCTTCGGCTACATCCTCGGCAAGAGCCTCGCCGGCATCCCCATGTCGCACGGGCCGCTGTTCGGCATGGACGGCATGGACTACTGGGCCTGGTACTACGACGGCGGCGGCATGGCGCTGCTCGACGAGTTCTACAAGGATGTCCTCAAGATGAACGTCGTGGGCTTCCCGATGCCCACCGACTACCCGCAGGGCCTGGGCTGGTTCAAGAAGCCGATCAAGAACCTGGCCGACCTCAAGGGCATCAAGTACCGCATCTACGGCATCGGCGCGGAGACCTACGGCCGCCTCGGCGTGTCGGTGGTAACGCTGCCCGGCGGCGAGATCGTGCCGGCCATGGAGCGCGGGGTGATCGAGGGCTCCGAGTGGATCAACTGCGTGGAGGACAAGAAGCTCGGCCTCCACAACGTGGCCAAGCACTACTACACACCCGGCATGCACGAGCCGGTGACCGGCGGCCAGATCGTGATCAACAAGAACACCTGGGCCAAGCTCTCGCCCGACGTGCAGGAGATCATGAAGGTGGCGAGCGTCTATGCCACCCAGATGCGCAACTTCGCCTTCAACCGCGAGACGGCCGAGGCGTGCCTCGATCTGATCAAGGGCGGCGTGCAGATGCACCGCACGCCGGACGAGATCCTGAAGAACTTCCTCGACGAGTGGGAGAAGATCCAGGCCGAGTACGCGGCCAAGGATCCCTTCTACCGCAAGGTGATCGAGAGCCAGAAGAAGTACGCCGAGGTGATCGTGCCGTTCAAGATGTCGTGGTTCCCGCCGTACAACTTCGCGGGCGAGTTCTACTGGAAGGACAAGATCTACCTCAGCTAGTAAGGCGCATTTCCGATCGGCGGGGCAGATCGCGCTGGGGGTGCGGCCAGACACGAAGCCGATCGACGGTCCATCCGCGTCGCGGCGCGATGGTCTTTAGCGCGACGGATGTCCTAAAGTCCTCATCGGTGCAAAACAGGAGCGGCAGGCCATGACCCTGCACGCCACGGGGAGAGAAGCGCGTGGTTGACGCAACGACAGCCGGTGGCGAGAGGCCGCCGCGCATCCTCGGCGCCATCGTCCGCATCATCGACGGGTTCGCGGAGCTATGCGGCGGCATTTTCTGCCTGTTGTCGCTGCCGCTGGTGGGAGCGCTGACCTACGAGGTGATCGCGCGCTACGTCTTCCACAAGCCCACCATCTGGGCCTACGACGTCACCTACATGCTTTACGGCGCCATTTTCATGCTGGGTGCTGCGTATACCCTCTACAAGGGCGGGCACATCCGCACCGACATCTTCTACATGAACTGGAGCGTGCGGACCCGCGGCTGGGTGGATGCGGCGCTCTACCTGCTCCTGTTCTTTCCCGGCGTCATCTTCTTCTTCTGGGCGGGACTGCAGGAGGCGCTGCACTCCTGGGACATCCGTGAGGTCTCCGACGCCAGCCCGTGGCGGCCGCCGCTCTATCCCCTGAAGGCGGTCATTCCCATCTCGCTCGCCCTCCTCTTCATCCAGGGCATCTCCGAGTTTCTCAAGGCCGTCTACGCGGCGCGGACGGGGAGGCAGCTGTGAGCACCGAAATCCTCGGCCTGATCCTGCTCGCCGCGCTGCTGCTCGGCATCTTCGCCGGCTTCCCCATCGCCTTCACGCTCATCATCCTGTCCGTCGTCTTCGGCTACATCGGCTTCGGCGACACCGTGTTCTATCTCATGGTGCTGCAGACCATCGGGCTGATGAAGGAGGAGACGCTCGCCGCCGTCCCGCTCTTCATCTTCATGGGCCACGTGCTGGAGAAGGCGGGCCTGATGGAGCGGCTGTTCAGCGCCTTCCGGCTGATCCTGGCGCCGGTGCGCGGCGCGCTCTATCTGGGCGTGCTGCTCACCGCCACGCTGTTCGCCACGGCCACCGGCATCATCGGCGCCTCGGTGACGGTGATGGGCATGATGGCGGCGCCGGCCATGATGCGGGCGGGCTACGATCCGAAGCTGTCGGCCGGCTCGATCGCCGCCGGCGGCACGCTCGGCATCCTCATCCCGCCAAGCGTCATGCTGGTGGTGATGGGTCCCATCGTCGGCGTATCGATCATCAAGCTGTTCGCGGCGGCCATCTTCCCCGGCCTGCTGCTGGCCTTCCTTTACATTGCCTACACGATGATCCGCAGCTTCATCAATCCGAGCCTCGGCCCGCCGCTGCCGCGCGACCAGTGGGCCACCTCGGGCTGGGAGATCGTGCGCGAGTTCTTCTCCGGCATCGTGCCGCTGGCCGTGGTGATGTTCGCGGCGCTGGGGAGCATCATCTTCGGGCTTGCCACGCCCACCGAGGCCGCGGCCATGGGCGCGAGCGGCGCCCTTCTGCTCATGATCGGCTACGGCCGCTTCTCCTTCCGCGGCCTGTTCGAGGCGTGCCGCAACACGCTGGAGACGTCGAGCCTCGTGCTGTTCCTGGCTGTCGCCTCCAACATCTACGGCTCGGTGTTCACCCGGCTCGGCACCAGCACCATGATCGCCGACGCCTTGCTGTCGTGGAACCTGCCGCCCACGGCGATGCTGGTGGCGCTGATGGCGATCATCTTCGTGCTGGGCTGGCCGCTGGAATGGCCGGCCATCATCTTCATCTTCCTGCCGATCTTCCTGCCCGTGGTGGAGGCCATGAAGATCGACCTGCTCTGGTTCAGCACGCTGGTTGCGGTCAACCTGCAGACGGCGTTCCTGTCGCCGCCGGTCGCCATGGCCGCCTACTACCTGAAGTCGGTGGCGCCGAAATGGGAGCTGAGCTGGATCTACCGCGGCATGTTCGATTTCATGATCCTGCAGGTGATCGGCCTGCTGATCGTGTTCTTCTTCCCGCCCATCGCCCTGTGGTTGCCGGAGGTGCTGTTCGGGAAGTGAGGTGTCAGACCC
>JBIOWI010000063.1:0-9356 GCA_044868325.1 Hyphomicrobiaceae bacterium
CCGCGCCGAGAACCTCCCACAGCGTCTGTGCCATCGAGCCACCTCCATCCCAGTGGCTCCGCTACAGAATCCGATTTGCGCCCCGTGTCAGCTACCAAGCAGTGCGGTACTTTGAATCACCCTGGGCGCGCGCCGGACCGAGGAAAGTGCCGACCGGCAGCCGGCCGCGAGATGTCTCAAGCCGGTCCGCGCCTTTACGCTTTTGTAAGCAAGCCGTGGCAGGTCAGTCACCGCGTGGTGCGACCGGCTTCGGTTAAGATCGTGTCGAGGCGTCTAGTATTGCGAGGTGTGTGGGGGCATGTGCGAGAGCAGGTCCACGCGGCGATCGGCGCCGCGGAGTGTCGCCGTCACGCGGCTCCTGGCGGCCGCCGCCATCCTGGGGCTCGCCGTATGGCGCCCTGTGCCGGCCGCCGCCGTCGATGTCTCGCCGCTGGAGAGCTTGGTCGGCCGCTGGGTGGGTGAGGGCCGCCTTGGCGTCAAGGGCAACCCCACCGAGCATGTCAAGTGCCGCGTGACCTACCACTATGTCCGGGCCGGAGACCAGCTCAAGCAGGGCATCCGCTGTGCCTCGGCCGGCGGCAATGTCGAGGTGCAGAGCGTCGTTTCCCACGCTTCCGGCAAGCTCACCGGCTCGTGGCAGGAGCTGGTCCGCAACATGAAGGGCGATCTTGCGGGCACCGTGACGCCGCGCGGCTTCAAGGTCAACGTGCGCGGCGAGGGGCTCAAGGCCAACATGGACATCATCCTGCTCGACGCCAAGCAGGTCATTGAAATTCAGTTCATCGACAGCTCCCTCCTCGGCCTGACGCTGGTGTTGGAGCGGGGCTAGAGCGCTTTCCTCGCCAACCGGCGTCGGCGACGGTGAAGCCGGCCTCTGCCTGCATGGTGGCGACGAAGTCTGCGGAGCGGGCCTCCAGCAGTGCGGCCGCGCTCTCCAGGACCGCCCCGCGCTCATAGGGGGAAGGGGCGCCGCGGCGGAACGCGGCCTCGGCAGCGGCGACGATCTCGGCCGCCTGGGCCTCGCTCGCTGCGTTGATCGTCGCGAAAGGAACGAGCCGGTACTTGTCGAGCACCGGTATGGCGGCGCCTTCGCCCGCCGACCGGCGACCGAACACGGCGAACTCGGTGCCGCTACGGCCGGATGTTGTTATCGCGCACGACCTGGCCCCAGAAACGCACCTGCCTGGCCAGGAAGTCGTCCATCTCCTTCGGACCGCCGAGCCTGAGTGTCATCTGCTGGGTTTCCTGCAGACGCCTCGCCGCCGCAGGGTCCTTCAAGGCCTCGCGGATGGCGCCCTCCACGACGGCAATCACGTCGGCGGGCGTGCCCTTGGGTGCGAATATGCCCCACCAGGCAAGAGTCTCGAAGTCCTCGAAGCCGGCCTCGATCGCCGTTGGCGTGTCCTTGAGGAGAGGAAGACGCTCGCGGCCCGTCTGCAGAATGGGGCGCAGCTTGCCGCCGTCCAGCTGCGGCGCGATGAGGGCTGCGGAACCGGCAATGAGGTCCACATGTCCGCCGATCGCGTCGTTCATGGCTGGGCCGCCGCCACGGTAGGCGACGTGCGCGATCTCGACACCTGAGCGCTTACCGATCACGGTCATGGCAAGGTGGCCCAGCGTGCCGACGCCGACGGAGGCGTACTTCACCGCGCCCGGCTGCTTGCGGCACGCCTCGATCACGTCGCCGATGGTCTTGTAGGGCTTCTCGGCATTGGCCGCGATCACGTAGGGCGCCGTTCCGACCAGGAAAACGGAAGCAAGGTCCTTCTCGATATCGAGGGGCGGCTTTTCCAGGATCGCCGGAATCACGGCATGCGAGTCGAAGGTGACCAGGAAGGCTGAGCCGTCGGGCGGACTCTTGGCCACCTGCACCGCGCCGAGTGCACCGGCGGCACCCGCCTTGTTCTCCACGATCACCGTCCGCTTGAGCTTCTCCTGCAAGGTCGGCTGCAACAGGCGTGCGAGGGCGTCGGTCGAGCCGCCCGGCGGGAACGGCACCACGAGGGTGGTCGAGGAGGGCTCCGCGTGCACCGTCTTCGCAACGGCGAATGCGGCCGCCGCTGCCAGAAGCGTGCGCCTGGTGATCTTATCCATGTCGTTTCCTCTTTGAGCGATGGTTGTCCTGGATTTTATGCCTGGCCCGGCCTACCCGCTCTGCGTCCAAGCTGCGCAGAAAGCTCCGCCGCCGCAGCCCTGAGCTGGTGCGCCAGCTTCTCCATCGCCTCCGGCATCAGGCGCCAAGCCGGACCGGAGATGCCCATCGCAGCCGTGCAGCGGCCGGCGAAATCGAAGACGGGGACGGCGATGCAGCGCACGTCGCGATCGAGCTCGCAGTTGTCGTGGGCAAGGCCTGCGCGCCTGATGCCCTCGATCTCCCGGCGGAGCGACTGTCGGCTGGTGATCGTCATGGGGGTGAAGGCCGGCAGCGGCAGGGTGTCCAACACCCGGTCGAGCTCGCTGGGCGGCATGGCCGCCAGCAGCACCTTGCCGATCGCGGTCGCGTGCGCCGGCCGGGTCGCGCCGGGATGGCCAGCCAGTTGCAGAAGGCCCGTCGCCGCCGTCCGCGCAATCACGACGATCTCCTGCTTCAACCGTATGGCAAGGTGGGAGGCATAGCCGGTTTCCGCGCTCAGCCGCTCCAGGATTGGCGTCGCCAGCGCGAGCAGCGCGGTCTCGTCGAGCGCGCCCGCCGCCAGGGCGAACAGCCGCGTGCCGATGCGATAGCGTCGGCTGTCCGGGAGCTGGGCAAGGAACCCCAGGCTCACCAGAGTCTGGATCAGATGGAAGGCCGTGCTCGAGTGCAGCCCCACTTTGGCGCCGATCTGAGACAGGCCAATCCCCTCGGGATGCCGGGCCACGGCATCGAGAATGGCGGAGGCGCGCTTCAGCGACTGGATCTTGCCGCGGTCGCCGGAGGGCGCGTGCGACGACGGGGCGCGACGATGCGCGGGGACCGCAGCCGCCTTGGGTCTCGTTCGCGCCGAAGCCATTGCCGCCTCTCCGAAAGGGGTCAGACCCCTCGTCTCCAACAGTAGAATGGAACGCGACGATCGGAGCGAGGGGTCTCCGCTCCTCCTACTCGTCGCTGACCGGCGTCGTGACGACGACGAAGGTCAGGTCGCCGCCCTTGCGTGGTGCCATGTCTCCTCACCCGTGCTGGTGTCAGACCCAGAGGGTCTGACACCCATGTTGCCACATTGTAAAATCGACTACGACAATGTAAAGGCCACGAGTTGACTGTCAATTGCGGGGGCCGATGCTGCGAAGCCGAGGTCGAGGAGTCGATGACGAGCGAATGCGGCACCGCCTTTGACGGCCAGGACATCGCCGAGTACCCCCGCCGGTACGACGTGGTAGTGGCGGGCGGCGGCAATGCGGCGCTGTGCGCCGCCATCGCTGCGCGGCGGGCCGGCGCCTCGGTGCTGGTGCTGGAGGCGGCTGACAAGTTCTATCGCGGCGGAAATACGCGCCACACCCGCAACATGCGCTGCGCCCACGACAGCGCCACCGACACCCTCACCGGCCCCTACACCGAGGAGGAGTTCTGGGACGACCTTAAGCGCGTCACCGGCGGCAAGACGGATGAGGCGCTGGCCCGCCACATGATTCGCGAGTCCAAGGAGGTGCTCACCTGGATCGCCGAGCAGGGCGTGCGCTTCCAGCCCTCGCTGGGCGGCACGCTGAGCCTGGGACGCACCAACTCGTTCTTCCTTGGCGGCGGCCGGGCCATGCTTAACACGCTCTACCGCACGGCAGAGAGGCTGGGCGTCGAGGTCCGCTACGAGGCCGAGGTGATGGGGCTCGACATCCGGGACGGACTATTCCTATCGGCGGTCTTCAGGTCGTCCGGCAAGGGCCTCGCGCGGGTGCGGGCGGGCGCGCTGGTGGCGGCATCGGGCGGCTTCGAGTCCAACCTCGACTGGCTGAAGCAGGGCTGGGGCGACATCGCCGAGAACTTCCTCATCCGCGGCACGCCCAACAATCGCGGCACGGTGCTCAAGATGCTGCTCGATGCCGGCGTGCAGCCGATCGGCGACCCGACGCAGTGCCATGCGGTGGCCATCGACGCGCGCGCGCCCAAGTACGACGGAGGCATCGTCACGCGGCTCGACTGCGTGGTGTTCGGCATCGTCGTGAACCGGAACGCCCGGCGCTTCTACGACGAGGGCGAGGACATCTGGCCCAAGCGCTACGCCATCTGGGGCCGGCTGGTGGCCCAGCAGCCTGACCAGATCGCCTACATCGTATTCGACGCCTCCGTGCTCAACATGTTCATGCCGTCGTGCTATCCGCCGATCGCGGCCGGCAGCATTGGGGACTTGGCTGCGAAGCTGGGCCTCGATCCGATGGCGTTGGAGGCGACCGTCAGCTCGTTCAACGCCGCCGTCCGACCTGGCACCTTCGACCATACGGTGCTGGACGACTGCCGCACCGATGGCGTCGACCCGCCCAAGTCGCATTGGGCGCGGCGGATAGAGCAGGCGCCGTTCTATGCCTATCCGGTGCGACCCGGCATCACCTTCACCTATCTCGGCACGCGGGTGAACCGGGACTCGCGCGTGCACATGGCGGACGGCCGCCCCTCGGCCAACATGTTCGCCGCCGGCGAGATCATGGCCGGCAACGTGCTGGGCCAGGGCTACGCCGCCGGCGTCGGCATGACCATCGGCAGCGTGTTCGGCCGCATCGCCGGCAGGGAGGCCGCGCGCCATGCCCGCAACTGATGCCCAACCTGAAGCCATGGCCGAGCACAAGACCGAGGCGTTGGCGGAAGCGGCACGCCTGATGACGGTGTGCAACGCCTGCCGCTATTGCGAGGGGCTGTGCGCCGTGTTCCCGGCCATGGAGATGCGCCGCACCTTTGCGGACGGCGATCTCAACTACCTCGCCAACCTCTGCCACAGCTGCGGCGCCTGCTACGTGGATTGCCAGTTCTCGCCGCCGCACGAGTTCAATGTGAACGTGCCGAAGGTGCTGAGTGAAGTGCGGGCGCAGTCGTACGCTGCTTATGCTTGGCCGCGCGCTCTGTCCGGCCTGTTCGCGCGCAACGGCCTGGCGGTGAGCCTGATCGCGGCACTGTCGGTGGCGGCGTTCATCGCGGGCTTCGTCGCCTGGCACGACCCGGCGGCGCTGTTTGCCGTGCACACGGGGCCGGGCGCCTTCTACCGGCTGATGCCGCACAACGTCATGGTGGCGATCTTCGGCGCGGCGTTCCTCTACGCCATCGTGGCATCGGCGATGGGCATGCGCGCCTTCTGGCGCGACATTGGCGAGCCGGCGGGGGCGCTGGCCGAACCCGCCTCGCTTTGGCAAGCCGTGAAGGACGCCTCGACGCTGCGCTATCTCGACGGCGGCGGGGCGGGCTGCTTCAATGCCGAGGATGCGCCCGCCGATGCACGCCGGCTCTATCATCACCTCGCGTTCTACGGCTTCCTGCTCTGCTTCGCCTCCACCAGCGTGGCGACCGTCTACCATTACCTCCTGGGCCGCGCCGCGCCCTATGCCTGGTACGACCTGCCGGTGCTGCTGGGCACGCTGGGCGGTCTCGGGCTGGTGGTGGGGCCGGTGGGCCTGCTGGCGGCGAAGCTGCGGCGCGATCCGGAGATCAAGGACCGCGCCAGTTTGGGCATGGATGTCGCCTTCCTGGCGATGCTGCTCCTCACCAGCCTGACGGGCCTCGCCCTGCTGGCGCTGCGCGAGACCGCGGCCATGGGGCTCCTGCTCGCGCTGCACCTCGGCGTGGTGCTCGCCCTGTTCCTCACTTTCCCCTACGGCAAGTTCGTGCACGGCCTCTACCGCTTCCTGGCGCTCGTGCGATACGCCCGCGAAAAGCGGTCTCTTTCGGACGAAACGCATCGGATTGACCAGGCAAACGGATGAGCGGCGCACCTTCCACGTGGTGAAACCACATCGCAACTCGAGCGCATTCGCAAGGGCACTTCTTGTAGCCTAGCCGTGGCTTCGCGACTGAGACATGCGCTGGGGTTGGGGGAAGGGCTACGATGGCCGACGCGCGATACGATGTGGTGGTTGTCGGAGGCGGCCATCATGCAACGATCATTGCTTGCTACCTCGCCCGCGCCGGTCTGAAGGTCGGCGTGTTCGAGCGCAGGGGCCTCATCGGCGGCGGTGCGACCAGCGGGCGCGGCCCGGCACCCGGCTTCCTCATGAACTACTGCTCGCACTGGACCCGGTTCTACGGGCACCCGGCCTACCGCGACCTCGGCCTCGAGGCCGAGGGCTTGCGCTACGTGTTCCCCGACGAGAACGAGGGCATGGTCTGGGAGGACGGCACCTCGTTCGTCGGCTACTCGGCCTTCAAGGTGGTCGACCATGCCACCGGGCGGCAGGCCTATGCCCAGGAGAACGTCGACCGCACGCATGCGCAGATCGCGCGCTTCTCCCGGCGCGACGCCGATACCTACCTCGACCTTCTGGAAAAGTACTCCCGCCACTGGAAGCCGGCCTTCGCCAGGCATCGCTTCACCGCGCCGCCGCCCTGGGGTATGCCCGATCCCTTGGAGGAGCTGGTCGGCCGGCCGGAGACCGGCATCGAGCCTGTCCACCAGTTCATGACGCTGCGCCAGCTCGCCTACGACTTCTTCGAAAGCCCGGAGCTGCGCACGCTCTTCATGCGCGCCGCCGCCACGTCTACCGGCTGTTTCGGCGACGACGTGATCGGCCTTCAGGGGCTGATCCACGTGCTGCCCCTCGCCCTGTCATTCGAGCCGGCCGCCATCGCGGTAGGGGCCAGCCAGTCGATCAGCGACGCGCTGGTGGCAGCGGGAAAGAAGCTCGGCGTTGAGTATTTTACCCAGTCGGAGGTGGACGAGATCCTTGCCAGCGGCGACCGGGCGACGGGCATCCGCTTGCACAAGGGCGGCACGGTCGCAGCCAACGTGGTGGCGAGCTCGCTCGGGCTGCCGCAGACGGTGCTGCGGCTGATGCGCAGTGTTGCCGTCCACCACCGCATCGTGCATCGCCTCAAGAACATCCACTACGACCGGGGCCAGCTGTTCTGGGCCAATGTCGCCTTGCACGAGCCGCCACGCTATGCGGCCGCCCAGTCCAACCCGGCGGTGGGGCCGCAGCCGCGGCTGCTCTGGGGCCCCAAGGACCCGGACTACATCGCCACCCGCTACCAGCCGGAGATCTACCTCAAGGGCCACGCCGAGCGGATCTACGCATTCACCTCGGTCGATACGCTGTGGGACTCTACACGCGCGCCGGTGGGCAAGCACCTAGTGGGCGTCGAGGAATTCGCCGCGCCGCGACGGCTGTTCAACGGCGAGGGGTGGCGCGCCGTCAAGGAGAGCTTCAAGACCAGGCTGATCGAGCAATGGCGCCACTACGCGCCCAACATGACGCGCGACAACGTGATCGCCGTCCACGTCGCCGGCCCGGACAACATCGAGACCATGCATCCGGACATGATCGAGGGCGGCTACTCGGCCGGCTCCACCATCGCCTCCCAGCTCGGCCGCTTCCGTCCTATCCCGGAGCTGTCCGGGTACCGCGTCATCCTGAAGAATGTGTACTGCTGCTCCTCCAACCTGCACTCCGGCTCCGGCATCGGGCGCGGGTCGAGCCTCAACTGCTTCGAGGTGATGTGTGCGGACTTGGGGCTGCGGCGGGATACGTAGGGTGCAATGCGGCGAAAGCCGCATTGCACCGATCCCCCTTGTGCCAACCGGGGCCGATTGTCGAAGGTCGGCTCGGCGCAATGCCGCTGACGCAGCATTGCACCCTACGTTGCCGCCAAACCCAACCGTGCGCGGATCTCCGCGATCGTCTCCGCAGGGCGGCGCACGTCGAAATGCACCGTGGAGAGGCCGACGGCCTCAGCGCCGCGGATGTTGCGGAGCTGGTCGTCGACGAACAGGGTCCGCTCCGAGCGGGCCTGCAGGGCCTCCAGGGCCATCCGGTAGGCCCGCGGGTCGGGCTTGAGCACCTTGGTGAAGGTGGCGTCGACGATCGCGTCGATGCGCTTCAGAGCCGGCACGGAGGCCAGCCACTCGTTGCTGTGGAACAAGGCGAGCTCGTTGGTCAGCACGCCGGTGCGGATGCCGGCAGCGCGGGCATCGTCGAGCAGGCCGACGATCTCGGAGCGGAACCAAGCCGCTCCGCAGATGAGGGACGCCCTCTCCTGCAAGCCGTAAGTCTCCCAGGTCTCGCCGACCAGCTCGGCCACCTCGGCCGAGCGCATCGCCCAGTACTGCCGCTCGGTAATGCGGTCGGCCTGCATATGGCGCCACAGGGGATCGCCGGCCGGGTCCAGCGGGCCGCGCCAGCGCAGCGTTCCGGGCACGAGGCCGAGCCCGCGCTCCACCAGCTCCATGTTCTCGAAGAGAGATTTGCTGATGACGCAGCCGAAGTCGAGCAGCAGCGCCGTGAGGCCCGTGTCCTTCGCCATTCTGGCTCCCAGTGGAAATCAGAAGTCAGAAGTCAGCATCGAACGAGCGCGCTTCTTCTGATTTTCTGACTTCTGATTTCTGACTTCTGTCACAGAAACTGCCGCCCGCCATCGACGATCAGCGTCTGGCCGGTAACGAAGTCGCTGTGCGGCGAGGCGAGCCACAGCACCGCGCCCACCACGTCCTCGGGCTGCTCGGCGCGGCGGATGGCGCCGCGGTCCACGCCCCAGCTCTCGGCGTTGTCGGAGACCTTGCGGCTGGCATCCGTCAGGGTGAAGCCGGGCGCGACCGCGTTTACCGTGATGCCGTGCTCGCCGAGCTCACGCGCCATCCCCCGCGTCATGGCGATCATGCCCCCCTTGGAGGCCACATAGTGCAGCCAAAGCGGCGAGCCGCTGAGCGCGCTGGCCGAGGCGATGTTGACGATCTTGCCCCCGCGCCCCCGCATGTGCCCAAAGGCCGCCTTGGCGCACAGGAAGGCGCCCTTGAGGTTGACCGCCTGCACGCGGTCCCATTCCTCGGCAGAGATCTCGTAGAACGGCTTGCGTGTCAGCGTGCCGTAGAGCGCAGCATTGTTGATGAGCACGTCGATGGCGCCCCAGGCCTCGCGGACCTGCTGCATCATTCTCACGACTGACGCCTCCTCGGCCACATTCACGCCAAGGCCGATGCATCGGGCTTCGCCTGCGGCGATGCTCCTGGCGGCGGACGCTGCCGCATCTGCGTCGATATCGGCGATGGCCACGCGAGCGCCAGCATCGGCGAATGCCTTGGCAAAGGTGCGGCCCAAGCCCCCGGCGCCACCGGTGACGATCACCGCCTTGTTGGAGAGCCCGAAGTCTGTCATCCAGCTACCCGTCATCCGGACTGGGCGGACGGTGTCAGACCCTCTGGGTCTGACACCATTTCTCAGTCCAGCGTTGGTGTCACGGTGTCAGACCC
>JBIOWI010000064.1:0-4561 GCA_044868325.1 Hyphomicrobiaceae bacterium
GGGTCTGACACCCACTGGAGAGCCCCGCGTGACGCAGCCGCGCATCAGCCTCGACGACCGGATGTTCTTGCCGCCCGGCACGGCCGCCATCTTGTGGGACCTGGACGGCACGCTGGTCGACTCCTTCCAGTTCGACCTCGACGTCTGCGCCCGCATCCTGTCAGCCCATGCGGAGCGCTCGATCCATATCCCGGATGCCCTGCTGCGCGAGGGGTTCGCCATGAGCGGGGGCGATTTCTGGCGCTTCCTGTTCGAGTCGCTCAACGTGGAGGCGCCGCCGCGAGCCCTGGAGGGCGCGCACGAGGACTGGCTGGCGCAGCGCCTGAAGCAGGCCTTCCCCATCAACGAGGGCGTGCGCGAGGTGCTGGCCGCAGCTCGTGCGGCGGGGCTGCGCCAGGCGGTGGTGTCCAACAACCCCCAATACGAGGTGGAGCGGATTCTCGCCAACAGCGGGCTCTCCGACAGCTTCGACCTGGTGGCCGGCAACGACGGCACGGGCCGCGCCAAGAAGCCGGCGCCCGACAGCTATCTCTACGCGGCACGCGCGCTCGGCATCGACCCGGCCAGGTGCGCGGCGGTTGAGGATTCGGTGCTCGGGCTCGCCGCGGCGCGCGCCTCCGGCGCCCACGTCGTCGCCGTCGCCGCGGGGGCGGAGAGCTTCGAGACGGTGAAGGCCTCCGGCTTGGCCCATGTCTGCTACACGCGGCTTACCCGCTGCCGTGTGGGACCGGCCTTGGGCGGCCGGGCGGACATCTCCACGCCATCGGCCGAGATCGACGCCCTCCTGCGCGGACTCGCAGCTGGCTCGGAGGCGCTGTACGTCGCGTGGAACAACGATGACTGGGGTCTTCTTGGCGCCCTCGTAAGGGGGGTGCAGGCTGGGCACTAGCCGATTAGTGTCGCCTGCCCAACGCACAATCCCGGCGACGTCGGTCGTGCTCTGAAACCTGGCGGGCCTGTGATCGGAGCTTGTGTGCCAATAGCGGGCATTTCATCTGTCCGTCCCCTGCCTCGTGACGGCCCGCCTCTTTGACCTTGAAGACGATCAGTGGTTCACGGACAATGGCCAAACCAGCTTTATGGATTGAAAGCGCCGGGATAGAACGTCAGGAACCAGTTGCGCGTCGCCTCGGCGAACGAAGTCCTCGGTTTCTTTCCCGCCTCCCATACCTCTGGATAGAATGCGACGAGATGCTGGCCAGTTTGGACGGCAAGACGGCCCATTTCCGAGAGAACGGCATCGAGGCTCGTCTTCTCGATGAAAGGCCCTATGACCGCATCACCGTCCCGCTGTGGCCGCATCATCCACGAGGACTTCATCGTCGGATGACCAGCCAATTCTGAGAACAGCTTGTAGAGATCCTCGCGCTTGCCCGTTGTATGCCCGTAGCGATTATCCAAAGTCTTGCGCACAGCTGCGGGCGAAAAGTGTTGGCGGAGGATCTTGGCGTCGGCGGAGCGCCACTTCGCGATCAATGAATGGTCGCCGCTAAATAGATCCAGCAGGAAGACGGTTTCCAGAATGTCCCGCAGGATCAGCGCACTGTTCTGGATGTAGCCTGACAGTGCCAGCTTCAGACTTGCGCCGAAGGCGTTGAACATACGCATGCCAAGCATCTGGATGACTTTCAGGTTCTCGTCTTCGGTCTGGCATTGGCGCAGCATGTCGCACACATTCATGGCCTGTTCGGTTACAGCCAAATGGAAGCCAAGCTTGGCGTCCTGTACGACCAGCTCGAGCGCCTTGGCGCGCAGTTGCTCCTCCTGACTATGCAGGGTGTCAAGGTTCTCCGGTGGAGTCGTGTGGAGTCGTCATGACAGCTGGCTATCTACTATCTTGGTACGAGTGTAAACGAGTCCAAACTTCGCGAGCGCGCCGCCACTGTATGCGTAGATCTGGCTCGTGTTGCGTACTGCGATGACCGCTCCGGATCAGACCTTGCCGGCGTCTGGCAGGAAGCGTCGAACGCGGACGCGAGTGGAACCGTCCAAGGCGCTCAAGGGCGAGTAGGAGTCGCAGTAGTAGACGGTCCCGTCCCCGCTTGGCGGCATTTCGCGTCGGCGGCGCCGATACCCGCGCTCGCGGGAGGTTTGCCCTAGCGGAGCGGTCGTACTTTATGCTACTCCTTCCGCCATGGCCAAGATCGAGAAAATATCCGTCGCCATCACCGCCGAGCAGCACGCCAAGATCAAGGCTGCGGTCGAGCGGGGCGACTATGCCACCACCAGCGAGGTCATCCGCACCGCCCTGCGCGAGTGGGAGCTGAAGGAGGAGATGCGCCGCCTGGAAGGCGAGCGCATCGCCAGGCTGTGGGACGAGGGGCTTGCCAGCGGGCCTGCCGTCGAGGGTCCCCCCGTCATGGAGCGCCTCCGCGCCAAGTACGCGGAGATGGAGCAGGCGGAGCTGGAAAAGACCAAGGGCAACAAGAAGCGGTCACATAGGGTGGCCTGATGTACCGGCTGTCCCCCCAGGCCGAATTGGAGCTGGAGGAGATCGGCGACCACATAGCCGAGGACAGTCCCGGGAATGCGCGCCGCTTCATAGAGCGGCTCACCCAGAAGTTTGCTGCGCTCGGCCGCAACCCTTTTATCGGACGAGGGCGCCCCGAGTTGCGGCCGGACCTCCGATCGTTTCCGTTCGGCGCCTACCTCATACTCTATCGCGCCATCGACGACGGCGTTGAGATTGTGCGCGTCGTCCACGCCGCCCGCGACCTTGACCAGCTACTCTGAAGCGGCCTGCTGTGGAACAGCCGGCGCGGTGCTTCCTTGCACGCCATCAGTTGTGGTCCTCCGGCAGGGGCGGGAGGGGGAAGAACTCGATGCCTTCCTCGCGCAGGGCCTGGGCCTCCTCGCGGGTGGCCTCGCCGTAGATGCCGCGGGGCGGGGCCTCCTCGTAGTGGATCTTGCGCGCCTCCTCCGGGAAGCGCGGGCCCACGTACTCCGACTTGGCCTCGACCTCGGCCCTGAGCTTGCGCATGGCCTTGGCCAGCTCGCCGTGGGCGGCGAGGCGATGCGTCTCGGCCGACGGCGGCGAAGGCGAAGGCTGCGCGGGCGGCGGCTCGGCGGCGATCTGCTCGGCCGCTTTCTCGGAGCCCTTCTCAGCACCCTTTTCAGCCTTGGTGCGCTTCACGCCCTTGACGATGCTGGGCGCCATCAGGGTCTTGTCCACCTTGGCGGTGCCGCAGCGTGGGCAGGCGATCTGGCCGCGCTTGGCCTGACGGTCGAAGGCGGCGCTGCTGGCGAACCAGGCCTCGAACTCGTGGCGTTTCTCACATCTCAAGCGGTAGCGGATCATGAGGCTTCTCTGGTCAGTGCGGGCGCCGCGCGGCTGATCTCGAACGGCCGGTCGTGCTGCAGCGATGGGATGCGCCGACGCGCCTTCTCGACCTCCTCGGGCCCGATCTCGGCCACGACGACGCCCACCTGCGCATCCGCCTCGGCGATAACATCTCCCCAAGGCGAAACAATGAGGCTGTGACCGTAGGTCTCACGGCCGCTCTCGTGCTTGCCGGCCTGGGCCGCGGCGAGCACGAAGCAGCCGTTCTCGATGGCGCGGGCGCGGTTGAGGACGTGCCAGTGCGCCTCGCCGGTCTGGCGCGTGAAGGCCGAGGGGATGGCCAGGAAATCGGCTCCGGCCTTGGCCAGGGCACGGTAGAGCTGCGGGAAGCGCAGGTCGTAGCACACGGTGAGGCCCAGGCTGCCCCACGGCAGGTCGGCCAGCACGCCGGCGCTGCCGGCCTGGTAGCTCTTGGACTCGCGGTAGCTCTCGCCCCCCGGCAGCTCAACATCGAACATGTGCAGCTTGTCGAAGCGCGCCGCGATGGCCCCCGCGGGAGAGAACAGCAGCGAGCGGTTGGCGATCTTGCCACTGCCGAGCAGCACGGCCATGGAGCCGATATGCAGCCAGATGCCGAGTTCCTGGGCGAGCGCGGCGAAGCGCGCCACCGCCGGGTTGCCCTCCTCGGGGCGCACGGCGGCGAACAGGCGCGCGCGCTCCATCTCCATGAGGGTGGTGATCTCGGGCGTCTGCACGTACCGCGCGCCCTTGGCGGCAGCCTCGCGGATCAGCTGGGTGGCGTCGGCGAGGTTGCGCTCGACGTCGCGCCCGCTGCACATCTGCACCAGGCCGGCGCGGAAGCTTTCGCGTTGCACAGACATGCGGCACAAGGTCCCAGAAGGCTCTTATCCACAATCTAGGCGCTCGCCATCCCCGCGCATAGACGGAAGGCGGCCACACCCTTAGCGGTATCGGCGGGGCGCCATGCCGGCCGTCATGTCGGCCGTCAGGGCGCGACAAGCGCCTCGTTGGTGACCAGCGCCAGGGCCAGGACATCGACCCGTGCCGCACCTGCCCGCTTCAGAGTGCGCGCACAGGCGTCTACCGTTGCGCCCGTTGTGACCACATCGTCGATGAGGAGGACGTTGCGCCCGCGCAGCGCCGGCCGCCGCCGGCTCGGCACGCCGAAGGCTCCCGCCACGTTGCGCCGGCGCTGGTCGCGGGTCATGCCGACCTGGCTGCGGGTGGAGCGGATGCGCGCAAGCAGCAGCGGATCGGCGG
>JBIOWI010000065.1:0-3619 GCA_044868325.1 Hyphomicrobiaceae bacterium
CTCCCTGTCGCTCACGTCGCCTCCCTTCCGATGGCGGAGGCGAAATGCCTGACGAGCAGTTCTTCATCGCTCGTTGCAGGCTCGACGGGATTCCCCTCCCCCTTGTGGGGAGGGGTTAGGGGTGGGGGGAACCCCGCCCTGTGCCATTTGGGATTCCCCCCCACCCTGTCCCTCCCCCACAAGGGGGGAGGGGACCCTGCGGGGCGCGCCGTGCCAAACTTCCGGCTGCGAGATTGGCGATAGGTCGTCATGTCGCCCCCCTGATGATGTCCACCGGGTAGAGGCGGGAGGCCTTGCGGGCGGGGAAATAGCCCGCAAACAGCGAGGAGGCGAGAGCGACGGCCGTTGCCACGGCGTAGTGGAGGACCGAGTAGGCAAGCGGCAGTCGGGTCGAATCGACCACTGGGTTCCTGATCTCGATGGCGCCGAGAGCGCGCGTCAGGGCATAGCCGAGAACCCAGCCGGCCGCTGCCCCCATGAGACCGATCGCCAGCGCCTCGATGACGAATATGCGTCGCACGGCGGTCTCTCGCAGCCCGAGCGATTTCAGAATCGCGATGTCGCGCGTCTTCTCGTGCGTGATGGGGGAGATGATGTTGTAGGTCCCGAAGCTCGCCACCAGCAGGATGGCGCCGACGATCGTGTACATGATGATGTTGCGGATGACGAAGGCGCTGAGCAGGTCCTCGTGCGCCTCCTGCCAGGAGACCGATTTGTAGCCGGTCTCGCGTTCGATGCGGCGCGCGACCTCGTGCGCCGCCATGACGTCCGCGACGCGCACGCGCAACTCGTTCACGAGGCCGGTCTGCTGTGCCAGCACCTGCGCAGTCTTCACCAGCACGTAGGCGTTGCTCTCGTCCACCGCCCGGATGCCGGAGCGGAAGGTGCCCACCACCTGCGCGCCGACGCGCGCGCCGTTGCTTGCCTGGAGCGTGATATTGGCACCGACGCGCGCGCCGATCTTCTCCGCCAGCCGGTCGCCGAGGACGATGGCGTTGGTCGAGCGGTAAAGCGACTGCAGCGTGCCCTGGCGCATCTGCGTCGCCAGCGTCGAAACCTTGGGCTCGCGGTGGGGATCGATGCCGGTGATGCTCGTAGCGACATCGCGTGCGGCGTAGCGGATGATGGCCTGCGTCTTGGTGGAGGGAGCGATGGCGCCCGGCATCCATCCCTCCAGAGAGGCCATGATCGCCATCGGGTTCTTGATGCCGGGCCGGCGTGCTTGCGGCGTAAGCCCATGCATCTCGACGGCGTCGAAGCTCGTCTCCGCCGGCTGCACCGTGGCCGTGCGGCGCTCGTCGGACACCGCAATGTGCGGGAGCGCATCGATGAGCTGTCGCATGAAGTCGTTCTGCGAGCCCTCCATCAGCGCCGACATCATGATGGAGAAGCCGACGCCGACGGCGACCCCGGCGACGGCCACCAGCGTCTGGCGTACGCGGAAGCGGATGTGGATGAGCGCGATCTCGAGAACGAGGCTCACGGCTTGGCCCGGCTTTCAATGGCGCGCACGCGGCTTCCGTCGGGAACGTTGGCGGGTGCCGGCGACGCGATGCGGTCGGCCTCGCCGAGACCGGAGAGGACCTCGACGCTGCGGGTGCCGCGAATGCCGATCTCGACCTGCCGCCGCCGCACGCGATTGCCGTCGAGCACCAGCACCTGCTGGCCCTGGAGGGCATCGGCGGGAACCAATAGCGCGTCCTTCTTCTCGCGCGCGATCACGTTGGCTTCGACGCTCATGCCGACATGCAGCGGCGTATCGTCGGGGAGGGAGATGCGGATGCGGTAGGTCTTCGCCACCGCATCTCCCATGGGCGTGATCTCGTGCACCTTGCCTTCAAGCCGCCGGCCGACGAAGGCGTCGGTGCGCAGGAGCACCGTCTGGCCGACCGCCACGCGCGGGATGTCCTCCTCGTTGACCTCGGCCACCACCTGCAACGGCTTGGGCACCCCGACCCGGAACAAAATCTGGCCGGGCTCCGCGATCTCGCCGATCTCGCCATCCCGGCGCAGGACGACGCCGTCCATGGGCGAGGCGATGGTGTAGTCGTCGAGCTTCTCCAGCTGTAAGGAAATGAGTGCCTGGACCTGGCGCAAGTCCATGGAGATGCGCTCGAACGCCTGTGTCGTGGCGACGCCCCGGCCCAGGAGGTCCGTCACCCGGGCCATCTCGCGCTTGGAGAACTCTTCGCGCGCTTTCAGCTCCTGGAGCTGCGCACGCGGCTCGCGGTCGTCGAGGCGGACGAGGACATCGCCTTTGGCCACGCTCTTCCCCTCGCAATAGCAAAGATCGACGATGCGGTCTCGGATCAGGCTCGCCACCTTGGCCCAGCGCACCGGCTCGACTGCGCCTGTGGCATAGACGATCTCGACCGCCGTTCCCCGCGTCGGGGCAACGGTCGTGATCTCGAGGCCACGCCCCAGCCGCCACCAGACCAGCAACCCGACGAGCGCCGCGACAAGCACAAGCATGGCCGTGCGACGCGTCGCCGTCGGCCGACCGAACCATGCGCCCGAAATGCGCGACTTGGGCAAGTCTCACCTCCTGCCTTCCCTGGCGTATCATCGACGGGGAAGGGGGCACCCTTGGGGCGGCCGCCCTCGCTCGTCAGCGAGCGGCCTGGACGCCTCCGCGTTGTGGCGCCGGAGGGCACCCTGTCGCCGCCGGTTGAAGGCGTTCCTGCCGTCCATGCCATCGCCGGCCGTTCGCCAGGACTGCTCGATGTGGCCCCCGATCGGGGCTTCGCGTACAATCGAACCATCTATTTCTGCTACGTCGAGCCGGTTGACGGCGGCGGCCGGACCGCGGTCGCGAGAGCGAGACTGGTCGACGGGCGAGATCGGTCCCCCCGGGGCGAACATTGGCCGGCTGACGCGGTCGGAATTCGGGTGCAACGGCCGGGACGGCCCGATATGCTTGGCCACAGGCTTCGGCCCAGCTTCGGCCCCAGGCTTTTGGCAAGACGCTCAAGGACGCTCAGGCGGGGGAGAGAAGAGCTTGAGGATGGCGCCTCCGACGCATCCGGCAGCCCGCTCGGCCCTCCGCCGGGCCACACCCAGGGCCTCCCGCTGGGCGGCGTGTGCGTGGGCGGCCCTGACGCTCGGCGCCTGCCTGCTGATCCTCGCGCCGGGCGCCGGCCGGCTGGCGGCGCAACCTGGGGCGCAACCAGGGGCCCAGCCGCCCGCCGGCGAGCGGCCAAACGACCGGCCAAATGATCGGCAAGTGCTGCTCCTCGACATCAAGGGCGCCATCGGCGTGGTCTCGGCGGACCAGCTGGCCAAGGCCCTGCAGCGCGCCGCCGCCTCCGGCGCACCGGCCCTGGTGGTCCGCATGGACACCCCCGGCGGTCTCCTTTCCTCCACCCGCGAGATGATCCAGGCGATCCTGGCCTCGCCGGTGCCGGTGGTGATGTTCGTGGCCCCCAACGGCAGCCGCGCCGCCAGCGCCGGCACCTATCTCATGTACGCCGCCCACGTGGCCGCCATGGCGCCCAGCACCCACTTGGGCGCCGCCACGCCCATCTCGCTCGCGCCCGGCGGCCTCCCTGGCGCGCCGCCGCCCGAGAGCCCGGCGCCCCAGCCGGACCCCGCCAAGGACGGCAAGGACAAGCAGCCATCG